>JBQCIQ010000031.1:0-5718 GCA_051953595.1 Conexibacter sp. | reverse complement strand
GCGTCACCGCCCACGCCGCAACCCCCCTCGCCGCGACCGCGCTGCCCGACACGCACACCTTCGCCCGCCGCGCGGGCGCGCCCGGGGCCCCCCGCGCGCGCGCCACGGCCATGCCGAAGGCGCCGGTCAGCGTGCTGAGCGACGCGCAGGGCGAGATCGACGGCATCCTGAACCGTCCGACCGGCGGCCGCCGCATCTCCGAGATCAAGAACGAGCTCGGCGAGACGATGAACAGATACGTCGCCGTCTACCGCGACGCCGAGGGCCTTGCGACGGCGCACGAGATCGTCCGCCGCCTCAAGGACGAGGCGCCGAACGCCGCGATCGACGACAAGGGCACGGTCTTCAACCAGGACGTGCTGGCGGCGATCGAGCTCGGGGACATGCTCGACGTGGCCGAGGCGATCGTGGTCGCGGCGCAGGAGCGCAGAGAGTCGCGCGGGGCGCAGTTCCGCACGGACTTCCCCGAGCGCAACGACGCCGACTGGCTGCACCACATCACCGTCTCGCTCAACGGCGACGGGCCCGAGCTGGGGACCGCGCCGGTGACGATCACCAAGTGGGAGCCGCAGGAGCGGACGTACTAATCATGGAGCTGATCTGAGATGGCCGAGTACACGCTGAAGCTCCGGCGCTACGACCCGCAGTCCGGCGAGGCGCCCTACTACGAGGAGTTCCAGGTCGACCTCGAGCCGCACCGCTCGGTGCTCGAGGCGATCCTGAAGGTGAAGGGCGAGCAGGACGGCTCGATCGGCATCCGCTGCTCCTGCCGCGCCGCGATCTGCGGCTCGTGCGGGGTGCGCATCAACGGCAAGGCGGGGCTCGCCTGCCATACGCACCTGGAGCACGCCGCGAAGAGCGGCGTCAACGCCGACGGCAAGACGATCCTCGTCGAGCCGATGGGCAACATGCCCGTCATCAAGGACCTGATCGTCGACATGGACGCGGTCCACTGGAAGAAGATCCAGCGCGTCACGCCGTGGCTGATCGAGAAGCAGCCGGTGCCGGAGCGGGAGTACATCGTCCCGCACGAGAACATGGTCGACGTCACGCAGACGATGGCCTGCATCCAGTGCGGCGCGTGCGTCTCCGACTGCCTTTCGATGGAAGTCGACCCGCTGTTCGTCGGCCCGGCCGCCTCCGCGAAGGCGTACCGCTTCGTCGGCGACCCGCGCGACGCGCAGCAGTACGAGCGCCTGAAGGACCTCGCCGAGGACCCGCACGGCATCTACGACTGCACCCACTGCTTCAACTGCATCGAGGCGTGCCCGAAGGGCGTCGCCCCGATGAACCAGATCATGCGCCTGCGCCGCATCGCCGGCAGCGATCACCACATCAACGACCGCAACAACGGCGACCGTCACGAGCGCACGATCGTCGGGCTGATCCGCGACTACGGCCTGCTGCACGAGGCCGAGATGCTGCCGCGCTCCTACGGCGGCTACTCGTGGTTCGCGAAGTTCCACCCGGCCGCCGGCCAGGAGCTGCTCGACTCGCTGCCCGTCATCACGCGCGCGATCATGCGCGGCAAGGTCAACGTCAAGCAGGCGGCGCTCGGCCACAGAATCCCGAAGGCCGACCTGAAGGCGGTCAAGGCGATCTACGACAAGGTCGAGTCGAAGGACAGACGCTACGAGCTGAACCTCTACATCTCGGGCTACGAAGACGACGACGAGGCCGCCACCGGCGCTGCCGAGACGCCGCCGGCCGTCGCCGTCGGCGGCGGCGACGGGATGCCATCCGCGCCCGGCCCCGATCCCAACCGGCCCACGGCCGCGAGCGAAAGCGAGTCCGCATGAAGGTCGCGTACTGGCCCGGCTGCGTGAGCCGCGGCTTCACCCCCGAGCTGCACGGCTCGATGGCGGCGGTCGCGCCGCTGCTGGACATCGAATTGGTCGAGCTCGACCGCGCCTGCTGCACGGGCGCCGGCGTGATCGCCGAGCATTCGCAGGAGCTCGCCGACACGCTCAACGCGCGCACGTTCGCGCTCGCGCAGGCGGTGCAGGGAGCAGAGCTGATGATGAACATCTGCTCGACCTGCCAAGGCGCGCAGGGCGAGGCGCAGGAGCGCCTTGACGCGAACACGGAGTACCGCGAGCACGTCAACGGGACGCTCGCCGCCGAAGGCCTCTCCTACGAGAAGGGCTTGACGAACAAGAACTTCCTGTGGCTGCTGGTCGAGGAGATCGGCCTCGAGAATCTGAAGAAGAAGGTCAAGCGCCCGCTCACGAACCTCAAGGTCGGCCCCTTCTACGGCTGCTACATCGTGCGCCCGACCGACCGCCTCGGGATCGACGCCGAGCACCCGCGCGACCACTACCTGCACTGGGTGATCGAGGCGCTGGGCGGCACCGTGATCGACTACGCCGGCATCCACAAGTGCTGCGGCTTCCCGATCATCACGATGAACAAGGACGCCTCGCTCAAGCAGGCCGGCCGGCATCTGTCGGACGCGCAGGACGCCGAGGCCGACTGCCTCGTCGTGCCGTGCCCGCTCTGCCACCTCAACCTCGACCTGCAGCAGCCGCTGGCGAAGAAGGCCGTCGGGCGCGACGACCTCTCGATGCCGGTGCTGCACCTGCCGCAGCTCGTCGGCCTCGCGCTCGGGCTGGAGCCGAAGCAGCTCGGGATGAGCAAGCACGTCGTCAAGCCGACCTCGGTGATCGACTGGTCGAGCGCCGTCGTCGGCGCACCTGCCCCGGCCTGAAGCCGAGGGCCCGGGCCCGGCCGGGGGGAGGAGCGGCCGAGCCCGGGCGACGCGCCCCGAGGGTGGAGGGGGGACCAACCTCGCTCGGGGCGGTTTCACGGCGGTCGGTAGCTTCCCTGCCCGCCGTGTCGGCATCCTCGCCGCTGCGGCGCGCGCTGTAATCCCCTGTCGCGGGGGATCTTCGGGGGATCGCCCGGGGGAGCTGCGGGTGAGGCGCGGCTCACCCGCCGGCCGCTAGGATCGGCTCCGTGCCGCTCCCTCACGCACGCGTCGGCGTCGTCGTGGCCCGCTTCGAGGATCTGATCGACCGTGGTGTGCGCGCGCTGATCGAGGAGGACGAGCACATCGAGCTGCTGGCCGCCGGCGTCCCGCACGAGCGCCTGCCGGCGGCGATCGCCCACCACCGCCCGCAGGTCGCGCTGCTCAACTACGGCTCGTTGCGCACGCCGCTCGAAGTGCGCGAGCTGGTCGGGACGCACCCGCAGACGCACCTGATCGTGCTCGCCAACCGGCCCAGCCCGCAGGAGTGCAGCCAGATGCTCGCGTTCGGCGCGACGGCATGCCTGTCGAAGGAGACGCAGGCGCGCGACGTGCTGAGCGCGATCCACCTCGCCTCCCGCGGCCTGCAGGTGCTGCGACGGACGGCCGGCGAAGCGGCGGCGCCGCCGCCGAGCGGCCCGGAGCTGCTGACACCGCGCGAGGCGAGCGTGCTCGACCTGCTCCAGGCCGGTCGCTCCAACGGCGAGATCGCCGCCGAGCTGCACGTGGGCCTCGAGACCGTCCGCACCCACGCGCGCAACATCTACCGCAAGCTCGGCGTCCGCTCCCGCCGCGAGCTGGCGCGCACGTAGCCGGCCCCGCTAAGGTCGGCGTCATGGGGGAAGTCGGATCGGGGGATCGGCGCCGCCGCGGCGCCGCGCCGCCGGCCAGCGGCTGACATGTGCGGCATCGCCGGCATCGTGCGGGCGGACGCCGACGCGGTCGTGGCGGAGGACGCGCTGCGGCGGATGGCCGGCGCGCTGCGCCACCGCGGTCCGGACGGCTGGGGGATGGCGCGCGAGGCCGGCGCGGGGCTCGTCTCGACGCGGCTGGCGATCTTCGACGTCCCCGGCGGCTGGCAGCCGATGCGCGGCGAGCGCGGCACGCTGCTCGTCTACAACGGCGAGGTCTACAACCACCCCGAGCTGCGGCGTGAGCTGGGCGGCGCGTACCGCACCACGAGCGACACCGAGGTCGTCCACCGGCTGCTGGAGCGCGACGGGCTCGCGGCGCTCGACCGCCTCAACGGCCAGTTCGCGCTCGCCTGGTGGGAGCCGGACGCGCGCCGGCTGACGCTCGTGCGCGACCGCTTCGGCGTGCGCCCGCTGCAGTGGGCGGCGCTGCCGGACGGCGGGATCGCGTTCGCCTCCGAGGCGAAGGCGCTGTTCGCGAGCGGCGAGGTCGCCGCCGCGCCGGACCTCGCCGGGATCGACGAGGTCTTCACGACGTGGGGCGCGCGCGCTCCGCGCAGCGCGTTCGGCGGCGTCGCGCAGCTGCCGCCCGGCGGCCTGCTCGTGTGGGAGGACGGCGCCGTCGTCGCGCGGCGGACGTGGTGGGTGCCCGACTACGAGCCCGATGCTGCCGCCGCGGCGCCGCCGGCGCCCGGGGACGTCGCCGACCTGCTCGCCGACGCCGTCCGCCTGCGCCTGCGCGCGGACGTGCCGGTCGGCACCTACCTCTCGGGCGGGCTCGACTCGTCGCTGATCACGGCGCTCGCGCAGCAGGCGAGCGACCACGAGCTGCGCACCTTCTCGGTCGCCTTCCACGACGCGCGCTACGACGAGCGCGCCTTCCAGCAGCAGGTCGCCACCGCGCTCGGCACGCGCCACCATGTCGTCGAGGTCGGCCCGCGCGAGATCGCCGACGGCTTCCCGGCCGTCGTCGCGCACGCCGAGACGCCGCTGATCCGCACCGCGCCCGTGCCGCTCTACCTGCTCGCGCAGGCGACGCGCGCGCACGGCATCACGGTCGTGGCGACCGGCGAGGGCGCCGACGAGCTGTTCTGGGGCTACGACCTGTTCAAGGAGACCGCCCTGCGCGAGCTGCACGGGCGCGAGCCCGCGCGCGCCGAGGCGCTGCTGGACGAGCTGTACCCGTACCTCGACGTGCCGGCCGAGCGCCGCGGCCCGGCCTGGAAGCGCTTCTTCTTCGAGGCCGGCGCCGCCGGCGACCCGCTCTTCTCGCACCAGCCGCGGATCGCGGCGACCGGGATCGTGAGGGCGTTCTACCGCCCGGAGGTGGCGCAGGCGCTCGCCGGCATGAACGGCGAGGACCCGCTGGCCCGCCTGCGCGCCGAGCTGCCGGCAGGATTCGCGCGCTGGCGCGCCCTGGAGCGCGCCGCCTACCTGGAGCTGACGACGCTGCTCGCGCCGAACCTGCTCGCCGCGCAGGGCGACCGGGTCGCGATGGCGCATGGCGTCGAGGGCCGCTTCCCGTTCCTCGACCACCGCGTCTTCGCGCAGTCGGCCGCGCTGCCGCCGCAGCGCAAGCTCGGCCCCGGGCTGCGCGAGAAGGCGGAGCTGCGCGCGCTCGCCGAGCGGCTGCTCCCACGCGCGGTCGTCGAGCGGCCGAAGCAGCCCTACCGCGCGCCCGAGGTCGCGCCCTTCTTCGGCGCGCACGCGCCGGGGTGGGTGGAGGAGCGGCTGGAAGCGGACGCGCTCGACGCGGTCGGCATCTTCGACCCGGCGCGCGTCGAGGGGCTGCTGCGGCGCTGCCGCTCCGGAAAGGCGAGCCGGTTCCGCGAGGGGATGGCGCTCGTCGGCATACTGTCGACGCAGGTGTGGCACGAGCGCTTCTGCGGCGCTCGCGCCGGCGCCGCGGCGGCCTGGCCCGCCGAGCGCTCCGAGCCGCGCGTGCGGCTCGACGCCGTCGAGGGGATCACGAGCCAGTAGGGGGATCGATGGGGGAGACGGAGGTCGGCACGGGGCTGCGCGCGGAGCTGCGCGCGTACGTCGAGGAGGCGTTCCTCTACC
>JBQCIQ010000030.1:0-6887 GCA_051953595.1 Conexibacter sp. | reverse complement strand
GTCGTGGATCGCGAGGTGGACCCGCTCGACGCCGAGCACGTCGAGCGCGTCGCTCACGAACTGCGCGTACGTCGGCACGTCGTGTCTGAAGCCCGCCGGCGCGATCGTCTCGCCGAAGTCGGGCAGGTCGAGCGCGACGGCGCGCACGCCGATCGCCCCGAGCGCGCCCGCAAGCCGCTCCCAGTCATCGCACGAGCCGGGGTTGCCGTGCACGAACACGACCGCCTCGGCGGCGTCCGCGGGACCGGCCTCCAGCACGCGCGGCTGCGTGCCGCCGGCGCGGATGCGCGTGCGGCGCACCGCCGCGTCGCCGCTCACGCCGCCACCGCCTCACGCGCGTGCGCGGCGAGCGCCAGCGGGATCATGCGCGGGAACGCGCGCGCCGGACCGATCTGGCGCGAGCCGAACTGCTCGAACAGCCCCGCGAGCCGGTCGTCGCGCGTCGCGGCCGAGAAGATCATCCGCTCGCTCGCGTTGAATCTGCGCCCGCGCGCGTAGTCGACCATCAGCAGCGCGTGCCCGCGCAAGCCGCGCGCGTGGCGGCGGCGGTAGCGCTGCAGGCCCGCCGCCAACGGCTCGGCGCCGCCGAGTGCCGGCGCGACCGACTCGGCAAGCCACTCCGCCGTCTGGAACGCGAAGCCGCAGCCGACGCCCCACAGCGGGTCGATCGCGAGCGCGGCGTCGCCGACCAGCGCCAGCCCGGGCGCGACCGGCCGGCGCAGCCGGTTCTCCATGTCGAGCTTGCCGAGGATCGGGCTCACCAGCTCGGCGTCGCGGATCGGCGCCGGCTCGGGCTGGTCGGCGAGGAACGTGACGAGCGCGCGCTCGGGGTCGCGCTTGAACTCCGGCAGCCAGCGCTTCGTCGGCATCGCCGCGTAGAACGTCAGCCCGTCGTCGGTCGGGAAGGCGGCGGCCCACTGCGGGTCGGTCATCCAGATCGTCGCGTCGGGCGCGTGCGCCGGCGGACCGCCGGCGAAGTAGCCGCCGTAGGCGATCCGCTCGTGGCGGGTGCGGCGCTCCGGCACGCCGGCCAGCTCGGCGATGCGCGAGTCGCGCCCGTCGGCGCCGACGACGAGCCGGCCGCGCAGCGTCGTCTCGCCGCCGCTGCGGCCCTGCACGACGACGCCCGTCACCGTGCCGTCCCCGTCGCGCGTCAGCGCTCTGGCGGTGCAGCCGGCCAGCAGCTCGACGCCGGGCGACGCCGCCGCCATCCCGCGCAGCAGCGGGTCAAGCTTCTCGCGGCGCAGGTTGAGGCCCGCGTTCTCCGCCACGCGCGGCGGGACGATCCAGCCCCACTTCGTCCAGATGCGCAGGTGCGAGCGCTGTGCGCCCGCGTCGAGCATCGGTCCCAGCAGTCCCAGCCGCTCGATCGCGGGCACGCCGGAGGCCTGGATGTAGTGCGAGCAGATGCGCTTGAACGCCTGCGGGTCGGCGTGCTTCTCGACGAGCGCGACGCGCGCGCCGCTGCGCGCCAGCTGAAGCGCCGCCGCACAGCCGGCGATGCTCGCGCCGACGATCACGGCGTCGTAGTCCGCCCCAGCGGAGAAGATCCCGTTCGAATGGCTCGAGTCCTGCATCTCGACCCCCTGCGTCGTGGGCGCTGGTATGACAGTTCGTCCCGTACTATACGAGACGCACCATGAAGCGCAAGCCGATCCGTCTCACGCAGACCTCCTACGCCGTGCTCGCGCTCTTCCAGGCGCTCGGCGAGGCGACCTCGTACGACCTCAAGCAGCTGATCGAGCGCTCGATCGAGAACTTCTGGCAGGTCCCACACACGACCGCCTACGACGAGCCGGCGCGGCTCGCGAAGGGCGGCTTCCTGACCGTCCGCCAGGAGGAGAGCGGCCGGCGTCGCAAGCTCTACGCGCTCACCGACCTCGGGCGCGAGGCGCTGCGCGCGTGGACCGACGGCCCGGCCGCCGCCGCGCCGCTGCTGCGCGACGAGATGCTGCTGAAGGTCTTCGCCGGCGCGGATCCAACCCCGCTGCTCGCGGCGCGGCGCACGTGGCACGAGGCGAAGCGCGCGGAGCTGGAGGACACGCTCGCGCTCGTGCGCCGCGGCGGCGGCCAACGGGGGCCGGAGCGGACGCTCGTCGCAGGACTCGCCTATCACCGCAAGATGCTCGAGATGCTCGACGAGCTGGCGGCCGGCGATGACGCAGGCGCCTGAGACGACGGTCGGCACGGCCCAAGGACGCCGGCTGGGCACGGCGATCGTGTGGGTGATCGTCGCGATCGCGCTCGTCGTGGCGCTGCTGTTCGCCGTCCCGGACCTGCGCGCGGTCGGGCGCCGCATCACGCACATGGACACGCACTGGCTCGCGCTCGCGGTCGTGCTCGAGCTGCTCGCCTGCCTCGGCTACGTGCTCGTCTTCCGCCTCACGTTTCCGACCGTGGCGCCGCGGCTCGGCAACCGGCTCGCGGCGGCGCAGCTCGCGTTCGGCGCCGCGCTCCCGTTCGGGGGCGTCGGCGGGCTCGCGTTCGGCGCGTGGGTGCTGCGCCGCGAGGGGATGGGCGCGCGCGAGCTGGCCGAGCGCTCCGGCGTGCTCTACCTGCTGACCAGCGGCGTCAACGCGCTCGTGCTGCTGGCGACCGCGCTCGCGCTCGGCACCGGGCTGCTGTCGGGCCCGGACGACGTGTCGCTGTGGCTCGCGCCCACGGCCGCCGTCGGCGCGGTGCTGCTGCTGATCCTGCTGGCGGGTCCGCTCGCGCGCGTGCTCGCGCGACACGCGGGCAGGCGCCGGCGGCTGGCCGCGACGCTCGACAGCTACGCGACCGCGCTGAGCGAGACGGTGCGGCTCGCGCGGCGCCCGAGCTGGGGGCTGCTCGGCGCGTTCCTGTACCTCGTGTGCGACATCGGCGTCCTGTGGGCGGTCGCACAGGGCATCGGCAACGGGATCCCGTGGGCCTCGATCTCGCTCTCCTACCAGGTCGGGCAGCTCGCGACGTGGGTGCCGATCCCGGGCGCGATCGGCGCGCTCGACGGCGGGATCATCGGCATGCTGCTCGTCTACGAGGCGCCCGCGGCGACGGCCGCCGCGGCGGTGCTCGTCTACCACGCGCTGATGTTCTGGATCCGCACGCTGCTCGGCGGCACCGCCTTCCTGCTGCTGCGCCAGGAGCTGCACGCGCAGGACGCCGGCGCGACGCCGAGCACCCCCTGACCGCTCGATGTCCGCCGATCGGTGAATGTTGGCGCGCCTGCGCTCGCGCGTGGGCCTGCCGTTCGGCGTACGGCGTCTGAGCGGAACGCGTTCGCCGAAACACGATTGTCTCCCCAGCAATGGCGGTCTTTTCCACTACTTTCGCTTTGATTTGGCGCCGTTCGCCGGACTGTGGAAAACGCTGGAGTACCCAGAAAACTCCTACCGTCGCCATACCGTCGAGGCGCCGCATTCGTGCGACAGTGGTGAGCGCCGATGCGTCGGTCCGCCCCCTCCACCACCGAGCTGCGCATCGCCGCCGGACTGCGTCGGCGGGACCCTGATGCGGTTCGCGCGCTCTACGCCGAGTACGGCCCCGGAGCGCTCGCGCTGCTGCACGACGCGATCCACGATCGGACGGCCGTCGAGGACGTCTACCAGCAGGTGCTGCTGGAGGCGTGGCAGCGCGGCCGCTCGTTCGATCCGGCACGCGCCTCGCTGCGCACGTGGCTGGCGACGATCGCCCGCTCGCGCGCGATCGACCATCTGCGCCGCCGCGTCCCCGAGCCGCACGACCCGACCGCCCCCTGCGCGAGCGCGCGCGAGCGCGCAGGCGACATGTCGGAGCCGGTCACCCAGCTCGTCGACCGCGTCACGCTCGAGCAGTTGCTGGAGCGGCTGACGCCGGAGGAGGCGGCGGTCGTGCGACTGCGCTGGCGACTCGGCCTCAGCCAGCGGCAGATCGCCGCGCACCTCGACGTGCCGCTCGGAACCGTCAAGTCGCGCACCGCGAGCGCCCTGCGGCGGCTGCGCGCGATGCTGGAGGAGGAGCGCACGCCGCTCTGACCGCGCGCGTGGGGCGCCGGGTCAGAGCGGCGGGTGCGTCAGGCGTTCGCGAAGTGCTGCGCGTTGATCTGGGCGTACTCGGCCCATCTCTCCGGCAGCAGGTCCTCCGGGTAGATCGCATCGACCGGGCAGGCCTCGACGCAGGCGTCGCAGTCGATGCACTCCTCGGGGTCGATGAACAGCTGTCTGGCGGCCTCGTGCCCCTCCTCGTCAGGAGTCGGGTGGATGCAGTCGACCGGGCACACCTCCACGCAGGAGGAGTCCTTCTCGTTGATGCAGGGCTCTGCGATGACGTAGGCCATGGCGTTACGAGGCAGCCGCGGCGTAGCGCTCCGCGACCTTGTCCCAGTCGACGACGTTGAACCAGGCGTCGATGTAGTTCGGGCGCAGGTTCTGGTACTTGAGGTAGTAGGCGTGCTCCCACACGTCGACGCCGAGCAGCGGGACCTTGCCCTGGCTGATCGGGTTGTCCTGGTTCGCGGAGCCGACGACGTCGAGCTTGCCGTTGTCGAGCACGAGCCACGACCAGCCGGAGCCGAACTGGCCGGCGCCGGTCGCTCTGATCTTCGCCTTCAGCTCGTCGAAGGAGCCGAACGCCTGGTCGATCGCGGCGGCGAGGTCACCCGTCGGAGCACCGCCGCCGTTGGGCGACATGCTCTCCCAGAAGAGCGAGTGGTTGTAGTGGCCGCCCGCGTTGTTGCGCACGCCCGTCGCCTTGTCGCCGAGGCTGTCGAGGTTCTTGAGAACCTCTTCGACCGGCTTGTCCGCCCACTCCGTGCCCTCGAGCAGCTCGTTCGCTCTGCTGACGTAGGTGGCGTGATGCTTGTCGTGGTGGAAGTGCATCGTCGCCTCGTCGATGTGCGGCTCGAGCGCGTCGTATGCGTACGGAAGATCCGGCACCTCGTAGGCCATCCGCTTCCCTTTCATCGTCGCTGGCAGGTAAAGACAGTCGCTACTGTCCAAACATCATGCCACGCCACCTCGGACCAGCGCTCGCCGAGCTGCCGCCGACGCGCCGGGAGCTGCTGATCCACCTGCGCAAGCGCGGCGAGGCGCGCGCGGAGGAGCTGGCGGGCGCGCTCGGCGTGACGGTGGGGGCCGTGCGCCAGCACCTGCAGGGGCTCGCCGCGGCCGATCTCGTGGAGCACCGCGAGGAACGGCCGGGGCCGGGCCGCCCGCGCCACGTCTACCGGCTCGCCCCGGCCGCCGAGGCGCTGTTCCCCCGCGCGTACGGGGAGCTGACGGTGGAGCTGCTGGACTACATCGGCGACGAGGACCCGGACCTGATCGCGCGCGCGTTCGAGCGCCGCCGCCGCGCGCGCGTGGAGCGCACGCGGGAGCGGCTTGACGGGTTGGAGTTCGACGCGCGCGTGGCGGAGGTCGCGCGCGTGCTCGACGAGGACGGCTACCTCGCGGACGTCGAGCCGCTGGAGGACGGCGGCGGCTGGCGGATCCGCGAGCACAACTGCGCGATCCTCGCGGTCGCGCAGCGCTACGGCCACGCCTGCGGCGCCGAGATCGCGTTCCTGCGCGAGGTCCTGCCCGACGCCGACGTCACCCGCGTCTCGCACATCCTCACCGGCGCGCACGCGTGCGCGTACGAGGTGCGGCGGCGCTAGCCGAGCAGCGAGCGCACGACCGCGTCGGCGAGCAGACGGCCGCGGAGGGTGAGGCGGAGGCGGTCGTCGGCGCGCGTGGCGAGGCCGTCGTCGACGGCCTGCGCGGCGGCGGCGCGGCCGGCATCGTCGAGCAGGTCGAGCGGCAGGCCGTCGGCGAGCCGCAGCTCCAGCATCACCCGCTCGACGCGGCGCGTCTGCGCGTCCAGCAGCTCGCGGCCGGCGGCCGGCGAGGCGCCCTCGGCGAGGCGGGCCGCGTACGTCGACGGGTGCAGCACGTTCCACCAGCGCACGCCGCCGACGTGCGAGTGCGCCCCGGGCCCGATCCCCCACCAGTCGCCGCCGCGCCAGTAGCCGAGGTTGTGGCGGCAGGCGTCGTCCGCCGACGCCGCCCAGTTCGAGACCTCGTACCACCCGTAGCCCGCCTCGCACAGCGTCGTCTCAGCCAGCTCGTAGCGGTCGGCGAGCACGTCGTCGTCGGGCGCGGGCAGCGCGCCGCGCTTGATCTGCGCCGCCAGCCGCGTGCCCGGCTCGACGATCAGCGCGTACGCCGAGACGTGGTCCGGCTCGGCCGCGAGCGCGGCGTCGAGCGAGGCGCGCCAGTCGTCGTCGGACTCGCCCGGCGTGCCGTAGATCAGGTCGAGCGAGACGTGCGCGAAGCCGGCGGCACGCGCCTCGCGCGCCGCCTCCGCGGCGCGGCCCGGCGTATGGACGCGGTCGAGCGTCGCGAGCACGTGCGGGACGGCGCTCTGCATCCCGAGCGAGACGCGCGTGAAGCCGGCGGCGCGCAGCGCGTCGAGCGACGCCGGGTCGACGCTCTCCGGATTCGCCTCGGTCGTGACCTCGGCGCCCGGCGCGAGCCCGAACGTGTCGTCGATCGCGCGCAGCAGCTCGGCCAGCTCGCCGGGCGCGAGCAGCGTCGGCGTGCCGCCGCCGAAGAAGACGGTGTCGACGCGCGGCGCCGCGTCGCCGAGCACGCGCCGCGCCAGCGCCAGCTCCGCCCGCGCCGCGGCGACGTAGCCCGCGCGCGAGCGGCCGCCGCCGCTCGCCAGCTCGTCCGCGGTGTACGTGTTGAAGTCGCAGTAGCCGCAGCGCGTGGCGCAGAACGGCACGTGCACGTAGACGCCGAAGGGGCGCGTGCCGAGCCCGTCGAGCGCGGACGCGGGCAGGGCGCCGTCGCGCGGCGCCGGTTCGCCGTCGGGCAGGCGGGCGGGCATGGCGTGAAGTGTGGCGCGCGACGCGGGCTCAGCGCGGCGTGCCGGCGCCAGCCGCGGCGGTC
>JBQCIQ010000029.1:0-4134 GCA_051953595.1 Conexibacter sp. | reverse complement strand
CGGCGAGCGCTGCGAGCGCCGCGATGGCGAGCGCGAAGCGCCGCCTCATCTGCGCGACACCACGTAGGTGCCGATCATGCCGCGCATCATGTGGTCCTCGACGTGGCAGTGGTAGAGCCACGTGCCGGGATCCTGCTCGCGCCAGCGGAAGCGATAGCTCTCGGCCGGCCCGACCGTCTGCGTGTCGCGCGGGATCCCGCCCGGGCCGATCCAGCGGTGGCCGTGGACGTGGAAGGTGTGGAAGTCGGAGCCCATCGCCATCACGTCCCATTGCACGAGCTGGCCGACGCGCGCGTGGAAGACCGGCGTGTTGCCGACGAAGGCGCGCCCGTCGATCGCCATGAATCTGCCGAACGGCGAGAAGACGACCAGGAACTCGCGGTCGGGCGCGCGCTCGTGGCGCCCGAGGATCGAAAGCATCCCGAACATGCCGCCGTCGATCGAGTCCATCATCGACGGCGAGTGGTCGTGGTAGGGCCACACGCCGACGGAGTCCTCCCCCGCCGTCAGCTCGTAGGTCCACGTGTGACCGACCGCCACGTTCGCGTCGCCGCCGGAGACGCCCGGCACGTAGGCGCCGTCGGAGCTGGGGCGGTAGTGGACGCCGTGGAAGTGCATCGAGTGCGGCTCGTGCCGCAGCGTGTCCATGTTCTTGAAGTGGATCCGCAGGCGGTCGCCGACGCGGGCGTGGATCAGCGGACCCGGGATCAGCAGGCCGTCGGCGGCCGAGCGCGGCGCGTTCGCGACCGGTCTGCGCCAGTGCGGCGTGAAGCGGCGGTAGACGACGGTCGGCAGGACCGAGTCCTCGACCGGGACCATCATGCCGCTGATCGCGTCGTGGCCGTTCGGGACGATCGCCCACGAGGTCGGCACGGCGGCGACCCAGTAGTCGAGCGTGCGCGCGGCGGCAGGGCCCGCGGAGATGAGGAGAAGGCACAGCACGAGGGCCCCGGCGATCGCCAGGGCCCTCACGCTGCGACGTGCTACTGCACGTGGAGCTTCGACTGCATCCACGGGTGGATCAGGCAGATGAAGTACAGCGTCGTCCCAGGTCTGGCGGTGACGTGGAAGTTGACGAAGTCGCCCTTTCTGCCGGTGCCGATGAGGCCCGAGTCGCCCGGACGGTCGACGTTCGGCGGCGTGTCCTGCCCGACGCCGTTTTCGAGGAACGGGAATCTCGGCGGCGCCTCGGTGTTCGGATCGGCGCCGTGCGCTCTCGTGAGGGCGTTGCAGGCCGCGCAGTTGAAGAGCGTTCTGATCGTCTTCGGCACGTCCTTCTTGCGCAGGATCGTGAACGTGTGCGGCCCCTCGCTGCCGTCGCCGTTGACGACTCTGACCGTGCCGCCGGAGCGGACGACGTAGGAGTCTCTGGCCCAGCGCAGCCCGTCCTGGATGTAGCGGTTGGGCTTGAATCTGACCGACGTGGTGCTCTTGATCGTCGCCTTTCTCGGCGCCGCGGCGGCAGACGTCGCGGTGCCGACGACGGCGAGCGCCAGCAGCATCCCGACGAAGACGGCGGTGAGCTTCTTCAGGCTCATGCAAATCCTTTCCGACCGGGTCTCCCGCCCGGCCCTCTCGCAGACGACCTCACTGCGGGACGAGGGCCATCTGCGGCCGCTCGCCTCCCAGCGCGCGCCAGCATATGCGGATCGACCCGCTTCGCGCCACTGCCGAGGCGGTACGCGGACCTCCGCGCGGCGCGCCGGTGCGTCCTGCCACCAGCGGCTGCGCGCCGACTGCGGTCGGCTCCGACACTGCGGTGGTTTCGGCTCCCCCTGCCACAAGGGCATGCGCACCGTAATCCGGATTGATGTGCTTGGCAATCAAGGGCCGGCTTCCCCCACAGCGCCGGCCTGCGACCTGAAGGGGAGAAGCCGTGATCCGATCCATCCGCTCCGCGACGGCCGTCGCCGCGGTCCTCTTGGCGCTCGCCGTCCTCGCGCTCGCCGGAACGGCGTCGGCGACGAGCCCACACTTCGTCAGAGACTCGGCCACGGGGCCGACCAACGCCGGTCAGCTGCTCGTGAGCTTCAAGGAGGCCGGCCTCGGCGACAACCAGCTGATCAGATACCGCGCGTCGGCCGACGGATCCGCCACGTACGCGTGCATCAACGGCGGCGACAGACATCCGCAGGCGACGAACAAGGAATCGTTCACCGGCCCCGTCACGGCCGAAGGCGCCTTCAGATCCGGCAAGAACGGCTCGATCTCCCAGACGCTGACGCTGAATCCGCCTGGGCCCGGCGACTTCACCTGCCCGCCCGGCCAGAGACGCATCCTCGCCGACGTCAGCTACGCGAACGTCGCGATCACCGACCTGACCAACGACGTGAGCGAAAGCGTCCCCGGCGGTCCGTTCAACCGCGTCTTCTTCGCGCTCTGAGCTTTCAGCTCGGACGCCCGACCTGGAGCCCCGCGCCAGCCGCACGGGGCTCCATCGGCCGAGCGGCTACGGCTGGACGCGCTGCCAGCTGAACGGCCCGAAGCTCGTGCTCGACGTCGGGTTGTCGGCACGCGGGTCGTCGGTGAGACGGGTGTACTCCAGCGGCTGCGCCGGGAAGGTGGTGCCGCCGTGGACGACGATGCGGTGGAAGTTCGGCACGTCGTAGGCGCCGCCGTTCGCCGCCTGGTTGGCGTAGGCGTCGTCAGGGCACGCCTGCGTCGAGGTGTCGGGCGCGCCGGTCTCGATCGCGCACGGCGCTCCCTGCACCAGCGGGTTGTCGGAGCGGTACATGTGCGAGTCGCCGTTGAACAGCAGCACCGGGTTCCCGAATGCCGACGTGTGGCTCGCGATGCTGTCGACGAACGGCTTGTAGTTGGCGATGTGCGACGCGGCCTTGCCGTCGAGGTCCCACATGTCGGCCTGCTCGAGGATCACGACACTGCCGACGCCGTCGGCCTGCGCCTGCGCGAAGGCCCGATCGATCCAATCGAGGTCGGCCTGCGTACGCTGGGCGATCTCGTCGGTCTGCGCCTGCGTGCGCGGCAGCCCAAACCAGTTGTCGGCGTCGTTGTTGGAGCCGCCCGGGATGTTCACTGTCACGAACAGCGTCTGCGACTGCTCCCAGATGACGTTCTCGACGTAGCCGGCGTCCGTGCCGGTGCCGACCTGCGCCTGCGAGATCACCTGCTTCGGACGGCCGCCGAGCGTGTAGCCGGGGCGCGGGAAGAAGATCGAGCGCACCGCCGCCAGGTTCTGCAGCGGATCGCCGCCGAAGTCGCCGCCGGGAAGCTCCTTGGCCTTCTGGCAGTCGGTCCACTCGTTGTCGCCGGGGGTGTAAACGAGCGGGTCCTTGAACGCGCTCCACATGTCGGCGACCGACTGGTCATAGGCGACGGTGCACTTCTGACTGCCCGAGTGGATGTCGCCGACGTGAGCGACCAGGTCGACCGCCGGATCGCGGTTGACCGCGTCGACGAACGCGGGGGTCGCCGCGAACGCCGCGGTGTCGCCGTTGCTCGCACCGTAGGGTGCGTCGCCGTAGAGCGCCAGCGTCAGCGGGTTCGCCGAGCCCGTGTTGATCGGCGTGCCGTTGCCGGCGAGCGCAGCGGGCGCCAGTGTGAGCGACGCCGCCGCCGTGACAAGCCCCGCCAAGATGGTTCTGTTCATGCCCTCTCCATGGCTCGCGTAATTACGTCCGCGACGCTATGGCGTGCCTGTGCCTCCCGAAGTGAAGATGGTGTGATCCTCGTGTGACCGATCGCCGCGTGTAAGTCACAACCCGCGCCGGCGTGCATCGGCGCTGAGAGCGCGAGCGATCTCGGCGGGATCGGTGCGCGTGCGCAGCTCGCCGATCTCGCGGTCATGCTGCTGGGCTTGGCGGTAGACCGCGTCCTGCAGGCCCTCCACCACCGACTCGAGGCGTTCCACACGGGCGGTGAGCTCTTGGTCACGGGGCGACTCGTGTGACGACGGCCGCAGGGTTGCTCGCCAAGCGAGGGCGATCTGGCGCAAGCTGCGGGTCATGCGGTTGATTCGGACGACATCGGGACTACCCCTCCGTCTCGACCAATGAGAGGTTTCGGGCGGCCGCACCCCGGGTCTGACCGTAGCACCCGGCTTCGTGCTGCGGCTTCGGCTGATACGGTGGGCGTCCAGGTCGGACCGAGAGACGGTCCGACGCAGCTGTGCCA
>JBQCIQ010000028.1:0-5573 GCA_051953595.1 Conexibacter sp. | reverse complement strand
CTGGCGATCGGCTTCGGGCTCGTGCCGCTCGTCGACGCCGCCTCGGGCGGAACCCTTCTGAGCCGCGTCTCTGTGATCCGCCGCCAGATCGCCTCCGACCTCGGCATGGTGATCCCGCCGGTGCGGATCCACGACGAGCTGGGGCTCGACTCGCACGAGTACGTGCTGAAGGTGCGCGGCACGGAAGTCGCCCGCGGCCGCCTGATGCCCGGCCACCAGCTCGCGATGGACCCGGGCGACGCGGTCGGCTCGCTGCCGGGCGGCGTGCCGACGACCGAGCCGGCCTTCGGCCTGCCCGCCACCTGGGTCCCCGACGCGCAGCGCGCCGAGGCCGAGGCGCTGGGCTTCACCGTCGTCGACGGCGAGTCGGTCGTCGTGACGCACCTGACCGAGACGATCCGCGCGCACGCCGCCGACCTGCTCAGCCGCCAGGACGTCAGACAGCTGTTGGAGCAGCTGAAGGAGACGAACGCGGCCGTCGTCGAGGAGGTCGTCCCCGATGTGCTCACGCTCGGCGAGTTGCAGCGCGTGCTGCAGGCGCTGCTGGCGGAGGGCGTCTCGATCCGCGACCTCGGCGCGATTGTCGAGGCGGTTGGCGACAAGGCGCGCGTCACGCGAGATCCTTCGCTGCTGGCCGAGTACGCGCGCCAGGCGCTCGGGCGCACGATCACGGCGCCGCACGTCGACGCCGACCGGCGGCTGCGTGCGATCGCGCTCGATCCGGCCGTCGAGGCCGAGATCGCGGGGGCGATCACGGCGACGGCCGACGGCGAGTTCCTGGCGATGGAGCCGACGCGCGCGCAGGCTTTGGTCGGCGCACTGCGAACTCAGGTGGAGCATGGCGTCGCTCGCGGAACCCGACCGGTGCTGCTCTGCTCGGCCCGCGTGCGCCGCCACCTGCGGCGGCTCGTCGAGCAGGCGATTCCGCAGCTCGCGGTCTGCTCCTACAACGAGATCGCGCCCGGCATCAGCGTGGAGACGATTGGAGTGATCGACGGATGAGCACCACCGCCCCCGAGCAGACGACGACCGACGTCACCACCTTCCGCGGCAGATCGCTGGAGGAGCTGCTGCCGCAGATCCGCGACGCGCTCGGCCCCGACGCGATCGTGCTCAAGCAGCGCGACGGCCTGATGGGCGGCATCGGCGGCTTCTTCCAGCAGCGCTTCGTCGAGGTCGACGCGCGCGCCGGCCACGCCCGCGTCGACACGTACGACGAGGAGCCCGAGCCGTTCGCACAGCTGCTGGCCGCCGCGGAGACCGAAGCGGCCGAGCTTGACGGAGGACCGCGAATTACGGTCGCTCCCACCGACCCAGATTCGCTGTCCTCGCATGAGCCCACCCCCTTCGAGGCCAGACCGGCAACGCTGGCGCCCTCGCTCACATCCGAGCTGACCGCAAAGGGCATGAGCCACGCGTTCGCCTCAAAGCTGATCGCCGACGCCGAGGCCCACGAGCTGCCGTTCGCGCCCGACGCCCGGACCGCCACGCGCCGCGCCCTCGCACGCAAGCTCCCCACCGCGCTCCCCCACCGCGCCGGCGCCCTCGCCGTCGCGTTCGCCGGCCCGGGCTCCACCGGCTGCGCCGACGCGCTGGCGACCGCCTACAAGCGCGCCGGCCGCGACGCGCGCGCGGTCGCGTCGCTCGACAAGGCGCGCGCGCTCGTCGAGCGGGCCGACGCGGATCAGGTGCTCGCCGTCGACCTTCCGCCGATCGCGACCGACCGCGCTGAGGTCGACGCGCTTGCCGCCCGCATTCACCAGCTCCAGCTCGACGACGTGATCGCCGTCGTTCCCGCCGACCTCGACCTGCCGACGGCAAGAGCGCTCATGGACCGCCTGCAACCGCTGAGCCCCACGGCGCTCGCGCTCTCCCTCGACGCCGACGACGCCCACATCGGCGCAGCCGTCGAGCTGGCGTGCACGACGCGCCTTCCGATCGCATACGTCCAGAGCGGCACGAGCATCGCCCCCGCCGACCCCGCAACCCTCGCGGAGCGCCTGTTGCGATGAGCGCGACGGCCGACAAGGCCCCGGCCAAGCCGCCGCTCCCCGCGCTGCGGCAGGACGTCGTGATCACGCTGCCCGACCGCGAGCAGTACCGCGGCCGCGTCTCGCGGGTCACCGCCCACGAGATCGCGGTCGTGCTGATGCTCGACGCGCGCAGGACGCTGGCGCTCGGCGACGCCTCGCCGATGTGGGTGGAGTTCCCCGCCCCGCGCGGACTCGTGCGGCTGGAAGGCCGGGGGACGGTCGTCGCGCACGACCTCGTCCACTTCCACCACGAAGGCGCGGTCGACGTCGTCCAGCGGCGCGACTTCGTGCGCGTCGGCGCGACCCGTCCCGTGCAGCTCGCACGCGTCGGCGGCGACGACCGGCCCGGCGACTGGATCGGCACGCTGACGGTCAACGTCAGCGGCAACGGGCTGCTCGTCGCCGGACCGGACGCGCTCGACATCGGCGCCGTCGTGGTGTTCCGGCTGCTCGCGATCGAGGGCGAGCCGCCGATCGAGGGGCGCGGCCGCGTCGCGCGCATCGGCGACGACGGGCAGCGTGGGATCGCGATCGAGCAGATCGACCGCGAGGCGCGGCGCGCGCTCGTGCGCTTCGTCTTCGAGCAGGAGCGGATCGCGCGGCAGCGCACGCGCGACGGGGAGCTGCGACATGGCTGACAAGCAGAAGAGACCGGCGAAGAGATCCGACGGGGCGGCGCTTCCGAGCGTCGCCAACCACCCGCGCGCCGGCGCGCAGATCGCGCGCGCGAAGAGCTGGGCCGGCCTCGCCGGCTTCCTCCTCGTCGCCGTGCTGTCGCTGCGCGCGGGCGTGCCGACGCCCGACGCGCTGCTGCGCGCGCTGCTCGGCGGGATCGCCACCTACATCGCCGCGTGGGCGTGCGCGGTCGCCGTCTGGCGCCACCTCGTGATCGCCGAGCTGCGCGCCGTGCGCGCACTGCAGGCCAAGCGCGCTCAAGTCTCGCGCGCACGTGCCGATGAACCGGCATGACAGCGGGTGACATGGAGTCGCCCCGGGACGACATCAAGGAGATGCCTACATGTCCCTTCGCATCAACACGAACGTCGAGGCGTTCAACGCTCACCGCAACCTGGTGAACACGAGCAGCATGGTCGCGAGATCGATGGAGCGCCTGAGCTCCGGGTTCCGCATCAACCGTGCTGCCGACGACGCCGCCGGCCTCGCCATCAGCGAGAAGCTGCGCGGTCAGATCGGTGGTCTGGACCAGGCCGGCCGCAACGTCCAGGACGGCATCTCGCTCGTCCAGACGGCTGAGGGCTCGCTGACCGAGGTCCACTCGATGCTCCAGCGCGTTCGCGAGCTGGCCGTGCAGTACCAGAACGGCACGCTCTCGACGACGGACAGAAGCGCGATCAACTCCGAGGTCGGCCAGCTGACGCAGGAGATCGAGCGCATCGGCACCACCGCGCAGTTCAACAACATCCACCTGCTCGACTCGGCGCAGACGATCACCTTCCAGGTGGGCGCCAACGACGGCGAGGTCATCTCCGTCTCGACGGTGAGCCTCGGGTCGGCGGTCGGCACGATCGACATCACCTCCTCGACCGTCCTCGCGGACGTCGACAGAGCGATCGACAGCGTGTCCCAGCAGCGCGCGACGTTCGGCGCGGTGCAGAACCGCCTCGAGCACACGTACAACAACCTGACCACCTACCAGGAGAACCTGACCGCGTCGGAGAGCCGCATCCGCGACGTGGACATGGCCGCCGAGATGGTCAACTTCACGAAGAACCAGATTCTGGTTCAGGCGGGCACCTCGATGCTCGCGCAGGCGCAGCAGGCGCCGCAGCAGGTCCTGTCCCTGCTCCGGTAGTCGGCTTCCGCCATCGCAAGCTCCGACGGCGGGCGGGTCCCTGGCCCCGCCCGCCGTACGGCGTCGCTCCATCGTTCGTCCAAAGAGTCAAGTCGCGCCAGCTTCGGCCGATGACCGGGAGTGATGTCGCTCCCGCTCGCACTGGCCCGCATCGACCAGATCGAACGCGCGCTTGTGCCGCAGCCGGCGGCGACCGCCCCCAGCGCAGCCGCGTCTGTCGCCGCTCCGACCGCGACCGCGGCCGCCGCATCGGTCGGGAGCCCCTCCTTCGCCAGCATGCTCGGCAGCGCGAGCGGCTCGCCGATGACGACGATCGCCTCCGCCGAGGTCGGCCAGGCCGAGCAGCCGCCCGGCTCGAACGACTCGCCGCGCATCGCGCAGTACCGCACCGCCACCGCCGGCAGCGGCGTCGGCCCGTGGTGCGCGTACTTCGTCTCGTGGGTCGCGCGCCAGGCGGGCACGCCGCTCGGCGATCACGGCGAGGGCTTCGGCTCCGTCGACCAGCTCTACGCGTGGGCGCAGCGCGCCGGCCGCGCGGTCCCGAACGGCCCCGGCGTCGTGCCGCGTCCCGGCGACCTGATCGTCTTCCACGAGCACATCGGGATCGTCGAGCAGGTCCTTCCGGACGGGAGAATTCAGACGCTCGAAGGCAATTCCTCCGACAGAGTTTCCCGCAATGTGCACGATTTTTCGGACGCTGTCGGTTACGTCCGCATGAGTTGACCAAACAGCGACGAATGACCGCTCCGGTGCCTTTGCTCCATCACGACTCGCCTGCCGCGCCGACCGCCGGCGCGGCTGCGGCCACCGGCTTGACGAGCGTCGTGATCGTCGATCCGCACCCCCCGATGCGCGACGGCCTCTCGCTGCTGCTGCCGCGCGAGGGCCTGGCCGTCCTCGGCGGCTCTTCGACGGGCGCCGGCGGCGAGGCGCTGATCGCGCGCCACGAGCCGGACGTCGCGCTGATCGCCGCCGAGCTGCCCGACGTCGACGGGATCGCGCTCGTGCGGCGGCTCGTGGGACGCGGCCTGCGCAGCGCCGTCGTGCTGTACGCGGGCGACGCCGACTGCGAGGACTCCGCCGCCGCCGTCAACGCCGGCGCCGCCGGACTCGTCGCCAAGCGCCGCTCGATCGCGGAGCTGGCCGAGGCGCTGCGCTCCGTCGCGACCGGCGGCCTGTGGTTCGAGGAGCGCGACGACGAGGCGCTGGCGCCGCCGCCCCAGCCCGCCGCGCCGCTGCCGCTGCCGCACGCGCAGCGGCGCACGTCGACGCTGTCGAGCTCCGAGCTGCGCGTGCTGGCGCTCGTCGCCGAGGGCGGCTCGACGGAGGCGACCGCCGAGGCGCTGTCGCTCAGTCCCCACACCGTCCGCACGCACATGCGCAACGTGATGCGCAAGCTCGAGGCCTCCAGCCGCGCGCACGCGGTCGCGATCGCGATCCGCGAGGCGGCGATCGAGGTCTGACCGACCGTACGGTCGGTAACGCACCCGATCTCGGTATACGCTGGACCGGTGGCTCGTCGAAGGACGCCGCCGGCTCTCGCCCGTAGCGTGCTGCTCGCGGCGCTGACGCTCGCGCTCGCCTCCTGCGGCGGCGGCAGCACCGCCGGGCCGCTCGCGCGGTCCACCGCTCCGACGACGACCGCGTCCTCGCCGTCACCGGTCCCGACGCGGCCGAGTTCAAGATCAGCCTCAAGGGCAACCATGACCTGAAGGCGTCCGACTTCG
>JBQCIQ010000027.1:0-3499 GCA_051953595.1 Conexibacter sp. | reverse complement strand
CTCGAGCGCGCCGTCGAGCATCTGGGCGAGGCGCGCGCCGCCCGCTACCTGCGCAAGTTCTACCCCTGGTACGTCACGCGCCTGGGCGAGGGCAAGGTGCTCCAGGATCGCCTCCAGCGCACGAATTCGATCGCCGAGGCGCGTGAGGCGCTCGGAATTGGCGCGGACGCCGCCTCCCTTATGGCGGCCGCGTAGCCGGTCGCTATACTGCCCGCCGCCGAGACCGAGGCGCCGGAATCCCCCCGCCCTGTGCGGGGTTTTCCTTTCTCAGTCGCCGCTCGGTCTGCTCCGCCCACCCTCGCACGGTTCAAGGTCAACGCTCATGCCCAAGGACGTCATCCTCACGCCGGACGGTCTCGAGAAGCTCAAGAGCGAGCTGGAGTACCTCTCGACCGAGAAGCGGCGCGAGGTCGCCGCGCGCATCAAGGAGGCGCGCGAGTTCGGCGACATCTCGGAGAACGCCGAGTACGACGACGCCAAGAACGAGCAGGCGATGCTCGAGTCGAAGATCGCCCAGCTGGAGGAGAAGCTGCGCGCCGCCACGGTGATCGACGCCAGAGCCGTCGGGACGGACGTCGTCGGCATCGGCACGACGGTCCACGTCAAGGACCAGGCGACGAGCAGAAGCGAGACCTACACGATCGTCGGCTCCTCGGAGGCGAACCCGGCCGAGCGCAAGCTCTCGAACGAGTCGCCCGTCGGGAAGGCGCTGATCGGCGCCAAGCGCAACGAGATCGTCGCCGTCACGCTGCCGAACGGCAAGAAGCGCGAGCTGAAGATCACGAAGATCGACGTCGGGCTGAAGTAGCCTCCCGCCGGCATGGCTGGCTCTGACGACGCATCGACGGCGCCCGACGCCGAATCGCTTCCCCAGGTCCTCGCGGCACGCCGCGCCAAGCTGGCGCGCCTGCGCGAGGAGGGCGTCGAGCCGTTCCCGCACGCCTATCCGGGCGTCGTGTCGATCGCCGACGTGCGGGCCGCGCACGCCGACTTGGAGGCCGGGGCGGAGACGGAGGCGCAGTACCGCGTCGCCGGTCGGATCGCCGCGCGCCGCGGCCAGGGGAAGGCGGCCTTCATCGACCTCGTCGACCGCTCCGGGCGCATCCAGCTGCACGCGCGCGTCGACGTGCTCGGCCCCGAGCGCTTCGAGCCGCTGGTCGGGCTCGACCTCGGCGACCTGATCGGGATCGACGGCACCGTCTTCTGCTCGCGGCGCGGCGAGCTGTCGCTGCGCGTCGACGACTGGACGCTGCTGGCGAAGTCGCTGCGTCCGCCGCCGGAGAAGCACCACGGGCTGCAGGACGTCGAGACGCGCTTCCGTCACCGCGAGCTGGACCTGATCGCCTCCGAGGAGAGCCGCGCCCTCTTCATGTCCCGAGCCGCGATCGTCGCCGGCATCCGCCGCTACCTCGACGAGCAGGGCTTCGTCGAGGTCGAGACGCCGGTCCTGCAGCCGCTCTACGGCGGCGCGAACGCGCGCCCCTTCACGACGCACCACAACGCGCTCGACCGCACGCTCTACCTGCGGATCGCGACCGAGCTGTACCTCAAGCGCTGCATCGTCGGCGGCCTGGAGCGCGTCTACGAGCTGGGCAAGGACTTCCGCAACGAGGGCGTCTCGCACAAGCACAACCCCGAGTTCACGATGGTGGAGCTGTACGAGGCCTACGCCGACTACAAGGACATCGCCGCGCGCACCGAGCAGTTGGTGGCGTCGGCGGCGGAGCGGATGGGCTATGAAGGGCCGCTCGACTTCACGCCGCCGTGGAGACGCGAGACGCTGGCCGAGGCGATCCGCGCGCGGACCGGCGGGATCGACATCCTCCAGGCGCGCGACCGTGACGCGCTCGCCGCCGAGATGGAGGCGCGCGGCCTGCATGCGCCGCCGAGAGACACGTGGGCGCAGCTCGTCGACGAGCTGGTGACCAAGCACGTCGAGCCGACGCTGGTCGAGCCGACCTTCCTGTTCGACTATCCGGTCGAGCTGTCGCCGTTCGCGAAGGGCCACCGCGACGACCCCCGGTTGGCCGAGCGCTGGGAGGCCTACTGCCAGGGGATGGAGATCGCGAACGCCTTCACGGAGCTGAACGACCCGGACGAGCAGCGCCGCCGCTTCGAGCAGCAGCGCGCCCACGCCGAGGCCGGCGACGAGGAGGCGCAGCCCTACGACGAGGCGTTCATCCAGGCGCTGGAGCAGGGGATGCCGCCGACCGGCGGCGTCGGCATCGGGATCGACCGCCTCGTGATGGTGCTGACGGGGCGCAGATCGATCCGCGAGGTCGTGCTGTTCCCCGCGATGCGCGACTGATCTGCGGGAAGTCGGTGGTCCGCGGCGGCGAGACGGGGCGCGTTACGTGCGCCAACGCGGCAGAGTTTCCGGCGAACTCTGCGCAAAGGTGCGAGCGACCCTGTTGGTAGACTGGCCTATGCCCGGCAATCGAGCTCGTCCGCTCAGCGAACCGACCTCTCTGGTCGATGACAAGAGCGAGCGGGTACGTTTGCGACCCTCTCGACCATCCCGCCGCCTCACCGCCCAGTAGGGAAGGAACGTCGCACCCATGTTCGAGCGATTCACAGAGCGAGCCCGCCAGGTGGTCGTCCTCGCCCAAGAGGAGGCCCGGACGCTCAAGCACAACTACATCGGCACGGAGCACATCCTCCTCGGCCTCCTGCGGGAGGAGGAGGGCCTGGCAGCTCGCGTGCTGGAGAGCCTCGACATCACCGTGGAGCGGGTGCGCGCGCAGGTCGTGCGGATCGTCGGCTCCGGCGAGGAGGTCACCTCAGGTCAGATCCCCTTCACGCCGCGTGCGAAGAAGGTGCTGGAGCTGGCCCTGCGCGAGGCGCTGAGCCTTGGGCACAACTACATCGGCACCGAGCACATCCTGCTCGGCCTCGTGCGCGAGAACGAGGGCGTCGCCGCGCGCATCCTGCTCGACTTCGACGCCGACTCGGAGAAGATCCGCAACGAGGTCATCCGCATGCTGTCCGGCCCGGGCGGTCGCCGCCAGGGCAGTGGCGGCGGCGGTGGCGCCGGCGCGTCCGGCGCGCAGGGCGAGGGCAAGAAGTCCTCGAAGCTGCTCGACCAGTTCGGCCGCAACCTCACGAAGCTGGCCGCCGACGGCAAGCTTGACCCGGTCGTCGGTCGCGAGACGGAGATCGAGCGGATCATGCAGATCCTCTCGCGCCGCACGAAGAACAACCCCGTGCTCGTCGGCGAGCCCGGCGTCGGCAAGACCGCCGTCGTCGAGGGCCTCGCCCAGCGCATCACCAACGGCGACGTGCCGGAGCTGCTGAAGAACAAGCAGATCTACACGCTCGACCTGGCGGCGCTGGTCGCGGGCTCGAAGTACCGCGGCGAGTTCGAGGAGCGGCTGAAGAAGGTCATGAAGGAGATCCAGCAGCGCGGCGACATCATCCTGTTCATCGACGAGCTGCATAACCTCGTCGGCGCCGGGGCAGCCGAGGGCGCGATCGACGCGGCGTCGATCCTCAAGCCGGC
>JBQCIQ010000026.1:0-3243 GCA_051953595.1 Conexibacter sp. | reverse complement strand
CGCCGTCCGCGCCCGCCACCGGCGCGGGCGCGCTCGCCGACGCGCCGTCGGCCTCGGCCGGCGAGCCGCCATCGCCGCGCCCCGCCGCAACCCCGCTCGACGAGCGCGCCACCCTGGTCCTCACGAGACGCGTGAGCCCGTCGCACTACTTCCAGCTGGGCACCGTCACTGGTACCTACGCGGGGACGATGGCGGTCGAGGCGCGCATCACCGCGAAGGGCGTCCTCGTCAGATTCACCGCCACGCTGCCGGGCGGCACGATCTCAGGCCGCGGGGTCGCCGTCGCGATCCTCGACAGCGCGACGTGGCCCGGCCTGCGTGGGAGGGCGGTCATCACCGGCGGGACCGGCCGCTTCGCCGGCATCCACGGCCGGGAACTGCGGGTGACCGGCCGCTCGAAGCCGGACGCGAGCCACACCCACGTCCGGCTCCGGGGAGCAGTCGAGCTGAGCTAGCCGGGCAGCTCGTCCTTCGGGCGCTGCGTCGGCAGCCAGCGCGGGTTGAGGATGAACGCGCGGTACGCGAGCGCGGCGGCCAGAGCGCCGACGAGCGGGCCGACGATGTAGATCCAGAAGTCGTCGAATCTGCCCGAGGCGACGGCCGGACCGAGCCAGCGAGCCGGGTTGAGGCCGGCGCCGGTCGCGGGGCCGAAGACGATCACTGCGACGCCGAGCGCCGCGCCGATGCCGAGGCCCGCGAGCGGCGCCTCGCCGCGCGGGTTGACCGCGAGGCCCATGATCGCGTACATCAGCAGGAACGTGCCGAGCGTCTCGGCGATCAGGCCGAGCCACACGGAGCCGTTGTTGACGATCGTGCCGTCGATGTGGGTCGCGCCGTAGTCGACGCCGTCGCCGACGTGCTTGAACAGCAGCAGCACGACGAGCGCGCCGAGCACGCCGCCGACGAGCTGGCAGAGCACGTAGACGGCCGCGTTCGGGGTCGAGATCTTTCTGATCGACCACAGCGCGAACGTCACAGCCGGGTTGAAGTGCGCACCCGACGTCCCGCCGAGCGCGTAGATCAGCACCGCGAGGATGAAGGCGTGCGTCAGCGCGAGGCCTGCGAGGTCGAAGCCTCCGGCCGAGGCGACCGAGATGAAGCCGCAGATGAAGAAGACGAGCAGGAACGTGCCGACCAGCTCGGCATAGAACGCAGGCAAGCCGCGCGGCTCTGGCTCCTCCACGACGACGAACTCCACGCTGCTCATTCGGATGGTCCTCCTGGTGACGGTATGGAGACGCCGGGGTGGTCTCCAACATCCGGAGTACGACGAATGCGTCGGGAGTCCTGCGCTTGTCGCGCGGCGTCTACGCGCGCACGAGGCCGTGCGCGTCGCCCGCCAGGCCGAGCGACGGCAGCGCGACGCGCCCGGCGTCGGCGGTGACGGCGCCGATCCGCGCGGTGCCCGGGTGGCGCACGCTCAGCTGGGCGATCGCCGCGTCGGCGGCGCCCGCCGGCACGATCGCGACGAAGCCGCAGCCCATGTTGAAGACCTTCTGCAGCTCGGCCGCGTCGACCGATCCGCACCGCCCGATCAGCTCGAACACCGGCGGGACCGGGAGCGGATCCGAGATCTCGTAGCCGACGCCGCTTCCGAGTCGCAGCAGGTTCAGCACGCCGCCGCCGGTGATGTGCGCGAGGCCGTGCACGGGCACCTCGGAGCGCAGCAGCTCCAGCACCGCGCGCACGTACAGGACGGTCGGCTCCAGCAGCACGTCCGCGACGGAGGCGCCGCCCAGCTCGTCCGGGCGGTCGTCGTAGCCGAGGCCGCCGTCCTCCAGCAGCGCCCGCCGCGCGAGCGTCAGCCCGTTCGAGTGCACGCCGCTCGACGGCAGGCCGATCAGCGCGTCGCCGGGTGCGATCGCCTCGCCGGTGACGATCGCGTCGAGCGCGACCGTGCCGAAGCACGCGCCCGTGAGGTCGAAGCCGTGCGGCGAGGGGTGGCCCTTGATCAGCTCGGGCAGCTGCGCCAGCTCGCCGCCGGGGATCTCCACCCCGGCCTCCTCGGCGCCGCGCTTGAGGCCGAGCGCGATGTCGCGCAGCACGCCGGGGTCGGCCTGCTCGACGGCGAGGTAGTCGAGCACCGCCAGCGGCTCGGCGCCGACGCAGATGACGTCGTTGACGTTCATCGCGATGCAGTCGATCCCGACCGTGTCGTAGCGGCCGGTCTGCTCGGCGACGATCACCTTCGAGCCGACGCCGTCGGCGCACACGGCGATCCCGAGGTTCGGCGCCACGCGCAGCACGTTCGCGTAGTGGCCCGAGCCGAGCACCGACGCCGACGGCCGCCCAGGGTCGATCGTCTTCAGCACCTCGACGAGCGCGCGCACGCCCGCGTCCGCCTCCGCGATGTCGACGCCGGCGGCTGCGTAGGAGTGGGTCACGCCGCGGATTGTCGCGGATCGGGCGGCGCGACGGGGCGCGCCGAGGGCCGCGGCTACGCTGCGTCGCGCCGCTTCGCCGGCGCGCGCTCCTCGCCGAGCGAGCCGTAGTCGGCGAACAGCTCCGCCGGCGACATCTCCAGCGCCTCGATCAGCCGCAGCAGCGTGGTCGCGCGCAGGTCCTTCGTGCCGCGCTCGATCGTCCCGACGTGGTTCGGGTGCATGCCGGCGCGCTGACCGACGGCCTCCTGAGAGAGGTCGCGATCGCGGCGCGCCTTGCGCAGCGCGCGCCCGAGCGCGACGAGGCGAGGATCGGGATCCGGCATGAGTTCGGGACCCTGCCCAACCGATCGTCGCCATACCAGCCACGATCGTGGTGGAAAATCCCACCAGACAGGTTGATTATCAGTTATCGTGTCAAGCGAGACGCCGTACGGCAGGGGATCCTCTTCAGCCGCTGCGTCTCCGCTCCCCCGTCGTCAATCCCCCATTGCGACGACGCCGGGGACCCGGGTGCTCCGGCCGCCCCCTCGGTCGGAGCACCCGCCTGCGCGAAGGCGGTGCCGCGGACCGCGACGGTTGGGTCGCCTCAGGCGGCGACGACCGAGCGCTGCGCCCCGCTCCGCGCGGGTCCGCCCAACTGCGCCGCGAACGCGGCCAGCGCCGGCGGCTCGGCCGCCAGCGTGCGCAGCGCGCGGCGCGTCAGCAGCTCGTGGGCGGCGTGGGGGGCCCCCCCCCCCGCCCGCGGGGGGGGGGGGGGGAGCCCGGACCCCGCGCCCCCCCCCCCCACGCCCCGGAGGCCGGCGGCGGGCGGCTCGTCCAGCCCCCCCGCCGGGGGCGCCGCGGCCCGGGGGCCCCCCCC
>JBQCIQ010000025.1:0-14983 GCA_051953595.1 Conexibacter sp. | reverse complement strand
CGGGCGTCGTCTACGCGGCCGGCGTACGCCATGCCTACAACGTCGCGTCGGCGTTCCGCGACCTGGGCATGAAGGCGCAGGCCGTGTCGGGCGAGACGCCGAAGCGCGAGCTGGCGCGGATCCTGGCGGAGTACGAGCGCGGCACGATCGACGTCCTCATCAACGCGCAGCTGCTCGCCGAGGGCTGGAACTCGCCGCGTGCGACCGTCTGCATGCATCTCGCGCCGACCGCCTCCAAGCGCATCTACCAGCAGCGCGTCGGGCGCGTCACACGCCGCCATCCGGGCAAGGAGGCGGGCATCGTCGTCGACTTCGTCCACCCCGCGACGAAGCACGACGACCCGGTCGTGACGCTCCACTCGCTGCTCGACCGCGACGTCTACCGCGGCGGCGCGATCGTCGTCGGGCCGGTGCGTCGCGGCCGCGGCCGGCGCGTGCGCGTCGAGCGCCGCGTGCTGCCGGTGACGCCCGATCCGGACCGCCGGGCGGAGGTCTTCGAGCGCGAGCTGTGGCGGATCGCCGTCGAGCACCTGGACTACGCCGAGCAGCACGTGTGGGCGGCGTTGGCGGGCGCGCGCGTGGCGCCGAACGGCTGGCGGCGCGCGAAGGCGATGCTGCACTTCGACCGCCAAGGCGACCTCAAGCGCCGCTTCCTGATCACCTCCGTCGAGCGCAACCGCAACGCGCAGCTGCGCCTGCGCGCGCTGCAGGAAATCGCCGCCGCGCGCGACGCGGAGGCGTTCGACCAGGCGATCGACCTGATGGCGACGTGGCCGCGCGACGAGCGCCGCGAGGGCGTCAAGATCATGCTGCAGGCCCTCGCGGAGAAGCGCATAGGCCGTAGGGATCAGGCGAACGCGTGGATATGGCGGATGGCCGAGTACACGCGCGAAGTGCACGAGGAGTACGCCGTGCAGCGCTGGCCCGAGACGAAGCGCCTGCTGGGCCTGCTGGTGAACTCCTCCGGCGGCGCGCACGCGCGCAACGCGCGCAGGCTCGTGCATGCGGCGCGCAGACAGGACCGCCGTCTCTCCGCCGCGCTGCTGGCCGCCGCGCTGGCGCACACGCCGGAGGCCGAGGAGGCGCTGCGCGGCGCGCGCACGCGGATGGCGCGCAAGCCGAGCGCGCTGGCACGTGAGCTGCTGCGCAACTTCCCGAGAGGCCGGCGCGGGCGCGGCACGCGTCGCCGCCGCAAGAAGGACGGCGTCGCCGCCGAGGGCGTCGCCACGGCGGTCGGTGCGAACGGCGCCGTCGACGCGGAGGAGCTGGAGCTGGACGACGAGCTCGACGTCAACGAGGGTCCCTCGCCGGAGGTCGCCGAGGAGGCGTACGACGAGGCGCTCGATGCCGACGAGCCCGTCGAGGACGCGCCGCCGCTGCCGGCCGCGGAGCGCGAGGAGGTCGAGGAGACCGTCGCCGAGGCGCTTGAGCACGACGCCGCTGCGGCGAGACCGAGACGCAGACGCGGGGCCGCCCGCAGACGTTCCGCCGCGTCTGCTCCGACCAACGGCGCAGGGCCGGAGGCGAACGGTGCCGCTGATGGGCAGATCGAGCTTGACCTGGTGCCGGCCGTCGACGGCGATGCTGCGGCGGCGCCCGCCAGAAGAAGACGTGCTCCACGCAGACGCAGAGCTGCTGTGAGAGCGCCGGTCGAGTAGCTCGCCGGCTACGCGCCGGTGCCGAGGTGAACTTCGCCGGCGTCGAGCAGCAGCTCCTCGTCGGTCCCGCCGTCCGTCGGTCGCACGCGCAGCCGCCCGTCGTCGGCGACGCCGGCGGCCGTGCCGCGCCCACCGTTCCAGGCGATCTCGCGCCCGGCAAGCGCGTCGCGCGCACGGTAGGCCTCGATCGCCTCCTCCGGCGCGGCCGCGAGCCAGTGCTCCAGGCGCTCCAGCAGCAGCGCCAGCGCCGACTCGACCGCCGCCGGCTCGCAGCCGAGCGACGTGGCGAGCGTGCGCAGCTCGGGCGGGAAGTCGTCCTCCGCGACGGCGACGTTGAGGCCGATCCCGAGCACGACCCAGCCCTCCTGCGGGCGGCCCTCGGCGAGGATCCCCGCGACCTTGCGGCCGTCCAGCAGCACGTCGTTCGGCCACTTGATCGCCGCACGGCGACCCGTCGCGTCGAAGCGGTCGGCCACGTCCGCCACCGCGAGCGCGGCGATCATCGGCAGCAGCCGCGGCGGGTCCCGCAGCACGAGCGAGCACGCGAGCGCGCGCCCCGACGGCGTCACCCACGCGCGTCCCTGGCGCCCGTGCCCGGCCGTCTGGCCCGCCGCCGTCACGAGCGCCCCATGCGGCGCGCCGCTCACCGCCAGCCGCTGCGCCCGCACGTTCGTCGAGTCGACCTCGCGCAGATGCAGGCGGGGGGTGCCGAGCGGGCTCATCGCTCGGTGTGCGGGGCAGCGTCCGCCACGAGCGCCGCGAGCAGCCCGTCGATGTCGTGCGGGTCGGCTTCGAGCGCCGGTTCGAGGCCGTGGGCGCGGAGCGCGTCGGAGGTGATCGGGCCGATCGAGGCGAGGCGGGCGCCGTCGAGCGCGGCGGCGTCGCCGTCGAGCGCGCCGAGCAGGTTCGTCACCGTCGAGGCGGAGGTGAACGTCACGTAGTCGGAGGCGCGGACTGCGGCGAGCTGCGCTTCGGTCAGCGGCTGCGCGACCGTCTCGTACAGCTCCAGCACGTCGACCTCGGCGCCGCGCGCGCGCAGCGCGTCGGGCAGCACGTCGCGCGCGACCTTCGCGCGCGCGACGAGCGCGCGGTCCACCGGCACGTCGCCGAGGGCGTCCACGAGCGATTCCGCGACCGCTCTGTCCGGCAGCACGTCGGCGAGCACCCCGTGCTCGCGCAGCGCACGCGCGGTCGCGGGACCGATCGCCGCCACGCGTGCGACGTGCAGCGCGCGCGCGTCGAGGCCCGCGTCAGCGAGGCGGTCGAAGAAGAGGCGCACGCCGTTCGGCGAGGTCAGGCAGACGAGGTCGTAGCGGGAGACGTCCGGCGCCGGCACGTCGAGCGGAACCACTCGGATGACCGGTGTCTCGACCACCTCCGCGCCCAGCTCGCGCAACCGCGCCGCCAGGCCGCTGGCCTGCTCGCGGGCACGCGTCACGGCGACGCTCTTCCCGTACAGCGGCCGCTGCTCGAACCAGCGGATGCCTTCGTCACGCAGCCCGGCGACAGCGCCGACGAGCGTGATCGACGGCGGCCGGATCTCCGCGTCGGCCGCGCGCTCCGCGATCGTCGCCAGCGTCGCGACGACCGTCCGCTGGCCCGGCAGCGTCCCACGCTCGATCACCGCCGCCGGCTCGTCGGCGGCGCGGCCCCCGGCGATCAGCTGCTCGGCGATGCGCGGCAGCTGCTTGACGCCCATGTAGAAGACGAGCGTCCCGGGGAACGCCGCAAGCGCCGGCCAGTCGATCGCCGACTCGGGCTTCTCGGGGTCCTCGTGGCCGGTGATCAGTGCCACGCCCGACGCGCGGTCGCGCTGCGTCACCGGGATTCCGGCGTACGCGGGCGCGGCCACGCCGGAGGTCACGCCGGGCACGACCTCGAACGGGATCCCCGCCGCGCGCAGCACCAGCGCCTCCTCGCCGCCGCGGCCGAACACGAACGGGTCGCCACCCTTCAGGCGCACGACCCGCTTCCCCGCGGACGCATGCGAGACCAGCAGCCGCTCGATCTCCTCCTGCGGCATCTGCGGCCCGCGCCCCTCCTTGCCGACGTAGATCAGCTCCGCGTCGTCGCGCGCGCCGTCGAGCGCGGTGACGGGGATCAGCCGGTCGTAGAGGATCGTGTCGGCCACCGCGATCAGCTCCAGCGCGCGCGCGGTCAGCAGGCCGGGGTCGCCCGGTCCGGCGCCGACGAGGTGGACGACGCCGCGCGCGGCGTCGCTCACAGCTGCGTCCCCTCCGGCGTCGAGGCCGGCGGCGTAGCGCCGTTCGTCGCGGCCAGCTCTTCGCACGCCGCCAGCAGCTCGTCCGCGCCCGCCGCGCGCATCCGCTGCGCGACCTCTGCGCCCAGTGCCTCCGGCGAGGCGCCGAGCGGATCCGTCAGCTCGTCGCGCAGCCACGCCGACCCGTCCGGCAGTCCGAGGAACGCGCGCAGCGTCATCGCGCCGTCGTCGCCGAGCAGCGCATGCGCGCCGAGCGGCGTGTTGCAGGAGGCCCCGAGCGCCCGCGCGAGCGCCCGCTCCGCCTCCAGGCAGGCGCCGACGTGCGGATCGTCGATCGCCTGCAAGGCTGCGCGCGTCGTCGCGTCGTCCGCGCGCGTCTCGACGACCAGCGTCCCTTGTCCAGGCGCTGGAACGAGCGCGTCCAGCACGCAGCCGACCGTCGGCCGACGGCCGAGCCGGTCGAGCCCGGCTTGCGCGAGCACGATCGCGTCGAGCCCCAGCTCGCCGCTCTCCTTCTCCAGCTTCCACAACCGTGTGTCGACGTTGCCGTGCAGCGCGACGATCTCCAGGTCGGGCCGCAGCGCGCGCAGCCCGGCGGCGCGCCGCAGGCTGCTCGTGCCGACACGTGCGCCCTGCGACAGCTCCTCCAGCGACGCCGCTCCGCACAGCGCGTCGCGCGGGTCGACGCGTTCGGGGACGGCCGCGAGCGCGAAGCCCTCCGGCAGCTCCGTCGGCACGTCCTTCGCCGAGTGCACCGCCGCGTCGACCTCGCCGGCGAGCAGCGCCGCCTCCAGCTCCTTGACCCAGCGCGACTTGTCGCCGAGCAGGATCCCGCGGTCGCCGCTCGTCGTGATCGCGACGACCTCGACGCCAGCGTCGCGGCCGCCCAGCAGCTCCGCCACGAAGTTCGCCTGCGCCAGCGCCAGCGCGCTGCCGCGCGAGCCGATCCGCATCAGGAGGCGTTGCCCGGCCGGCGCAGCGGCCGCACGTCGGCGAGCGGGCCGTCCTCGGTGGCGTCGACGCCCTCGACGACCTCCTCCAGCCCGAACAGCTCGCGCACCACCTGCATCCGCAGGTGCACGCGCTCGTCGGCCATCTGCTTCATCCGCAGCGTCGGCTCGTGCAGCAGCCGGTTCACGACCGCCTGCGCGATCGCCTCGACGCGCTCGCGATCGCGCTGCGACGCCGACTCCCAGCGGCCGGCGTTCTCGCGCACGACCTGCTGCGCGATCGCCGCGCCGCGCTCGCGCAGCGCGCTCAGCGTCGGCAGCACCTCCAGCGAGCCGAGCCAGTCGGCGAAGCGCTGGATCTCCTCCTCGACGATCCCCTCGGCGTGCGAGGCCTCCGCCTGGCGCACCGCTCTGTTGCGCCGCACGACCGCCTGCAGGTCGTCGACGTCGTAGAGCGCGACGCCGGGCACGTCGCGCACCTCCGGCGCGACGTCGCGCGGCACGGCGAGGTCGAGGATCAGCAGCGGCCGCCCCTCGCGCGCCTCCATCACCGCGGCGACCTCCTCGGCGCCGAGCAGCGCGTGCGGGGAGGAGGTCGCGCACACGAGCGCGTCGGCGCGCTCCAGCTCCTGCGGCAGCGCGTCGAACGACATCGCGTGTCCGCCGAAGCGGCGCGCGAGCGAGACCGCCCGCTCGTGGCGGCGGTTCGCGACGAAGATCGCGTCGACGCCCTGCGCGGCGAGCGCCTTCGCGGCCAGCTCGCTCGTCTCGCCGGCGCCGAGCAGCAGCACCTCCTTGCGCTCCAGCCCGTGCAGCTGCTCGGCCGCGAGCTGGGCCGCGACCGACGACACGCTCATGTGCCGCTCGCCGATCTTCGTCTCGCTGCGTACGCGCTTGCCGGTCTCCAGCGCCGCGCGGAAGAGGTGGTTCGTCAGCGGCCCGGTCGTCTGCGCGGCCAGCGCGTCCTCGTAGGCGCGCTTCACCTGGCCCTGCACCTCGGCCTCGCCGACGATCATCGACTCCAGGCCCGCGGTCACGCGGTAGAGGTGGCGCGCGGCGTCGCAGTTGCGCAGCGCGTAGATCGATCCGGCCAGCTCGGTCGGGCGGATCCCGGCCTTGCGCGCGAGCATCCCGAGCACGGCCGTCTCGGCCTCGACCGGGTCGCTGGCGACGAGGTAAGTCTCGGTGCGGTTGCAGGTCGAGATCGCGACCGCCTCCTGCACGCCCGCGACGGCCTGCACCTCGTGCAGGTACGTGCCGACCTTTCCGGGCGTGAGGGCAAGCCGCTCGCGCACCGCGATCAGGGCGGTCTTGTGCGAGACGCCGAGCGCCAGCACCTCGCTCATCGCTGCGCGGCCTCCGCTCTGGCGCTCTCGCCTCGCTCGCGCGCCTCGACGGCGCGGTTCAGCTCGGCCAGCTCCTTGCTCATGCGCTGGAGCTTCGTCGCCATGATCGCGACGTAGATCACGATCACGGCGACGAACACGACGAACGCGCCGGCGACGTACTTCCCGGCCTCATGGAGCGGCAGCGCCGGGGCGGCGGCCAGCAGCGCGCTCACGAGGCGGCCTCCGCGGGATTGCGCGGGGCGGTCCCGGTCGTCCGCGAGCCGCCGCTGCGCGAGGGCTCGCCGAGCGCCGGCGCGGCGCTGCGGCCGAGCGGCGAGACCGCGTCGCCGCCGAGCAGGCGCCGTCTGAGCGCGCGCAGCTGCCACCGCGTCTGCTTGGAGGCGATCTCGTAGCTGACGAGCAGCGCGAACAGCAGGCTCATCGCGACGATCGCCACGACGAACACGAACGCCATCTGGCTCGGGAGCCCGCCGTTGGCGCTCGCCAGCACGCGCGGGTGCACGTAGGCGGTCGCTGCGCGCACGGCGACGAAGTTCAACGGCACGAACGCGCCGGCCATGATCGCGAAGACCGACGCGTAGCGCGACTGGCGCTCCGGGTCCTCGATCGAGAAGCGCAGCGGCTGATAGGTCGCGAACAGCAGGAAGACGATCAGGAACGACACGAGCGTCGGCTCGTCCCACACCCACCAGTGGCCCCAGGAGGCCTTCGCCCAGATCGCCCCGGTCAGCAGCCCGAGGATGTTGAAGATCAGCGCGATGTGGATCACGACGTAGGAGCGCAGGTCCCAGCGGCGGTCGCGCGTCTTCAGGTGCAGGGCGGCGAAGATCGCGCCGAGCACGTAGGCGCAGAGCGTCACGATCGCGACCGGCACGTGCACGTAGAAGATCTTCTGGATGAAGCCCTGGTCGGCGTCGAGCGGGGCGTAGAAGAAGACCAGCGCGAACGTGGCGGTCAAGGCGGCGAAGGTGGCGAGCGAGAGTGCTCGGAGCCCCTTACCGTACATGCTTGTCAGTCCTCCAGGAGGAAGTCGAACACGGCGTAGGCGAGCAGCCCGAAGACGAGATCATAGAGCGCCAGCACCGCCAGCCACTTGGTTGGGAGCGCACCCGCGCCGCCGGCCGCGAACAGCGGCGCGCACGCGCGCGCGGCGGCGATCAGCGCGGGCGTGAGCAGCGGCAGCGCCACGATCGGGACGATCAGGTCGCGCGCACGGGTGCGGATCGCGAGCGCGGAGACGAGCGCACCGACGACGGCGAGCGCACCGTTCAGCAGCGCGAGGACCAGCAGCAGGCCCGGCAGCGCGGGCCACGGACTGGGTGCGAGCAGCAGGATCGCGAACGCCGCGACGGCGACGATCTCGACGAGCGCGAGGAAGAGGAACAGCCCCGCCGCCTTCGCGACGAACAGCGACGTGCGGTCGATCGGCGCGAGCAGCACGCCGTCGAAGCCGCCCTCCTCCTGCTCGGAGACGAACAGCCGGTTGATCCCCAAGATCGCCGCGAACAGCAGCGTGACGGTCAGCACGCCGGCCGCGAGCTGGCCGGCGACTCTGTCGCGACCGAGGCCGAAGTGGAACAGCACGAACGTGGTGACGCTGAACAGCAGCATCGCCGGGACCGCCTCCGGCGCGCGGCGCTCGAGAAGCAGGTCCTTGCGCACCAGCGCGACGGACGGCCTCACCGGTACAGCTCCTCCACCTGCGCCGGATCGACCTCATCGGCGGGCGCGCTCAGCGCCACCTGCCCGTCACGCAGCCCCAGCGCGAGGTCGGCCTCGGCCAGCCCGCCGGCGGGGTCGTGGCTCGTGATCACGCGCGTGCGTCCGCTGCCGCGCCCGATCAGCGGCTCGATCAGCTCCGCCGCCGCCGGGTCGAGGTTGGCGCGCGGCTCGTCGAGCAGCAGCAGCGGCGGGTCGTGCAGGACGGCGCGGCAGACGGCCACGCGCTGCAGGAGGCCCCGGCTGAGCGTGCGGACCGGATCCGCGGCGCGGCCGGCGAGCCGCATCCGCTCCAGCAGCTCCTCCACGCGCGTCTCGGAGACCTTGTGCAGGCGCGCGTGGAAGCGCAGGTTCTCGCGCGCGGAGAGGTCGCGGTAGAGCAGCGCCTCGTGCGCGAGCAGGCCGACGCGGCCGCGCACCGCCCACTCGCGCTCGGGCAGCGGCTCGCCGAGCACGGTCGCCTCGCCGCCGTGGGGGCGCAGCAGCGTCGCGAGCACGCGCAAGAGGGTGGATTTGCCGGCGCCGTTGGGGCCGAAGACGACGAGCGTCGCGCCGGCCGGCACGCTGACGGAGACGTCGTCGAGCGCCCAGCGCTCGCCGTAGCGGCGCCCGACGCCGCGCAGCTCAATGGCCGGCGTCGCGTCCACCGTCACGCTGGAGCGTCGCGACGACGTGCCTGAGCGTCGGCGCGAGCACCGGGAAGAGCTGGGCGATCGCCTTCGGGCTGCCCGGCAGGTTGACGATCAGCGTGCGCTCCGCGATCCCGGCGACGCCGCGCGAGAGGATTCCCAGCGGCGTGTGCTTCAGCGACTCGGCGCGCAGCGCCTCCGCGAAGCCGGGGGCGTCGCGGTCGATCACCGCGCGCGTCGCCTCGGGCGTGACGTCGTCGGGCGTGAGCCCGGTGCCACCGGTCGTGAAGACGAGCGGGATCCCCCGGCGCACGTAGCCGCGCAGCGCCGGCTCGATCGCGCCCTTGTCGTCGCTGACGACGTCGCGCGCGACGACCTCGCAGCCGGCCTCGCTCGCGAGCTGCGCGAGCAGGTCGCCGGAGACGTCGTCGCCCTCTCCGCGCGCGAGCGTCGTGGAGATCGTCAGGACCGCCGTCTGCACGCGGGCGAGCTTACGCCACCGCGTGGGCTCAGCCGCCGTCGCGGCGCCAGTCGCCGGAGCGGCCGCCGGACTTCTCGAGCAGCGCGACCTGCTCGATCGCGACGCCCTTCTCCAGCCCCTTGACCATGTCGTAGACGGTCAGGGCGGCGACGGAGGCGGCCGTCAGCGCCTCCATCTCGACGCCGGTCTGGGCGGTGGTGCGCGCCTCGGCCGCCAGCGTCACGGTGCCGGCCTCGGCGTCCACCGTCGCGACGACGTCCACGAACGAGAGCGGCAGCTGGTGGCACAGCGGGATCAGCTCCCACGTGCGCTTCGCCGCCTGGATGCCGGCGATGCGCGCCGGGCCGAGCACGTCCCCCTTCGGCGCGTCGCCGTCGCGCACAGCCGCGGCGGTCGCCGGCGACATCCGCACGACCGCCCGCGCGAGCGCACGCCGCGCGGTCACGTCCTTGCCGCCGACGTCGACCATCCGCGCGCGGCCGGCGTCGTCAAGGTGCGTCAGCTCCGCCATCGGGCGCTCAGGCCGGCGCGTGCGTCCGCTGCGCGGCGGCGATCAGGTCGAGCACGGCGCGGTCGTCGCCGGCGCGCAGCAGCTCGATCGGGTCCGGCGAGCCGTTGACGATCGACTCGAAGAACTCCTTGCGGTCCTGGTAGGTCGGCAGCGTCGCCTTCGCCCAGCCGCGCGCATCGTTCAGCAGCTCGGCCAGCTGTGCGTACTCGTCGCCGAACAGCTCGGCGATCTCGCGCTTCATCCGCTTGGCGAGCGCCGGCGAGGCGCCCGCGGTCGAGATCGCGATCGCGAGCGGGCCGGTGCGCAGGATCGCCGGCAGGATGAAGTTGCACAGCGGCGGCACGTCGACGACGTTCACGAGCATCGCGCGCCGCTCGGCGTCCTCGTAGACGCCGATGTTGACCTCGGAGTCGTTTGTCGCGGCGATCACCATGAACGCGCCGTCGAGGTCGGACGACTCATATGCGCGGGCGTGCCACGAGATCGACCCCTCGTCGGCGAGCCGCGCCAGCTCCGGCTGCAGCTCCGGCGCGACGACCGTTACGTCGCCGTCGCAGGCGAGCAGGCCCTCGACCTTCTCCAGGCCGATGTCGCCGCCGCCGACGACGAGGCAGCGCCGCCCCTTCAGCTTCAGGCAGGCGATGTAGAAGGGGGTCTCCAGCATGTCGCGCACGCACGACTGGTCGCAGATCCCCTTGCGGAGCTGGCAGACGCACTCCTTGCCGCTGTAGGCCTGGGCTGGCATGACGCCAACAGGGTACGCGCTCGCTGCGAGCTTCTACTCTGAACCCATGGAGGGGGTCTACTCGGACGACGCGGTCATCCGTCGCCTCTACCGCGAGCACGTGATGGTGCTCGCCGGCCCGCGTGCGCTGCTGATGCAGGCGGCGCACCCGGTGGCGTGGGCGGGCTTCTACGCGCAGACGACCTCGAAGGACGAGCCGTACGAGCGCCTGCACCGCACCGCCCAGATCGTCGAGCTGGTCACGTACGGCCCGCGCAGAGAGGCCGAGCGCGCGACCCGCCGGGTACGCGCGATGCACGGGAAGGTGCGCGGCGAGCTGTACGAGGCGGCCGGCCACTTCCCCGCCGGGACGCCGTACGCGGCCGATGACCCGGAGCTGCTGCTGTGGATCCTCGCGACGCTCGTCGACTCCGGCATGACGGTCTACCAGCGCTACGTGCGCACGCTGACCCCTGACGAGCGCGAGTCGCTGTGGCAGGACTACCGCGTCTTCGGGCGCCTGTTCGGCCTGCCCGACGCGGCGATGCCGGCCACCTACGACGGCTTCCGCCGCTACCTGCGCGGCATGCTCGACGGCGACGACCTGTACGTCACCGAGGACGCGCGCACGACCGCCAGGCAGATCGTCATGCGCCCACCGGTCCCGCTCGCGGCGCGCCCGCTGCTGGAGCTGGCGAACTTCGTCACCGTCGGTCTGCTGCCGCCCCGCATCCGCCGCGAATACGGCTTCCGCTGGGACCCGGCGCGCGGCCTCGTGCTGTTCGGCCATACCGAGTACGCGCGCCGCGTGCTCGTCCCGCTGCTGCCGCGACGCATCCGCTACGCCGACCGCGCGCACCTCACCGCGCGTGCCGCCGCGTAGGCGCGTCGCCGTTCCGTAGTCCGCGCGGAGCACGATGCGCGGACCACACGGTGATTGGCGCGCCGCTTTCAGGCGTACGCTGGCGTTCATGCCACCTTCGCTGACAAGCCTGCTGAGCGACGCCGTGAACGGCGCGCTCGCGCTGCCATCGGTACCGCTCCAGCTGGCGCGCATCGCCGATGCGACCGACGTTCTGCCCGAGGTGCGTCGCGAGATGGCGCGTGTGGCCGAGGCGACGGACATGCTGCCGGGCCTCCGTCGTGACATGGCGCGCGTCGCGGAGGCGACGGAAGTGCTCCCGGCGGTGCTGGAGGCGCTGGAGAAGGTCGCCGAGCAGACCGCGGTGCTGAGCGACATCGACGAGCACACGACGCACATCGAGCGGATGCTCCCGGCACTCGTCGAGTTGGAGCGCTCGCTGCCGGAGCTGACGCCCGCGATCGCGAGACTGACGGAGCCGATCGAACGGCTGCTGCTCGTCCTCGACCACCTCGACGGCACGATGGGCACGCTCGTGCATGTCGTCGAGCCGCTGCAGGGCCCGGCCGAGCGCTTCGGACGCTTCGCGGGTCGCTTCCCGCGGCGCTCCAACGGCGGCGGCGGCGCGACGGCCGGCGGCTAGGGCTCGCGCCCGCGCGCCCGCCGGATCTCCGCGAGGCGCGCGGCCAGCGCCGCCTCCTGCTCGTCTGGCACGTAGAAGCGCTCGCCGACCGCGCCCGGCGGCGCGACCTCCTGCTCGCCGAGGTGGCCCGGGTGGCGATGCGGCGAGTCGTAGCCCTCGCCGCGCCCGCCCGAGCGCAGCTGCACCGGCGGCGGCTCGGCGCCGCGCTCGCGCACGAACCCCTTCGCCGCACCGATCGCGCGCTTGGCGGCGTCGGACTTCGGCGCCAGCGACAGGTAGATCGCCGCCTGCGCGAGCGGGAACTGCGCCTCCGGCAGGCCGACGCGGTCGACGGCCGCCGCGCACGCTGTCGCGACGACGACCGCCTGCGGGTCGGCGTTGCCGACGTCCTCGCTGGCGAGGATCACCATCCGCCGTGCGATGAAGCGCGGGTCCTCGCCGCCCTCCAGCATCACCGCGAGGTAGTAGAGCGACGCGTCGGGGTCGGACGCGCGCGTCGACTTGATCCAGGCGGAGATCGTGTCGTAGTGGCGGTCGTCGGCACGGTCGTAGTGGAGGATCCGCCGCTGGAGCGCATCCTCGGCGTGTGCTTGCGTCACCACGCTCTCCGGGGCGGTTCTGCACGCCAGCTCCAGCGCCGCCAGCGCGGTGCGCGCGTCACCGCCGGCGCGCGCGGCCAGCAGCTCGACCGCATCGTCGTCGACTCGCACCTGGCCGCACTCGCCGCGCTCCAGGGCGCGCCGCAGCAGCGTGCGCACATGCTCCTCCGTCAGCTCCTCCAGCTCGTACAGCCGCGTGCGCGAGAGCAGCGCGCCGTTGACCTCGAACGACGGGTTCTCCGTCGTCGCCCCGATCAGCGTCACGAGCCCGTCCTCCACCGCCGGCAGCAGCGCATCCTGCTGCGCCTTGTTGAAGCGGTGGATCTCGTCGAGGAAGAAGATCGTGCCGCGCCCGCCGCGGCGCCGCTGCTCGGCGCGTCTCAGCACCTCGCGCACCTCGGGTCTACCGGCTTGGACCGCACTCAGCTCCTCGAAGGCGGCGTCGGCGCTCGCCGCGACGATGCGCGCGAGCGTCGTCTTCCCCGACCCGGGCGGGCCGTGGAGGATCATCGAGTGCGGACGGCCCTGCTCGATCGCCGTGCGCAGCGCCGACCCCGGCGCGAGCAGGTGCTCCTGCCCGACGAACTCGCTGAGGTCGTGCGGACGCATGCGCGCGGCGAGCGGCGCGTCCGCGGCGACGGCCGTCTGCGGCCGCGCTTCCTCTTCTCCGAACAGCGAGTCCACACGGTGAGTCTGCCGCACCGGTCGGCAGGTTCCGTAGGATCGCCGGGTCGATGAGCGCGGACTTGCAACAGGCGACGACGGAGCTGCTGCGGCAGCTGATCCGCTTCGACACCGTCAACCCGCCGGGGAACGAGCGGCTGCTGCAGGAGTTCCTGCTCGGCGAGCTGACGAGCGCCGGCTTCGACTGCGAGCTGCTGGGCGCCGAGCCGCAGCGGCCGAACCTGCTCGCGCGCCTGAGCGGCGCCGCCGAAGGTCCGACGCTGTGCCTGCTCGGCCACGTCGACACGGTGCTCGCGAGCCCCGCCGAGTGGACGCACGACCCGTGGTCGGGCGACGTCGCCGAAGGCTTCCTGTGGGGTCGCGGAGCGCTCGACATGAAGTCGCAGGTGGCGGCCGAGATCGCGGCCGCGATCTCGCTCGCGCGCTCCGGCTGGCGGCCGGCGCGCGGCGAGCTGCTGATCTGCTCGGTCGTCGACGAGGAGACGGGCGGCGCGCTCGGCGCGCAGTGGATCACCGAGACGCATCCCGACAGGGTCCGCTGCGACTACGTCATCAACGAGGGCGGGGGCCCCTTCTTCGAGTACGGCGGCACACGTCGCTACGGCGTCTGCTGCGCCGAGAAGGGGGTCTTCCGCTTCAAGCTGATCGCCGACGGCGTCGCCGGCCACGCGTCGCTGCCGAAGATGGGCGACAACGCGCTGCTGAAGCTCGCGCCGCTGCTGGAGCGACTCGGCGCGCGTCAGCCCTCCTACGCGATCACCGACGTGCCGGCCGCCTTCCTGCGCGGGCTCGGCGAGGACCCGGGTGACCCGGCCGGCGCGGTCGCGCGACTGGGCGCCGCCGACCCCCGCCTCGCGACGATGTTCGAGCCGATGCTCGGCGTCACGTTCACGCCGACGCGCGCCGCCGCCTCCGAGAAGGTCAACGTGATCCCGAGCCGCGCCGAGATCCATGTCGACTGCCGCGTGCCGCCCGGGCTCGGCGAGCAGGAGGTCCGCCGCGCGATCCACGAGGTGCTCGGAGACGGCGGCGGTGACGGCAGCGGCTTCCGCGTCGAGTTCACCGAGCAGGTCGTCGGCAACGGCTCGCCGGCCGACTCGCCGCTGCGCGAGGCGATCGACGGCTGGATCGCGGAGAACGATCCGGGCGCCGTCACGGTGCCCGTGATCCTGCCCGGCTTCACCGACTCGCGCTGGTTCCGCAAGCGCTTCCCCGACTGCGTCGCGTACGGCTTCTTCCCGCACCGCCACCAGTCGATGCTGGAGGCCGCGCCGCTCGTGCACGGCGCCGACGAGCGCATCGACGTGCGCGACCTCGGCTACGCCGCGCGCTTCTACGCGGACGTCACGCGCGCGCTGCTCGGTTGAGGCAGTGCGCTGAGCTGCCGATGAGGACCTGGTGGGCATGAGCGTCCTCGCATCGTTCCTGGGCTACTACGACTTCAAGGAGTGGTCGGGCATCTGGATCGGGCCGATCCTGATGGTCGTCCTGATCGTGCTGTTCGCCGTGGCGCTGCGTCAGATGCGCCCGACGAGACCGCAGCAGATCAAGCCCGAGGCCTCGCCCCAGATCGCCTGGGACGAGATCGCCGGCGTCGACGAGGCGAAGGACGAGCTGCGCGAGGTCGTCGACTTCATGAAGGATCCGAAGCGCTTCAAGGCGCTCGGCGCGACGGTGCCAAAGGGGATCCTGCTGCACGGCCCGCCCGGCACCGGCAAGACGCTGCTCGCGAAGGCGGTCGCGCACGAGTCGGGCGCGAACTTCTTCGCCCAGTCCGCCTCGGCGTTCGTCGAGACGTTCGTCGGCGTCGGCGCGGCGCGCATCCGCCGCCTCTTCAAGGTCGCGCGCAAGAAGGCGCCGGCGATCGTCTTCATCGACGAGCTCGACGCCGTCGGTGCGCAGCGCACCGGTCACGGCTTCAACCGCGAGCAGGATCAGACGCTCAACCAGCTG
>JBQCIQ010000024.1:0-5539 GCA_051953595.1 Conexibacter sp. | reverse complement strand
GCCGACCGCTACGCCGCCGGCCTCGCGATGCGCCGACGCGTCCATGGCGACGCGCACGTCGACGCGGCGCTCGCGAAGGCGACCGACTTCGACCGCGAGTTCCAGGTGCTCGTGACCGAGTACTGCTGGGCCGGCATCTGGGCGCGCGAGGGTCTCGACGTGCGCTCGCGCAGCCTGCTCAACGTCGGCATGCTCGCGGCGATGGGCCGCTGGACGCAGTTCGCCGACCACGTCCGCTCGGCGCTCAGAAACGGCCTGAGCGAGGCGGAGCTGCGCGAGGCGCTGATGCAGATCGGCGCCTACTGCGGCATCCCGGCGGGCATGGAGGCGTTCCGCATCGCCCGCGAGGTGCTCGCCGAGCGCGCCGGCGACGGCGCGGGCCGCTGACGTGATGGCCCCGGAGCGCCTGCGCGTCGCGCTCGTCGGGCTCGGGCGCGTCGCGAGCGCCCACCTGGCCGCAATCGAGGTGCTGCGCGAGCGCGTGCAGCTGGTCGCCGCCGTCAGCGGTCGCCCCGAGGCGGCGCGCGCGGTCGCCGAGCCGCACGGCGCGCGCGCCTACACGCAGCTCGCCCAGGCAGTCGCGGATCCCGACGTCGACGCGGTGATCCTCTGCACGCCGAACGCCGCGCACGCCGAGCAGGCGATCGCCGCGCTGGAGGGCGGCAAGCACGTCCTCGTCGAGAAGATCATGGCGACGACCGTCGCCGAGGCTGATCGCATGGTCGCGGCGGCCGAGCGCCACGAGCGCACGCTGATGGTCGCGCAGTGCCGGCGCTTCTTCCGCGCCGTGCTCGAAGCGCGCGAGCGGCTGCCCGAGATCGGCGGCGCGATCGACGTCGTGCACGTGCTCGGCGTCGACTTCCGCGAGCCGCCGACGGCGTGGTGGGCCGGCGAGGACATGCGCCATCTCGTGCTCGACATGAACGGCCCGCACGTGATCGACACGATTCTCTGGCTGATGGACGAGGCGCCCTGCCGCGTCTACGCGCAGGGCTACCGCAACAACGCGAGCTGGCCCGGCATCGACCAGGCGACCGTCGCACTCGCGTTCCCGTCCGGGCGCACGGCGACCGGTCACCTGTCGTTCAACACGTCCCCCGAGGTCAACGAGCGCCTGATCGTCGGCGCGCGCGGGACGATGCGGCTGCGCGACGACCGCGAGCTGTGGATCGACGGCGCGCACGCGGTCTCCGAGGAGCCCGGCCACTACCTCGACGGCGGCGCCAACTTCGTGCGCCAGCTGGAGGAGTTCGCCGACGCCGTCGTCGAGCGGCGCGAGCCGATCGCGTCGGGGCGCGAGGTGCGCGAGGTCGTGCGCACCATCGCCGCCGCGCGCTGCTCGCTGGAGCTGGGTGCAGCCGTCACGCTCGACCCCGCGGCCGCCGCCGCTGCCGGCGCGGCGCCGCGGCCCGTCGCGGCGACGTGATGGAGCGCACTCCGATCGGGCGCCTGCCCGAGCGCGCCGGCGAGCGCGTGCGGCTGTGCGGCTGGGTGACGACGCTGCGCCTGCAGCGCGCGATGCAGTTCGTCGTGCTGCGCGACGCGACGGGGAGCGTACAGCTCACGCACGCGCGCGGCGGCGAGGGCGACGCGCTCGAAGCCGCGCTCGACGGGCTCACGCCGGAGAGCGCCGTCGTCGTGGAGGGCGAGGTGCGCGCGAACGCGCGCGTGAAGCTCGGCGGCATCGAGCTGGCGCCGACCCGGATCGAGGTCGTCGCCCGCGCCGAGACGCCGCTGCCGCTCGACGACGGCTCCGGCGCCGAGGTCAAGCTCGACTGGCGCTTCCTCGACGTGCGGCGCGACCCGCGCGCGCGGCTCGCGCTCGAAGTGCAGAGCGCGGTGGAGCAGGCGATGCGTGCGTTCGCCCACGCCGAGGGCTGCTTGGAGCTGCACACGCCGAAGCTGATGGGGACGGCGTCGGAGTCGGGCGCGGAGGTCTTCCGCGTCGACTACTTCGGCGGCGACGCCTACCTCGCGCAGTCGCCGCAGCTCTACAAGCAGATGGCGATCGCGGCCGGGCTCGAGCGCGTCTTCGAGATCGGCCCGGTGTTCCGCGCCGAGCCGTCGTACACGAGCCGGCACGCGACCGAGTTCACCGGCGTCGACGTGGAGCTCGCGTGGATCGAGGACGTCGAGGACGTGATGGCGTTCGAGGAGCGCATGCTCGCGCACGTGCTCGCGACGGTCGCCGAGCGCCTCGGCGACGAGATCGAGGAGTGCTGCGGCGTCGCGGTGACCGTGCCGGAGCTGCCGTTCCCGCGCATCGCGATGGCCGACGCGCTCGCGTTGCTGCGCGCGCAGGGGTGGGATCCGGAGGGCGCGCGCGAGGATCTCGACCGCGCCGGCGAGCAGCTGCTCGGCGAGCACGTCCTGCGCGAGCACGGCCACGAGCTGGCCTTCCTCACCCGCTTTCCCGCCTCGGTGCGGCCGTTCTACCATATGCGCGATGAGCGTCACGACGGTGCGACGCGCAGCTTCGACCTGCTGTGGAAAGGCGTCGAGATCACGACCGGCGCGCAGCGCGAGCACCGTCACGACCGGCTCGTCGCGCAGGCGCGCGAGCACGGCTTGGAGCTCGAGCCGCTGGAGCGCTACCTCGACTGCTTCCGCTTCGGCACGCCGTCGCACGGCGGCTTCGGGCTCGGACTTGGACGGCTGCTGATGTCGCTGCTCGCGCTCGACTCGATCCGCGAGGCGACGTTCCTGTTCCGCGGGCCGAACCGGCTCGCGCCGTAGGCGGCGCGATGGCGGTTCGCGCCGTCGGCTCGGCTGTCGCGACGCTCACGCTCGACTCGGCGTCGCCCGTGCCGCTGCACCAGCAGCTCGCCGACGGCGTCCGCTCGCTGATCCTCACGCGCCAGCTCGGCCCGGCGACGAAGCTGCCCTCGACGCGGTCGCTCGCCGAGACGCTCGACGTCTCGCGCAACACCGTGCTGACGGCGTTCGAGGAGCTGCTCGCCGAGGGCTACCTCGAGTCGCGCGTCGGCGCCGGCACGTTCGTCGCCTCCTCGCTGCCGGACGAGCTGCTCAAGGCGCACGCCGTCTCCGTCGCATCGCAGGGCGCCGGGCCCAGCACGCCCGGCCTCTCGCGGCGCGGCGCGCTGCTGGCGGCGACGCCGGTGACGCACGCCAGCACGGGCCCGCGCCCGTTCCGCCCGGCGGTGCCGGCGCTCGACGTGTTCCCGTTGCAGGAGTGGTCGCGCGTCGTCGCGCGCTGCTGGCGCTCGGCCCAGCACCTCGACATGCTCGGCTACGGCGATCCGGCCGGCTACCCGCCGCTGCGCCAGGCGATCGCCGACTACGTCGCGACCACGCGTGCGGTGCGTTGCGAGGCGGAGAACGTGATCGTCGTCAACGGCTCCCAGCAGGCGCTCGACCTCGCGGCGCGGATCCTGCTCGACCCCGGCGACGCGGTCTGGATGGAGGACCCGGGCCGCCGCGGCGCGCGCGGCGCGCTGCTCGCCGCGAGCGCGCAGCTCGTGCCGGTGCCGATCGACCGCGAGGGGCTCGACATCGCGCACGGCCTGGCCAACGCGCCGAGCGCGCGGCTGGCGTACGTCTCGACCTCCCACCAGTTCCCGCTCGGCGTGACGATGAGCCTCAGCCGCCGCCTCGCGCTGCTCGACTGGGCGCGCCGCTCGTCCGCCTGGATCATCGAGGACGACTCCGACGGCGAGTACCGCTACGCCGGTCGTCCGCTGCCCGCGCTGCAGGGCCTCGACAACGCCGACCGCGCGATCTACATCGGGACGTTCAGTCGCATGATGTTCCCGGCGCTGCGGCTTGGCTACCTGGTCGTGCCACGCTCGCTCGTGCCGGCGTTCGCGGCGGCCAAGAGTGTGCTGGACCGCCAGTCCTCGGTCGTCGACCAGGCGGCGCTCGGCGAGTTCATCGCCGACGGCTCGTTCGTGCGCCACGTGCGGCGGATGCGAAAGCTCTACGCCGCCCGGCAGGCGAAGCTGATCGAGCTCGCGCGCGAGCACCTCGACGGGCTCGTCGACGTGCGTCCCGCGGAGGCGGGCATGCACGTGATCGGCTGGCTGGCGCGTGGCCTGGACGACACCGTCGTCGAGCAGGCGGCGCGCAGCGCCGGCGTCGAGGTGATCGCCCTGTCGCGCTACGCGCTGCGCCCGCTCGACCGCTTCGGGATCCTGCTCGGCTACGCGGTCGCCGACGAGGCGCAGACGCAGGCCGCGGTCCGCAAGCTTGCCGCCGCGATCCGCTCGACCGGGTCGTGAGGGCGAACCGCTTGGCTCACGGGGAGATGGTTCGTGGCAACACCGCCCGCATCGCCGCCGCAGAGCTGGAAGCCGGCCGCCGCGTCCGTCGCCATGACGCGTGGATCGCGGCGACTGCACTGCGGCACGGCGTCGCTGTCGCGACCCAGGACGCCGACTTCTCGGCGTTCGAGGCGGTGACCGTCGTTCGGGTGTGACCAGGCCAGTCGTAAGGGCTGACCGGGAGTGTCACCGTCCGATGCCGCTTCCTCGACGCCAGGCCCGATAAGAGGCCTTACGGCGCGTCGCGAGAGGGGCGAGCTATCACGCTTTGACGAGGCTACGAGCCGACGGTTTGACGACCGCGGGTGCTCCGAGAGATCGAAGCAGGGACTGTCAGGCGCTGCGCAGAAGCGAGGAGATGACGTCGCGGGGCCGCTGGTGGCGCTCGGCGGCGAGTTGCTGGAGGCGCTCGGCGTCCTCGTCCTCGATGCCGACGACGATCGTGAGCTTCGCGTCGGGGTTGCCTGCGTGGGCCTCGACGTAGCGTGGGTCGATGTCTGTCAGGTGGGCGTCGAAGTCGCCGGGCTGCGGGTCAGGGTCTGTCCACGGATTCTTGGTCATCGGCTATCGAGCAGTCTACGCTCACGCGCCGTCGCGTCCCAGCCGGTGACCGTGAGCCAGGTCGTCGGGTCGCTCGTGCGCTCGACGACGAGCGTCAGGGTGCGGCCGCCGTCGGTGCGGCCGATCAGCAGCCGCCGCTTGTCCGGCGGATCGCTGCTCGGGTTGCGGACCGTCACGCTGGCGTTGCGGGGGAGCTGGTGGATCTCCTCGATCGAGATGCCACGCGCACCGAGCTTGTCGATCGCCGCCTCGGTCAGCAGGAGTTCGAGGATCGCGTCGGACACGCGAGGAGATCTACCGAGGCGACCAGACGCGTCCCATGTCTATAGGTCCCAGCGCTTGGAAGCTCGAGGAAGGACCCGATCGAAAGCAGAGAATCGAGAGGCAAGCTCGTCGACCGTTTTCCCTGCATTTCGCAGATGAACTCGAACCAAGGACACCACGATTCAGCATCGGTTCGTCGTCTGCTCGATCGACCTCCCACTTATATGTGTTTCTTTTTCCACCGGACATTGCGACATCCCGCATAGGGCTGTGATGCTGCCGAGGTCGCTGAGTTTTGGCCACGAAACGGCAGTCTGTGGCCAAAACCCTCGCCCACGAGCCCAACAACCCGAGAACAAGAAAAGCGCCCTATGCAGGCGCTTCACCGATGGCGAGACCCGGACTCGAACCGGGGACACCACGATTTTCAGTCG
>JBQCIQ010000023.1:0-10327 GCA_051953595.1 Conexibacter sp. | reverse complement strand
GATCGCGATGCCGGCCGCGCGCGCCCGCTCGACCAGCTCGACGCCGAGCGCGAGGTTGCCGCCCGGCGCGAAGAAGTTGTCGTGCGCGCGCACCTCGCGCACGCCGAGCACCTGCCTCCAGATCGCCGCGAGCTTTCGCTCGGTGGCGCTATGCGGCGCGGCCTCGGCGGTGGCGTCGAGCGTGCGCGCGACGGGGGGGTCGGCGACGAGCGCCGTGCGGTCCGGCAGCCCGTCCGCTCGCAGCGGGATCGCGTCGACCGCCACGTAGGCCGCCGGCAGGATCCAGTCGGTCATCGTGTCCTGCAGCCAGCTGTCGAGCTGGGCGCGGTCGGGCACCTCGCCGCGCCGCGGCACCAGGCAGGCGACGAGCACGGCGCGCTCGGGCTCCCAGCCGGCCGCGGCCGCCTGCACCGCCGGGTGGGCGGCGAGCGCGCGTTCGAGGTCGACGAGGATCGGCGCGAGCCGCTTGCCGCGCCAGCGCAGCTCGTCGGCAGCGCGGCCGACGATCTCCAGCGTGCCGTCGAGCCGTCGCCGCGCGACGTCGCCGGTCGCGATCGGCCCGGCGCCGTCGTCGAGCTCCAGCGCGCCGATCACGCCGGCGGGCGCGATGTGGCCGTAGCGGTCGAGCACGCGCGCGCGCAGTCCGTGCGGCTCGCCGCTCACCGTCGCGTCCGACCCGCGTGCGCCGGCGCCGACGCGCTCCCCCACGACGAAGCCGCCCGTCTCCGCGAGGCCGTAGCAGCGCTGCACGGCGATCCGCCCGCGGCCGCCGGCCTCTGGCGGCACGTCGAGCGGACCGGCGCCCTGCGCGCACAGCAGCCGCAGCGACCCCGGCAGCGCCGCGGGCCGCGCGAGCGCCGCGCTCGCCAGCCACGGGTCCATCGCCGCGACGGAGACCGCGTTCGCCTCCAGCCAGCCGGTCGGCGGGGTCCCGCTGCGCGGCTGTGGCGCGCGCTCCGGGCCGACGACGGTCGCGCCGGCGGCGAGCGCCGCCCACGGCGCGAGCGCCCACGACCACGCGCCTCGGCCGGGCACGTGCGCGACGCGATCTCTCGCCGTCAGCCGCAGCGCGTCGCGCTGGCGCAGCGCCGCGCGGCAGAGCGCGCCGTGCGTCAGCTCGACCGCGCGCGGGCCAGCGCCGACGCCGGTCGTGCGCACGACGAGCGCGACCTGCGCCGGGTCGACGTCGCCCACGGACGTCGCCTCCTCGGCTCCCGCCTCGACGACCGCCGCCGCGTCCAGCTCGACCGCGAGCGGGTCAGCCTCCGGCCCCGGCTCCAACAGCGGCACCGCCACCGCGCCGGCGTGGAGCGCGCCGAGCAGCGCGACCAGCAGCTCGCGCGAGGGCGCGATGCGCAGCCCGACGCGCTCGCCGGCGCCGACCCCGCGCGCTCGCAGCAGCGCGGCGACGCCCGCGGCCCGGCGCGCCAGCTCGGCGTAGGTGAGCGCGTCCGCGCCGGCGCCCCCGTCGAACGCGACCGAGTACGGCGTGCGCGCCGCCGTCGCGGCCCCGAGTCCGTGCAGCCCGCCGGCCGCCTCGCCGGCGCCGCGCGCGGCAGCGCGGCCGCCGAGCTGGTCGCGCTCGCTCGGGCTCAGCAGCTCGATCTCGCTGCCGACGCGCCGGTCCGGGTCCTCCGCGACCTGCTCGAGGAAGCGCTCGTAGTGGCGCAGCAGCTCGGCCAGCGCGCGCGCGTCGAGGTCGCTCGACGACGAGCTGAGCTGCGCGACGGTGCGGCCGTCCGAGCGCTCGGTCACGACGAGCACGAGCCCTCCCGCCTCGCCGTCGTCGCGGAACGGTCTCACGGCGATGCCGGGCAGCTCCAGCGGCTGCTCGGTCGTCGGGTCCCACAGGCGGAACAGCGGCGTCCAGCCGCCGAGGCCGCGCGCGCCCGGCAGTTCGCGCAGCGCGTTGTCCTCGGGCACGTGCGAGGCGTGGCGGAAGGCGGCGAGCGCATGCTCGCGCGTGCGCCGCAGCAGCGTGCGGAAGCTCGGGTCGTCGCTCACGTCGGCGCGCAGCGTCAACACCATCGAGAAGAAGCCGACGATCTGCTCCCACTCCTTGCGGGCGCGGTTCGCCGCGGGCGATCTGACCGCGATGTCGGTCTCGCCGCTCCAGCGGTGCAGCAGCGCGACGTAGGCCGAGAGATGGACCATGAACGACGTCGCCGCCTCCTCGCGCGCGAGCGCGCGCAGCCGCTCGGCGAGCGTCCCGGCGAGCTGGGTCGTTCTGCGCGCGTACGCCTGCTCGCCGTCGGGCTCGACCGTCAGCCGCCGGTGCGCGAGCGGCAGCGACAGCGGCACGCCGGCAAGCGTCTCGCGCCAATGCGCGCCGGCGGCCTGCGGATCGCTCGCGCTCAGCTGCGGGCCGAGCGTGCGCACGACGTCGCGATAGGTCTGCGGCGGCTCCGCCAGCGGCGACGGCGCCCCCGCCACCTCGGCGGCGTACAGCTGCCCCAGCTCGCGCACGAGCAGGTCGAACGCCTGCCCGTCGCAGACGATCTCGTGCAGCAGGATCGCCAGCACGGCGCTGTTCCTGCCGGTGTGGATCAGCCGCACGCGCAGCGGCGGCGCCTGCTCGTAGTCGAACCGCTCTTCGCGCGCCGCTTCGACGTGTCGGCGCAGCTCCTCGTCGCGCATGCGCCTGCCGCCGCCGATCTGCTCGATCGCGACGGGCGCGGGCGGGTGCACGCGCGCGCGCGGCCGGTGGTCGACGAGCGGGAAGCTCGTGCGCAGCTGCTCGTGCCGCGCGACGAGCGCCGTGAGCGCGCGCTCGAGCGCGCCGACGTCGAGCGGCCCCTGCAGCGACCAGACCTGGCCGACGTGCGGATGCGTGTCCGGTTGGTAGCGCTGGACCGCCCACGCCGACGCCTCCAGCCACGCGAGCGCGTCCGGTGGCGCCCTGCTCGCGCGCTCCGCGCGTCCGCCGCGCTCCGCGCGCTCGCCGTCGCGGCGTCCGCGCAGCAGCGCCCGCAGGCCGCCGCGCCTGCGCTCGCCTGTCGGCGCCTCGCCGTTGCGCGCCTGCGCGCCCGCGGTTCCGTTCGCGGCGGGCGCTTCGCGCACCCGCTCGGCGTACTCGCCGAGCGTCGGCGCCTCGAACAGCGCGTCGAGCGCGACCTCGACGCCGAGCACGTCGGCGACGCGCGCGGTGATCTGCGTCGCGAGCAGCGAGTTGCCCCCGAGCATGAAGAAGTCGTCGTCGACGTCGGGCGCGTCGACGCCCAGCACCTCGGCCCAGATGGCGCGCAGCGCGGGGTCGACGGCCGCGGATCCTGCTCCCACTGCGTTCCCCCGTGGGCTTCTCGCCAGCCGTGGCGCCGATGCTACCAGCGGCCGGTGCGTCGATCGTCCGGAAGCCCGGTCGCTACGCCTGCACGAGCGGCTTCGTCAGGAACGTCGCCTCCAGCGGGGCGCCGCTGCCGGCGTCGGTCACCAGCGGCGCGCCCGGATCGGCGAGCCGCAGCAGGATCGCGCCGGGCGAGCGCGTCGGCGGCCACGCGGCCGGGTCGAGCCCGGCGAAGCGGCTCAGCAGCGCGAGCAGCAGCGGGTCGAGCGCGACCCAGCCGTCGTCGGTGCGCACTTCGGCCCAGTTGTGCGGCGTCGAGTAGGGCGGCGCGAGCAGCAGGCCGTAGGCGAGCCGCGCCTCGACGCCGAGCGCCGGCGCCTCCTCCACCAGCAGGCCGGCCGCGGCGCGGCAGTTCGCGATGCGCGTGCGGCGGACCCAGTCGAGGTCCGTCTCCAGCGGCGGCCACAGCCAGCAGAAGTCGTACGCGGCGTAGTCCGCCAGCCGCTCGGCGAGGACGCGCTCCAGCGCCGCCGGCAGCGGCGGGAGCTGGCCGCGCATCGCCGTCTCGAAGCTCAGCATGGTGCTCGCCTCGCCGCGCACGCGCTCCCCGCCGGGCGCGCGCAGCTCGACGACCGTTCCCGGCTCGGCGTACGCGCGACAGCGGATCGCGACGGGCGTCTCGGCGCGCGCCGACAGCGACGTCAGCGCGCTCGCCCAGCGGTTCAGCACGCCCTGGTAGACGCGCGCGCAGCCGAGCCGCAGGCCGAGGTACTGCAGGTCGCTCACCCACAGCAGCGGGTCGCCCTCGCCGTCGGCGTGCGGCAGCCCGCGCGCGATCAGGTCGCGCACGGCAGCGCGGTCGAAGCCGAACTCGCGCTCGGCCTGCTCCGGCCCGACCGTGAAGGCGCGCTCCGCGTCGGGGATCTCGCGCAGCCGCGCGATCCACCCGTCCAGCTCGTCCCCGTTCCTGCGCATCGCCGATCCCCCTTCGGCTCGCCCCGCTTTGCCGGCCGCCCGCGCGGCCGGCTCGCCTCGCCGACCCTACCGGTGCCCGCAGGCGATGTACGAGTCGGTGCTCGTGCGCTCGCCGCCGCGGAACGAGAACACGCCGCGCACCGGCACGAGCGCGCCGGGCGGGCACGCAAGCGCCTCGATGTAGCCGAAGCGACGGCCGCCGCGCACGACGCTCCCGCCCGCTCTCACTCTGAAGTCGAGCAGCGAGGCGAAGATCCCCGACCCGATCTCCTGCAGCCCGTGCGGCACGTTCATCGTCAGGCGGTAGCCCCATCTGCCGCCGTGCAGCGCGTCGAACGGCGCGACGATCATGCCGGAGATCAGCACCGGGTTCAGGCCGGTCAGGAAGAAGACGATGCTGCGGCCGCCCTTGCCGTTGTACATGTCGACCCGCAGCCGCTCCTTCACGCCGATGCCGAACTGCGGCGAGGCGCCGAGCGCGGTGCCGCCGCCGAGGCGCGAGCCGCGCGGGCAGGCGCGCGCCGCGCCGCGCAGTCGCTGCAGTCGTCGCGGGTCGCAGCTGGGGAAGAGGCGCCCGTTCACGCGCGGGCCGTGGGGGAAGTAGATGACCGCCTTGGAGACCGTGCCCGGCAGCGCGTCCCCACCGGCGTCGCTGGCGAATCTCGCGTCGATCGTGAGGCTGAGCGTCTGCGGCGCGAGCGTGAAGACGCTGATCGGCGGCGTCGCGGTCCCGCTCAGCGCGACGAGCGTTCTCGCGCCGGCCGCGACCGGCGCCAGCATCAGCGCCGCAAGCGCGGCGCAGGCGGCCGCGGCGATCCTCCCGTGAACGCGCACGTTTGCGACTCTACCCGGATCGCCGGCTGCGATCGCCCGTCTGGACTCCGCTAAGGTCGCCGCCGTGGACACCCGCGAGGAGCGAGTCGTCGTCGAGACCGAGCGGTACCGCCTCACCGGTACGGTGCGGCTGCCGGCCGAGGGCTATCGCAGCCGCCTGACCGACCACCTCAACGCCGGCGAGCATGAGTTCCTTGCGCTGACCGGGGTCGAGATCGTCTCGCTCGACGATCCGGCGCGCCCGCCGACGCGGCACGAGTACGTCGCGCTCGGCCGGCGTCACATCGTCTTCGCGACGAGCGCTGCGGACGCTTCTGCGGCTTGATGCACGTGAACGGCCGAGTATCCTCGGCCTCATGGCGAGCTACCCCCGGCGCGCTGACTTGGCGGGCATGAAGCGCTCCGAGGTCCTGCGTGCCTCTCCGCGCATGTTCGAGTCGAATCTGCTGGACCGGCTCTCGCGCGTGCACTGGAGCGTGCCGCTGTTCGTCTTCCTGCCGGCGATCGCGATCGTGCTCGTGACCGCGATCGGCCGCATCGGCGCCGGCGAGGCGCTGCTGTGGCTGCTCGGCGGCTACGTCTTCTGGACGCTGACGGAGTACTGGCTGCACCGCATCGTCTTCCACTTCGAGCCCGAGGACGGGATCGGCGCGCGCCTGCACTGGATCATCCACGGGGTCCATCACGACCACCCGAACGATCCGCTGCGGCTCGTGATGCCGCCGTCGGTGAGCATCCCGCTCGCGGCCGCCTTCTACGGCCTGTTCGTGCTCGTGCTCGGCGAGACGCGCGCGCTCGCGTTCGCGGCCGGCTTCTGGGGCGGCTACCTCGCCTACGACATGCTGCACTACTACGTGCACCACCTGCCGGGCGGCCGCAAGCCGAGAGCGTGGCTGCCGCGCGTGCTGCACGAGCTGCACATGCGCCACCACTTCCAGGACCACGACGCCGGCTACGGGGTCAGCGCGCCGTTCTGGGACCACGTCTTCGGGACGGCGCCGCAGCGGCGCCGCCCCGTCGAGCGGCAGCCTTCTTAGGCGGTCGCCGGCACGCCGAACATCTTGCGGAACGACTCGGCGTCGTTGAGGTGGGGGAACTCGCCCGCGGGCACGTCCACGCCGAGGAATTCGCACAGCGGCTCCCAGCCCTGCTGGATCTCGTAGACGAGCAGCTGCTCGGCCGGGACGGTCTCCTTCACGCGCTCGTTGTGGCGGTTGAAGACCTCGATCGCGAAGTCCTTGTCGGCGAAGCGGTCCTCGAACGTCGTGTCCCAGATCAGCCGCTTGATCATGCCCAGCACCTCGGGCGGCGCGGCCGGCCCGTCGCCCTCCAGCTCGCCGCGCGCGGCCGCCTCCTTGAGCGCGTAGATCGTTCTCTCGGCGCTCGCGTACCACTTCTCCGGGTCGCGCACCGACAGGATCACCTTCGCGTCGGGATACGTCGCGAGGATGCGGTCGTAGAACGTGCAGCCGGGCCAGTCGACGGTCGCGGCGAAGCCGTCGAAGACGACGTTCCAGTCGACGTCCGCGCCGTCGAGCGCGGCGACGAACATCGGCGCGCGGTCGGGGTGCTGGATGAGGTCGATCATGTGGAAGCAGGGGTCGAAGCCGATCTGCTCCAGCGCGGCCTTCAACGACCACGTCCCGGTGCGGCCGAAGCCCGCCCCGATCACTCGCACGTCTGCCACTGCGTCTCCCTTCGTCGGTTCCACGACAACCGCCCGCGCCGCGCCGCGCGACGCCCTACCAGCTGAGCAGCATCAGGCCGACGGTCACGCCGGGCCCGATCGTCACAACCATCCCGCGCTCGCCGGGTTGCGGCGCGCGGCGCGCGATCGTCTCGCGCAGCACGTAGAAGCTGCTGGGCGTGCCCATGTTGCCGAAGCGCGCGAGCACGTCGCGGCTGATCGCGACGTCGTCGTCGCTCAGCGCCAGCGCGTGCTGCACGCCGTCGATGATCCCGCGGCCGCCCGGATGGACGATCCAGTGGTCGATCGCGTCCAGCTCGGTGTCCGCCTGCGCGAGGAACGCCTGCGCGAGCTCGCGCAGGCGGCGTCTCGCGAGCTTCGGCAGCTCGCGCCCGATCTGCATGAAGCTGTCCTCCGCGTCGAGGCGGAAGCGGACGCTGCCGAGCGTGTTCTCGATCTGGTGCTGGCGGGCGGCGACGATCGCCGGGCCGGCGGTGCTGGCGCCGTTCGTGAGCACGGCCGCGGCGCAGCCGTCGCCGAACAGCGAGGAGCCGATCGTCTTGACCTGGTCGTCGTCTTCCTCGACGGCGGTGAGGAAGCCCGTGATCGACTCGGCGGCGACGACGAGCGCGTGCTTGCCCGGGTGGTCGCGCATCGACTGCGCGGCGAGCTTGAACAGCGGCACCGCGCTCGCGCAGCCGACGCCCACGACGTGGTACTTGTCGGTCGCGCGGTCCATGTCGTAGTGCTCGATCAGCTTGTGCGCCAGCGTCGGGCCGCCGAGCGAGTAGTAGGTGGCGGTGACGACCGTGCCGATCTGCGTCGGATCGACCGCAAGGTTGTCGACCGCCTCGACCGCAAGCCGCAGCAGCTGCCCTTCCGTGTGCGCCGTGCGCTCCTGCAGCGTCTTGCCGAGCAGTTCCGGCGTGAGGTCGAAGTGCCGCCGCTCCACGCCGCATCTGTCGAAGATCATGCGCGCGAACTCGTCGTCGGCGAGCCCCAGCAGCGCAAGCATCTCCGCCTGCGTGTAGGAGGACGCAGGGTTCGCGACCGCGATGTCGTTGACTCGGACGTGCATGCAGGGGGAAGGGCCCCCGCACGCACATGCGCCTCGTGCGACCGAAGGCGCGGCGGATGCTAGCGAACGCGATGTTCGAATTCGAACAACGCGCTTTGCAAAGGCTTTACCAAACCGGTGGTAGCCGCCGGCGTTCGCGTACGCGAAAGCGGACGGAGAGGGAGGGATTCGAACCCTCGAACGAGGTCAACCCCCGTTACGCGATTTCCAGTCGCGCCCGTTCAACCGCTCCGGCACCTCTCCGAGTGCGCTGCTGGCGCTGAGCGCACAGGGTACAGAGAGCTACAGTGCGCGGTCTCCGTGCGGGTCCTGGTCTTCATCGCATGAGCGCCACCGCCCGCGACCGCGCGCTCGTCGCCGACTGGCTCGCGCACCGCACGTACGCCGCCGCCGAGTTCCCGCCCGAGCGGCTGCTCGACGCGAAGGGCACGACGACGGTCAGCGTCGTGCTGCCGGCGCGCGAGGTCGCCGGCACGATCGGGCCGATCCTCGCCGCGCTGATGCCGCTGCGCGAGGCCGGCCTGCTCGACGAGCTGCTCGTGATCGACGCCGCCTCCGCCGACGGCACCGCCGACGTCGCGCGCGCGGGCGGCGCGAGCGTCGTGCAGGAGGCGGAGGTGCTGTCCGAGCACGGCCCCGCACGCGGCAAGGGCGATGCGCTGTGGCGCGCCGTGCATGCCACGCGCGGGGACGTCGTCGCGTTCGTCGACGCCGACAGCGCCGGCTTCGACGCGCGCGGCGCCGTCTGCGGCCTGCTCGGTCCGCTGCTCACCGACCCCGACGTCGCGTTCGTGAAGGGCGCCTACCATCGCCCGCTGACGGTCGGCGAGGAGGTCGTCCCGGAGGGCGGCGGCCGCGTGACCGAGCTGCTGGCGCGGCCGCTGTTGAACCTGTACGTGCCCGAGCTTGCCGGGATCGTCCAGCCGCTCGCGGGCGAGGCGGCGGCGCGCCGCGCGCTGCTGGAGGCGCTGCCGTTCCCGGTCGGCTACGGCGTCGAGATCGCGAACCTGCTCGACGCGCTCCGCCACGCCGGCCTCGACGCGATCGCGCAGGTCGACCTCGGCGAGCGCCGCAACGCGCACCAGTCGCTGCACGCGCTCAGCGCGATGGCCTACGCGGTGCTGATCGCGGCCGAGCGCCGCATCCACGGCGAGGACGCGGCGCCGCTCTCCGGCCCGCTCGCGCGCCCGCGCGCCGACGGCTCGCTCGCGCTCGCCGACGTGGCGGTCGAGGAGCGTCCGCCGCTGCGCTCGCTCGCGCCGTAGAAGCAGCCAATTCCGTGCTCTGCGATCGGAGATCAAGGCGCAAGACGCGGCGATAGGATCGCGGCATATGCCAGCTCACGACGTCCTCATCATCGGCGCGGGCCTCGCTGGCCAGCGCGCCGCTCTTGCGGCCGCCGACGCCGGGGCGTCGGTCGCGATCATCAGCAAGGTTCATCCCGTCCGCTCCCACTCCGTCGCCGCGGCCGGCGGCATCAACGCGGCCCTCAACCCCGAGGACACGTGGGAGTCGCACGCGTTCGACACCGTCAAGGGCTCCGACTACCTCGGCGACCAGGACGCGATCGAGATCATGTGCCGTGAGGCGCCCGACGAGATCCTGTGGTTGGAGCACGCCGGCGTCACCTTCCACCGCAACGGCACCGGTCACCTCGGCACGCGCGCGTTCGGCGGCGCCTCGCAGGCGCGCACGTACTACGTCGCCGACATCACGGGCCAGGCGATCCTGCACGTGCTCTACGAGCGGCTGATGCACCACCACGACCGCGTCGACCGTTACGAGGAGTGGTTCACGACCACCCTGCTGCAGGACGAGAACGGCGACTGCGTCGGCTGCGTCGCGCGCGACATCCGCACGGGCACGCTGGAGGTCTTCAACGCGAAGTCGGTGATCCTCGCCTCCGGCGGCGCCGGCCAGGCGTTCAAGCCGACGACGAACGCGCTCATCTGCACGGGCGACGGGATCGCGCAGGCGTACCGCATCGGGGCGCCGCTGATGGACATGGAGATGATCCAGTACCACCCGACGACGCTCGCGGAGAACGGCTTCCTCATCACCGAGGGCGCGCGCGGCGAGGGCGCCCATCTCTACAACGCGCTCGGCGAGCGCTTCATGGAGAAGTACGCGCCGAACAAGCTCGAGCTGGCCTCGCGCGACGTCGTCTCGCGCGCCGAGCAGACCGAGATCAACGAGGGCCGCGGCTTCCCCGACGGCACGATCGCGCTCGACATCACGAAGGTCCCGCGCAAGCGTACGCTCGAGGCGCTGCGCGAGATCGTCAACATCGGCAAGGACTTCGCCGGCGTCGACATCACGCGCGAGCCGATCCACATCAAGCCCGGGATGCACTACATCATGGGCGGGGTCAAGACCGACTACGACGGACAGACGCCGATCCCCGGCCTCTACGCCGCCGGCGAGGTCGCCTGCGTCTCCGTCCACGGCGGCAACCGCCTCGGCGCGAACT
>JBQCIQ010000022.1:0-46924 GCA_051953595.1 Conexibacter sp. | reverse complement strand
GGCGCGCGCGACCACCCGCACGCCCGCGGATGCCCGGGGGCGGTCGCGCCCCCGGCCGTCGTTGGGGGCGCCGAGGGGGCCGCGGCCGCGCCCGCGACGGCGGGGAAGGGCCTGGGCGCGGTCGCCGGCGACACGGCCGCCGTCCGCACCTGGCTCGGACGCGGCGCACGCTATCTGCTGACGACCGTCGAGTCGCTGGTGACGCCGGGCGTAAAGCGCTTCCTGGCCGAGGCGAGCGGATGAGCGCGACCAGGAGAGGAGCCGGGATGCTGGAGGTCGGCAACGCGCCGCTGTCGTGGGGCGTGTTCGAGGGGGACGCGGACACGAACCCGCCGTGGGCCAAGGTGCTCGACGAGATCGCCGAGGCCGGCTACGGCCGCACGGAGCTCGGCCCGATCGGCTTCCTGCCGGAGGACGCCGGCGTGCTGCGCCGTGAGCTCGACCGCCGTGGCCTCGCGCTCACGGCCGGCTTCGTCTACGAGCACATGCACGACCCGGCGCAGCGCGAGACCGTGCTGCGCAACACCCGCCGCGTGGGGACGATGCTCGCCGCGCTCGGCGCGCGCAACCTCGTCGTGATCGACCGCATGGTGCCCGAGCGCCAGCGCACGGCGGGCCGCTCCGACGCCGCCGAGCGGCTTGCGCCGGCGGCCTGGGACGGCATGATCGAGACGATCGCCGCGGTCGCGCGCATCGCCGCCGACGAGTTCGGGCTGCGTCCGGTCCTGCACCCGCACTGCGGCACGCACATCGAGTTCGCGGACGAGATCGAGCGTGCGCTCGCGGACCTGCCGCACGACACGATCGGCTTCTGCATCGACACGGCGCACAGCGCCGTTGCGGGGCTGCAGGCGGCTGACCTCGTCGACCGCTATGCCGCTCGGCTCGAGTACTTCCATCTCAAGGACGTCGACGCGACCGCGTTGCGCCGGATGCACGACGAGGACCTCGATTTCGACAGTGCGCTCGGGGTGGGGCTCTTCTGCCCGATCGGGCAGGGGATCGTCGATTGGGTCGCGCTGCGCGACAGCCTCGCGCGGACCGGATTCGACGGCCTGGCCACCGTCGAGCAGGACCCGGATCCGCGCGTGGACCTGAGCGGCTTCAGCGGGCTCGACGCGGCACGCGCCAGCATCGCGTTCCTGCGTGACGCCGGGCTCGCGCGCGACGGACGGACCGCGGACGCGACGCGATGAGCGCCGTGGACCCGCGCGAGGCGATGTCGCTCGACGGCAGGGCGGCGGTGGTCACGGGGGCCAGCAAGGGCATCGGCCGCACGCTCGCGATCGGGCTCGCGCGCGCCGGCGCGAAGGTCGCCGTCAACTACAAGAACGACGAGGCGGGCGCGCAGCAGACCTGCCGCGCGATCGCAGAGCTGGGCGGCACCGCGATCGCCGTCGGCGCCGACGTCGGCGAGCGGGCCGACGCGCGGCGTCTCGTCGACGTCGCCCGGCGCGAGCTGGGCGGCGTCGACGTGCTCGTCAACAACGCCGGGCGCACGCGCTTCGGCCCGGCTGCCGAGGTCACCCAGGAGGACTGGGACGACGTCATGAACACGAACGTGCGCGGCGCGTTCTTCACGACGATGGCCGCGGTCGAGGCGATGGACGGGCGCGGCTCGGTGATCAACATCTCCTCGTGCGCGGCCACGCTGATGGTCGACTGCCACGCCGTCTACACGACCTCGAAGGGCGCGGTCGAGGCGATGACGCGGCAGCTCGCGTTGGAGCTGGCGCCGCGTGGCGTGCGCGTGAACGCGATCGCCCCCGCGGCGACGAGCATGGAGCGCAACTGGGAGTACGACCCCGGCTTCGACGACAGCTGGCGCGCCGTCACGCCGATGGGCCGCGTCGCGACGCCGGCCGACTACGTCGGGCCGCTCGTGTTCCTCGCCTCCGACGCGTCCGCCTTCATGACGGGCGAGCTGCTGCACGTCGACGGCGGTTGGACGATCAAGGGCGACTACCCGGGCATGGACCACTACGACCTCGAGACCGACCGCCGGCGCGGCTGAGGAGGCGGCGATGGAGCTGGGACTCGTGATCGACCCGCGGCTCGACCGCGGATGGGAGGACGCGCTCGACCTCGCCGTGCGCAACGGCATCACGCACGTCGAGCCGTGCGGCGGCGGACACGTGCCGAAGGGCTACGTCGATCCCGGCGCGCTGGCGGCGGACGACGAGGCGCTGGAGGCGTTCCGCGCGTCCGTCGCCTCGCGCGGGCTGACGATCTCGGCGCTCGGCGTCTACGGCAACCCGATCCACCCGGACGAGCGGCGCGCGCAGGCCGCGCACGAGGACTTCGTCGCGATCTGCGACGTCGCGGCGAGGCTCGGCGTGGGCCGCATCACCGCGATCTCCGGCGTGCCAGCCGGCGGCCCGCACGACCGCGCGCCGAACTGGATCGTTCCCTCGATCTACGCCGACCTCGAGCAGGCGTACCGCTGGCAGTGGGAGGAGCGGCTGATCCCGTACTGGCGCGAGGCCTGCCGTGTCGCCGCCGATCGCGGCCTGACGGTCTGCATGGAGCCCATCGGCGGCTTCATGGTCTACAACGGCCAGACCTTCCTCCGCCTGCGCGACGCCTGTGGCGAGACGCTGCAGGCCAACCTCGATCCCTCGCACGTGTGGTGGATGGGGATCGACCCGCTGCTGCTCGTCGAGCAGCTTCGCGGCGCGATCGGGCATGTGCACGCGAAGGACGTCGGGCTCGACGCGCGGGGGATCGCGCGCGACGGCGTCGTGCCGGCGTGCCGCTACGACGACTGGGACGCGCGCACGTGGACCTACCGCGCGATCGGCTTTGGCCACCCGGAGGCGTTCTGGAAGGACTTCTTCACGGCGCTGCGGCGCGGCGGTTACGACGACGTCGTCGCGATCGAGATCGAGGACTCGTTCATGACGATGGACGAGGCGGTGGAGAAGTCGGTCGAGCTGGTGCGCCGCGCGCTGCCGCGCGAGCCGGTCCCGGAGGGCAACTGGTTCGACAAGTACGAGTGGGACTCGGCGAGCGTCGAGTGAGCGGAGCCGCGGGTCGCCGTGGCACACCAAGGAGCTGAGTGATGAAGATCGGTGTCGTTTCCAACGCGCTGCTGCAGTTCGACTTCGAGGAGGGCCTCGACGTGCTCAAGCGGCTCGGCCTCGAGCGCATCGAGATCGCCTGCGCGGGCTATCACGAGAACCTCAGATTCGGCGACCCCGCCGTACTGGCCGACCAGTCCGAGCGGGCGCGCTGGCAGGAGGCGATCGCCAGCCGGGGCCTGGAGATCAGCGCGCTCGCCGTCCACGGGCCGGCGCTGTCGCCTGACCCGGAGACGTTCGAGCGCTACAAGCAGGAGCTCCGCCGCGCGTGCGAGCTGGCAGCGGCGATCGGCGTCGACCGCCTCACGCTGCTCGGCGGGCTGCCCGAAGGAGCGCCGGGAGACAGAGCGCCCCACTGGGTCTGCAACGCGTGGCCGCCGCAGGAGCAGGAGATCCTGAAGTGGCAGTGGGAGGAGCGGGTGATCCCCTACTGGCGCGAGCAGGCGAACGTCGCCGAGGCGCACGGCTGCCGCCTCTGCTTCGAGATGCACCCGATGGACGTCCTGCACAACCCGGCGGCGCTGCTGCGGCTGAACGCCGAGGTCGGGCCGACGATCGGCTGCAACTTCGACCCGTCGCACCTGTGGTGGCAGGGCATCGACCCGCTTGAGGCGATGCGCGCGGTGGCGCCGCTGATCTACCACGTCCATGCCAAGGACACGCAGATCATGCCCCACGTCGTGCGCGTCAACGGGCTCCTCGACGCGAAGCCGTTCTCCGACCTCGACCAGCGCGGATGGGACTTCCGCACGGTCGGCTACGGCCACGGCGAGACGTTCTGGCGCGACTTCGTGAGCCTGCTGCGGGCGCTCGACTACGACGACGTCGTCTCGATCGAGCACGAGGACGAGTACATGGATCCGCTGGAGGGGCTGGAGAAGGCGGTCGCGCTGCTGGAGCGGGTCGTGCTGGAGCGTCCGCGCGTCTCGTCGTGGGACCTGATCGCCGCCGCCGGGACCGGCGAGTCGACGTGAGGGCTGCCTGGGCGTCGCAGGAGGTCAGCCTGAGCGGAGGTCATCGACAGAGAATGGTCAATGGGCACTGTATTGATACCTTGACTTGCAATCTGTCCGATGTTCCAATCGAGCGGAACCCAGGCGGTCGGAGCAGCGCAGGCCGGCCAGGCCAGCGACGACCGCCCCGAAGGCGCGACGCCCATGAGTTCGCATCAGCATCTTCGAGCGCCCCGGAGGCCGACCGATGACCATCACCTCAAGCACTGACTCCACGGCTCGCCTGGCGCTGCTCGGCGGCACGCCGGTGCGCACGCCGGAGTCGCGGCAGTACCCCGTTTGGAGCGACGAGGCGAAGCGCCACGTCGCGCGCCTGCTCGACGACGGCGTCGCGCTCGGCCTCAGCAAGCTGCAGCCGGAGATGGGCGCGGTCGAGCGCGCGCTCGGGGAGTTCCACGGCGTCCCGCACGTGCTCGGAACCTCCACCGGCAACGGCGCGCTGCATGCCGCGCTGATCGGGCTCGAGCTGACCGACGGCGACGAGGTGATGACGTCGCCCTACACCTACGGCGTGACGATCTCCTGCATCCTGCAGAACAACTGCATCGCGACGTTCGCGGACGTGATCGAGGGGACGGGGCTGCTCGACCCGGCGTCGGTGCGCGAGCGCCTCACCCCGCGCACGCGCGCCATCCTCGTGCCGCACATCTTCGGCAACCCGGCCGACATGACGGCGCTGTGCGAGATCGCCGCGGAGCATGACCTGAAGATCATCGAGGACGGCAGCCAGGCGCACGGCGCCCGTCACCGCGGCAGACGCATCGGCGCGTTCGGCGACGCCGCGGGCTTCTCCGCCAACGGCGTGAAGCCGATCGCGGCGACCGAGGGCGGCTACCTGCTCACCCAGCACGAGGACGTGTACTGGAAGGCGGTCGTCAGCACGCAGCACGCCGGCATGACGGAGTTCCCCGGACGCGCGAGCGAAGGCGGCTTCCCGGAGGAGCTGCGCGCGGCCATCGACGGCCTCGTCTACACCTACCGGCTGACGCCCGTGAACGCCGTGCTGATGGCGGATGCGCTCCAGCGCGTGGAGGGAGAGAACGACGTCCGCCGCAGACACCTCGCGCTGCTGCGCGAGGGGCTGGCGGACCTGCCGAGCGTCTCGATCCCGCCGCTCCTGCACGAGGGCGACGAGTCCGCGGTTCACCAGGCGGTCGTGTGGTTCGACGCCGAGGCGGCGGGCGTGAGCAAGCAGACCTACATCGAGGCGCTCAACGCCGAGGGCCTGTACTCCTACGAGTACATGCGGCGCCCGGTGCATCGCGCGCCGCGCCTCTCGCCGGAGTGGAGCGGGCCGCGCGTGATGTGGACCGAGAACTTGCGTCGCGCCGATTACGACCCGACGAAGCTGGAGCTTCCGCACGCGGAGAACCAGGTCAGAAGCACGTTCAACCTCGTGTGGAACTACGTCGATTACGACCCCGCGTTCATCGGCGGAATGGTCGACGCGTTCGCGAAGGTCGAGGAGAACATCGACGCGCTTCGCGCGCACGAGCGGGCGAACGCTGGGGCGTAGCGCCTCGGCCACACCCGGGGACGTTCGGACACGACGGCGGCGAGGCGGCGCCGCCGTCGTGCCGGACGGCTGCTCTAGAGTGAAGCGGGTGACCGCCGCGCGCAGCATCGCCGCCCTTGCGGCGCCCGCGGCCGGCACCGGGTGCGCGGCCGGGACACGGACGTGAGCGGCCCGCCCGGGAAGCCCGCCGGGCGCCGCGGGCGCCCGCGGCATGAGCGCCGCGCAGCCCAGGTGACGGCACGGCCGACGCAGCGCGACATCGCGCAGGCGGCCGGCGTCAGCCAGGCCGTCGTCTCGATCGTGCTCAACGGCCGCAGCGACGCGACCGCGCGCGTCAGCGACGCGACGCGCGCACGCGTGCTCGCGGCGATGGAGCGGCTGGGCTACGAGCCCAACCCGGTGGCGCGGCGGCTGGCCGGCCAGAGCAATCGGCTGCTCGGCATCTACACCTTCGAGGAGCGCTTCCCCACCGACACCCGCGACTTCTACTACCAGTTCCTGATCGGGGTGGAGCAGGCCTGCGAGGAGCTGGGCTACGACCTGCTGCTGTTCACCAGCATCAAGCCGCACCGGATGGGGCGCGTGTACGAAGGGGGGATCAACCGTCTGCGGCTGGCCGACGGCTCGGTGCTGCTGGGTCGCGGCGACGATCCGGGCGACTGGTCCCAGCTGCTCGCCGACAGATACCCCTTCGTCTTCTTCGGCCGCCGCGCGGACGTCGGCGGCCAAGCCGTGCCATACGTGACCGGCGACTATGCCGAGGCGGCCGCCGAGGCGGTAGGGCGGCTGCTCGACGCAGGCCACCGGCAGGTGCGCATGCTGATCAACGAGCCCAGCCTCGAGTCGGCTCAAGACCTCGTCGCCGGCTTCTACCGCGCGTTCGAGGCGCGCGGACTGCCCGTCGACCCGCGCTGGAAGCACGACGTCGACACGGGAGAGCTGCCCGCGCACGTCGTGACGGAGTTCACCGAGGGCGGCGCGACCGCCGCCGTGGTGCGCGACCTGGGCACGCTGGAGCGCTTGGAGGAGGCGCTTGCCCGCGCCGGTCTCGGCATCCCCGGAGACGTGTCCGTCGTGATGCTTGGCGAGTGGCGGTTCGGCGTCAGCCGACGCGACTGGAGCGGCTTCGAGGTGCCGCGCCGGCAGATCGCGCGCGAGGCGATCGCCTGGCTGGTGGAGCGTCTTGAGCGCGGCCCTGGCCTCCCGCCCGCGCGCGTGCTGGTGCCCTGCGTCCCGCGGCTGGGAGAAACCGTCGCCCCGCCGCCCGCAGGGCGCTGAGCCCGCGCAGTTGACAAGGCCGATAGCCGGGCACTATATTTCTCCTCGGCTTGATAATCCGTATAATCTTGCCAGCAAGAACGGTCGCAGCCCCGGAGGAGAGGTGGCACGTATGAACGATGGGTCGATGGTCCCGCGTCCGGTGACGCGCGAGCAGTTCCTGCGCCGCGGCGCAGCGGTCGTGGCCTCCGGGACGCTGCTCTCGGGCGTGCTCGCGGCCTGCGGGAACGACGCGTCCTCGACAGCCTCTGACGGCGGCTCCGCCCCGCCGGCGAAGGCGACCGGAACGCTCAAGATGGGCTTCCCGGCGCTGCCGGCGTCGCTGGACCCCGGCAAGGCGCTGAGCATCGGCGACTTCGCCTTCGCGGCCACGGTCTTCGATCCGCTCGTGCGCTTCGACGACGCCTACGAGCAGATCGAGGGCGCGCTCGTCGAGCGGTGGGAGTTCTCCGACGACGCCCGCGTCTGGACGGGGCGCCTGCGCCAGGGCGTCACCTTCCACGACGGGTCGCCGCTCGACTCCTCGGTGATCAAGGCGAACCTCGTCTACCAGAAGGGCGCTGCCGGTGTGGCGGCCGGGCTGATCCCCGAGTTCCGCACGATCGACGACTCGAATCCCGAGGTGATCCGCCTCGTCACAAAGGAGCCCGCACCCGATCTCACGCGGAACCTCACCTACATCTACATGATCTCGGGAGCGCTGATCAAGCAGGGTGAGAAGGCGATCGCCGCCAAGCCGGCCGGAACCGGCGCATTCCGCTTCGTGTCGAACTCCGGTTCGACGATCAAGTTCGTCGCCAACGACCACTTCTGGGGCAGAGGACCCTATGTGGCAGCGGTCGAGCTGTCCGCCGTCCCCGATGTCGCCACCCGCGTCGCGGCGCTCCAGACGGGGGAGCTGCACGTGATCCCACAGCTCGCGCCCGCGCAAGCCGAGCAGCTGAAGTCCGACGCGCGCGTGAAGCTCGTCCCGCAGGACGTCTGGGCCGTCCGCTACCTCGCGTTCCACGTCAACAACCCGGCCGTGCACGACGTGCGCGTGCGCAAGGCGGTCTTCCATGCGCTCGATCGCGACGCGCTCGCCAAGAGCGTGCTGCGCGGCATGGCCACGGCGGCCGAGGGCTACCAGCCCAAGGGCACCTACGGCCAGAGCGCGATGACGCCGACCTATCCGCACGACGTCGCAAAGGCCAAGGCGCTGCTGACCGAGGTCGGCGGCGCCCCGTCGCTGCGCGTCGCGAGCGTCGCAGGCTTCAACGACCAGCTCGACCAGGCGATCGTCGGCCAGCTCGAGGCGGTCGGCTTCCGCGTGCGCCTGGACCCGCTCGAGGAGCCGGTCTTCACCAAGGAGCAGCCGAACACGAGCTCGCCCTATGACGTCTTCATCAGCAGCCACGGCTGGTCGAACGGCGGTCCGGCCACCTACTACCTGCGCCTCCTGACGACTTTCTCGAACTACGCCCAGGGCGAGTCGAAGGCGCATGTCGCGCGCGCCGAGCAGCTCGCCGACGCGATCGCGCAGACGCCGGATGGCCCGCAGCGGCTGGCCGTGATCGGGCAGCTCCAGACGCTGTTCGCCGAGACGCTGCCGTACATCCCGACGTTCTACGCGCAGGAGATCTACGGGATCAGCTCCAAGCTGCGCGGGTTCACGCCGAGCCGCAACAACAAGGCGTCGACGATCCGCAACGCCTACTTCGCGTAGGCGGGCGCAGCGAGCATGAGCGTGGCAGAGACGATCGACGCGGGCGCGGTGGAAGGCGTGTCGCGCCCGCCGCTCGGGTCGGCGCTGCGGCGGCGCGCATCGCCGCTGGCGCGGTACGTGTGTGGGCGGCTCGCGCAGGGCCTCTTCGTGGTCCTCGGCGCGGTGCTGATCTCCTTCCTGCTCGTCAACCTGGCGGGCAGCCCAGTCGACGTCATGGGCGCCGACCTCAACCCGCAGCAGCGTGCCGACCTCGCGCACCAGCTCGGCTACGACCGGCCGCTGCTCGCGCGGCTCGGCTCGTATCTCGCCGGTGCGCTGCACGGGGATCTGGGGACCTCGTACCGGACCGGGCGGTCCGCTCTCGCGACGGTGCTCGAGGCGTTTCCGGACACCGCGCTGCTGATCGCGCTCGCGGTCGGCGGCTCGCTGCTCGTCACGATCCCGATCGCGGTCTACAGCGTGCTGCACCGCGAGTCGCCGGTCGACCGCGGCGTCCGCCGTGCGCTGATCTTCATCGGCGCGATGCCGGAGTACTGGCTCGCCCTGCTGCTGGTGCTGCTGTTCGCGGTCGGCCTGGGCTGGCTGCCGAGCATCGGCTTCGACTCACCGGCGTCGCTCGTGCTGCCGACGATCAGCATCGCCGCCGCGATCGTGCCTGCGTTCGTCCGCGTGCTGCGCGCGTCGCTGCTGGAGACCGCGCGCAGCGACATGGTGACGTCGCTGCGCGCGAAGGGCTTCAGCGATCGGCACATCTTCACGCACCAGGGGCTCAAGAACTCGCTGATCCCGTTCGCGACCCTGTTCGGCTTGCAGGTCGGCTGGCTGGTGGGCGGGACGTTGATCGTCGAGGTGGTCTTCGCGTGGCCCGGGGTCGGGTTTGGGCTGATGGACGCGGTGCGCGCCCGCGACCTGGCGGTGATCCAGGCGACGGTGGTGCTGGTCGCCTGCGCGTATGTCGTGGTGAACCTGCTCGTGGACCTGTTCGTGATGGCGATCGACCCGCGCGTCCGGCTGTCCGGGCGTCGCTCCTGAGGTGCGCACGGTGACCACGACGGCAGCACACGGAGCGCGCCTCGGCCGCGCGCGCTGGCGCAGACGCTCGCGCGCGACGGCCCGCAACTTCAGCCTGCGCACCGGCCTGGCGCTGCTGGGAGCTTTGCTCGCGGTGGGTGTCCTCGGATGGGTCACGCTGCCCGACCCGAACCGTCAGGACCTGGCGGTCGCCTTCGCGAGGCCCGGCAGCGCCGGCCACCTGCTCGGCACGGACGCGCTCGGGCGCGACGTGCTGGCGTGGATCAGCGCAGGGATCTGGGTCTCGCTCGCGATCGCGGTCGGCGTCGTCGCGCTGTCGGCCTTCGTCGGCATCACTGCCGGGCTGTGCGCCGGATACCTGGGCCGCTGGGCCGACACGCTCGTGATGCGCGTCGTCGACCTCGAGCTGGCGGTGCCTCCCCTGCTGCTGTTCATCTCCGCGGCCGCGGTCGCGCGGCCCGGCCCGGTCGGACTGGTGCTGCTGCTCGCGGCGGTGAGCTGGATCGCGTACGCGCGGCTCGCCCGCAACGTGATCCAGGTCGAGCGCGAGAAGGCGTACGTGGCCGCGGCACGGCTTGCGGGCGCGACCCGCCGGAGGGTGATCTTCCGGCATCTGTTCCGGGCGGTGGGCGGCACCAGCCTGGTGATCGGGTCGCTGCAGGCCGGCTACGCGATCTTGTGGGAGTCGGCGCTCAGCTTCGTCGGCCTCGGCGTGCGCCCGCCGCTCAACTCGCTGGGCTTCTTGATCAACGACGGCCGCGCGACGATGCATGAGGCGTGGTGGGTGGTCATCTTCCCGGGGATCGCGGTGGCGCTCCTGGTGATGGCGGCCAACCTGATCGGCGACGGACTGCGCGACCGCCTGCACGACGACGTGGAGCCGACCCGCCGATGACGCGCGTCGAACTGCGCAGACTGACGGTCATCGCCGCCACCGAGCGCGGCTCGCGCACGCTCGTCCACGACGTCGGGCTGTCCGTCGAGGCGGGTGGGCTGCTGGGGATCGTCGGCGAGACCGGCGCCGGCAAGACGATGACCTCCCGCGCGCTGCTCGGGCTGCTGCCGCCCAACGTGCGCGCCGCCGGCTCCCTGGTCCTCGACGACGAGGTCCTGCCGATCGGTGGCGCCGCCACGCGCGCGCGGCTCGGCCGCGACCTCGCAGTCGTGCTGCAGCATCCGATGACGGCGCTCAACCCGCTGGCGCGCGTGCGGACGCAGCTCGTGGAGGGCGTGCGGCACCTCCGTCTGCTCGACGACGACGCCGCGCTCCTGCGCGCCCGGGAGCTGCTGGCTCGGCTCGGGTTCCCCAACCCGGACGAGGTGCTGGGGCTCTATCCGCATCAGCTCAGCGGCGGGATGGCCCAGCGCGTGACGATCGGTGCGGCGCTCATGTCGCACCCGAAGGTGCTCGTCGTCGACGAGCCGACCTCTGCGCTCGACGCCACGGTCCGCATCGCTGTGCTCAGACTGCTGCGCGAGCTGGCCCGCGAGCAGCGCGCTGCGGTCGTGCTCGTGTCGCATGACCTGGCCCTGGTCGGGCGCTTCTGCGACCGGCTGCTCGTGATGCACGACGGCCGCGTCGTCGAGGCCGGGCCCACCGACCGGGTCTTCGGCGACCCGCAGCAGAAGTACACGCGCATGCTGCTCTCGGCGGCGATCGGCCCCGACGCGCGCCGGCGTTGTCCGCTGCCGGTCCGCGGCGCAGCAGCCGCGCGCTCGGCCGGCGGTGAGCGCCCGGTCGCCGGCCGGCGTCCGGCGCAGCGAACCGCGACCGCAGCTTCGAGCGCGCCCGCGCTCGAAGTCGACGACGTGTCGCGCCGCTACGCCGGCATGGCGAGCGCCGCGCTGGAGCCGATCTCGCTGCGTGTCGACGCCGGACAGACGGTCGCGATCGTGGGCGAGAGCGGGGCCGGCAAGTCGACGCTCGCGCGGATCATCGCGGGCCTGGAGGCGCCGAACGGCGGCCGCGTGCTCGTCGACGGCAGCCCGCATCGCCTGCGCGCAGGACGGCGCTCGCCGGTGCAGATGGTCTTCCAGCATCCGCTCAACGCGCTCAACCCGCTGCTGCCGATCGGCGTCAGCGTCGGCGAGCCGCTGGCCGGCGCCCGTCGCCGCGAGCGCGCCCAGCGCGTCGCGGACGCGCTGGCGGCGGTCGGGATCGATCCAGATCGCCGCGGTCAGCGTCCGAGCGCGTTCAGCGGCGGCCAGCTCCAGCGGATCGTCATCGCACGGGCGCTGGCAGCGGAGCCGAGCGTGCTCGTGTGCGACGAGCCGACCTCTGCACTCGACGTGTCGGTGCAGGCACAGGTCCTCAACCTGCTGCTGCGCCTGCAGGACGAGCGCGGCTTCGCGTGCGTGCTCGTCACCCACGACCTCGGCGTCGTGCGCGTGCTGGCGGACGAGGTCGTCGTGCTGCGCCAGGGGGCCGTCGTCGAGCGCGGTCCGGCCGATCCATTCTTCGACGGTCCGGCCGAGGCGTACTCCCGGGCGCTGCTCGACGCCGGCGGCATCACGCCCCGGCGCGCGCCGCGCCCGAGCCTCGACCGGCCGTTCCACCCCTAGGCATCGAGGACTGCGTGTCGCACTACCCGTTGGTCGAGGTCGCCGGCTCCGCGCGCGCGCGGGGGGAGCAGTACGGACGCGCTGTGGCCGGCCGGATCCGCCGATCGGTCGAGCGCTACGCCGCGCTCTACGCCTACCACGCCCGCATCGACTGGGCGGCCGCGTGCGAACGAGCGCGCGCCTATGTCGAGCCGATCGAGGCGTACGACCCGCGCTACCTCCAGGAGCTGGAGGGGATCGCGGCGGGCAGCGGCCTGTCGCTGCTGGACCTGGTCGCACTCAACATCCGGACCGAGATCATCAACTCGGCGCGGGTGCTGGGCCTTGCGCCCACGGTGGCCGGTCCAGCGGAGTGCACGTCGCTGGGCGCCCGCCGGGCAGACGGCGACGTGATCGTCGGACAGAACTGGGACTACTACGCGCACTGCCGCCAGACGGTGGTCGTGCTGGCCGCCGTCCCGGACGACGGGCCCAGCTTCGTCACCGTCGTCGAGGCCGGGCTGCTCGCAAAGGCTGGGATGAACGCGGCGGGACTGGCGCTCGTCACCAACGGCATCGCCACCGTGCACGACGACGGAACGCCCGGGGTTCCGTACCACGTGCTGCTGCGCGCGCTGCTGGAGGCCGACTCGCTCGCCGCGGCCCGGACCGCGCTCGTGCGCGCCCCGCGGCGGGCGGCCACGGGCAACTACCTGCTCGGGACGGCCGCGGGGGACCTCGTCGACGTCGAGGCGTGGGCGGGGCCGACGGACACCGTGCCGACGGTCGACGCGCCGGCCGAGGCGGACGGGCTGCTGCGGCATGCCAACCACTGCGTGGCGGTGCCGCCCGAGCGCGCCGGGGAGCCGCGCGAGCTGACCGACACCAGCGTCTTCCGCGCCGACCGCGTGGCGGCGGCGGCACGCGCGGGCGGCGGAGAGGTCTGGGTAGCCGACCTGCAACGTGCGCTCTCCGACCACGTCGGCTATCCGCACAGCGTCTGCACCCACGAGGATCCGGACCTGCCGGAGCTCGAGCGCTGCCCGACGTGCCTGTCGTTGATCATGGTGCCGTCGACGCGGGAGCTGCTGCTCGCCGACGGCAACCCCTGCGTCGTCCCGTACCGCAGGCTCGACACGGCCATCTTGACCTGACTGCACCTCGCGTAACTCCACGGTAGCTAATCCTTACTGTGACGGTACTACATTGATACCTTGACTTAGAAAGTGTCCGATGATCAAGTGTCACCCATGGGTGAGGAGAGCCTCCCGATGGTGTGGCCGTCGTGAACGGACGCGAGCTCACGGCCTTCGCTGCGCGTCGCCTGGCCGCGATGGTCGGCGTCCTCCTGGCGCTGTCGTTCGTCGTCTTCGCGCTCCTGCAGCTCGCGCCGGGCGATCCGGTCCGCATCTTCCTCGGTGCCCGCCCGGCCACTCCCGCGACCGTGGCGACGATCGAGGCCCAGCACCACCTCAACGACCCGTTCCTCGTGCAGTACTGGCTGTGGCTGAAGGGGGCGGTGACGCTCGACTTCGGCACCGCGATCGGCAGCAGCCAGTCGGTCTCGTCGGTGCTCTTCTCGCGCCTGGGCCTGACGCTTGAGCTGGGCCTGCTGGGCTTCCTGATCGCGATGGTCTGCGGCGTGCCGCTCGGGATCCTCGCCGCGCTGAGGGAGCGGCAGCTCGCCGATCGCCTCGTCGTCGGCTTCAGCATCGCCGGCGTGAGCACGCCCGCGTTCACCGCCGGGCTGATCCTGATCTACTTCCTCGGCCTCCAGCTCGCGTGGTTCCCCGTCTCGGGCGCCGGGTCGGGCGGGCTCGACCGGCTCTGGCACCTGACGCTTCCCGCGATCGCCCTCGCGATCACGGCCATGGCGCTCGTCGTGAAGCTCACGCGCGCGGGGATGGTGCGCTCGTTGAGCCAGGACTACATCGTCTTCGCGCTTGCGCGCGGCATCCCCGCCCGGCGCATCCTGCCGCTCTACGCCGTCCGGAACGCGTTGATCCCGGTGATCACGGCCGGCGGCATCCTGCTCGGCTACACGCTGACGGCCGCCGTGCTCGTCGAGGTCACGTTCGGGCTTCCGGGCATCGGCTCGCTGCTGGTCGAGTCGGTCAACACGAAGGACATCCCGACCGTGCAGGGCTGCACGATGGTGTTCGGATTCCTGATCGTCGCGGTCAACGCCGTGACCGACCTGCTGTATCGGCTCGTCGACCCGCGCGTCGGCTTCCAGGGGGCGAGCTAGTGGGCGCCTCCGGTCGACTCGTGCGCAGGCCCGGGCGCGGCGTGCTGCCGACGGCGCTGCGGGCACGGAGCCTGCGCGGCGGCGGCATCCCGCTGCTCGTGAAGGTCGCGATGGCGGCGGTGGGCATCATCATGCTCGCCGGCCTGCTCGGCGACGCGGTCGCGCCGGTGGACCCGTCCGCGCAGGACCTCGTGCACGCGCTGGCCGGTCCCTCGAGCGGGCATCTGTTCGGCACCGACGCGCTGGGGCGCGACGTCTTCTCGCGCGTCGTCGCAGGTGCGCGAGCCGCCGTCATCGGCCCGCTGGTGATCGCGCTGGGCGCCGCGACCATCGGCAACGTCCTGGGCCTCGTCTCCGGCTACCTCGGGGGGCGCACGGACGCCGTCGTGATGCGCTGGGTGGACTTCATGTACACGCTGCCGCCGCTGCTGGTCGCGCTGGTGATCGCCGGCGTCATCGGCGGCGGCTACGCGCTGGCGGTCGCGATCCTCGTGCTCTTCAGCGCTCCCTACGACACGCGCATCGCGCGTGCAGGGGCGGCGGAGCAGCGCTCGCTGCCGTACATCGAGGCGGCGCGCACGCTGGGCGTCTCGCGCCGGCGGATCGTGTTCCGCCACATCCTTCCGAACGTCCTGCCGTTCAGCGTCGCCCAGGCGTTCCTCACCTTCGCGGGCAGCCTCGTCGCGCTCGCCTCCTTCTCCTATCTCGGCATCGGCGCCGGGCCCGGCACCGCCGACTGGGGCCGCATGCTCGCGGAGAGCCGCGTCTCGCTGTTCGAGAACCCGTGGACGGCGCTCGGACCCGCGCTGGCGATCGTCGTCCTGGCCGCCGGCATGGACCTCATCGGCAACTGGGTCTACGAGCGCTTCCACGACCGGGGGCGGACGGGATGAGCGGACCCCTGCTCGAGATCGCGGATCTGCGGATCCGGCGGGCGAACGGCCAGATCCTCGTCGACGGCGTCGACCTCGCCGTCGGACCCGGCGAGACGGTCGCGATCGTCGGCGAGTCGGGCAGCGGCAAGTCGCTGACGACCCGCGCGGTGATGGGCCTGCTGCCGAAGGGCATGAGCGGCGAAGGCACGGTGCGCTTCGGCGGGCGGAACCTGCTCGGCCTGGCGGAGTCGGAGCTGCGGCAGCTGCGCGGCCGCGAGATCGCGATGGTCCTCCAGGACCCGTTCACGATGCTCAACCCGTTGATGAGAGCGGGCCAGCACATCGCCGAGAGCCTTGACGGCACGGCGCGCACGCGGACCGAGAAGGCGGCGGAGGTCGCCCGTCGGCTCGGCGAGGTGGGCATCGGAGAGCCGTCAGTGGCGCGCCGCTACCCGTTCCAGCTCTCGGGCGGCATGCGCCAGCGCGTCGGGATCGCGGCGGCGCTCGCGAAGGATCCCCAGCTCGTGATCGCGGACGAGCCCACGACCGCGCTCGACGTGACGACGCAGAAGGAGATCCTGCTGCTGCTGCGTCGGCTTCAAGCGGCGCGCGGCATGGGGCTGATCCTCATCACGCACGACCTCCGCGTCGCGTTCTCGATGGCCGATCGCGTCTACGTGCTCTACGCGGGCGGCGTGATGGAGGCCGCTCCGGCCGGCGCGCTCGCCGCCGAGCCGCTGCACCCGTACTCGCTCGGGCTGCTGCTGTCGGAGCCGCCCAGCGACCGCCGCCTCGAGACCCTTGAGGCGATCCCCGGGTCCGTCCCCTCACCCGACTCGGTCGCCGAGTGCTGTCGCTTCAGCTCGCGCTGCGAGTGGGCCACCGAGGCGTGCCGCGCAGGCGCGCCGCCGCTCGCGCCGTCCGCTCCGGAGCGCCTCTCCGCCTGCATCCGGGTCGACGAGATCCGCTCGGAGATGGCGGCGCGGCAGCTTGAGGTCAGCTCGCGCATCGCCGTCGCGGACACCAGCGTCGGCGACGCCGACCATCTCGTCGTCGTGCGAAGCCTCGTCAAGCGCTTCGGCGCGTCCGACGACGACACGGCCCTGCGCGCGCTCGACGACGTGACGATCGAGTTGTCGCGCGGCGAGTCGGTCGGAATCGTCGGCGAGTCGGGGTCGGGCAAGACGACGCTCGCGCGCTGCCTGGTCGGGCTTGAGCAGCCGACCTCCGGGTCGATCGTGGTGGATGGCGTCGAGATCTTCCCGCCGCGTCGGCTGCCGGCTCAAGATCGCCTGCGCGTTCGACGCGCGGTCCAGATGGTCTTCCAGGACCCCTACTCGTCGCTCAACCCTTCGATGACGCTCGGCGCGACGCTCGACGAGGCGCTCGCGCTGGCGCCGCCGGAGGCCGAGCACCGGTCGCCGGAGGATCTGCTGGAGCTCGTCGGGCTGCCGGCGCGGTACGCGAAGCGCAAGCCGGTCGCCTTGTCGGGCGGCGAGCGTCAGCGTGTCGCGATCGCCCGCGCGCTCGCGGTCCAGCCCAAGGTCCTGATCTGCGACGAGGCGGTCTCCGCGCTCGACGTCTCTGTCCAGGCGCAGGTGCTGAACCTGCTCAAGCGACTGCGCGAGGAGCTCGAGCTGAGCTACCTCTTCATCAGCCACGACCTCGCCGTCGTTCGCCAGGTCGTGGAACGTGCCTATGTCTTGTACCGAGGGAAGCTCGTGGAAGTGGGGCCGATCGACCGCATCCTCGACGCCCCGCATGACGCCTACACGAAGCGCCTCGTCGCTTCGACCCCGTCGCCGGAAGGCGACTGGCTGGCGGCCGCCGACGTTGTCTGAACGGCGTGGCCGTATGTCCAACGCTTGGAGGAGTGGAGTCGTGTCTGATGAGTTCCTTGCTCAATTAAGTCGGCGTGAGATCCTGCGCGGGGCTCTGGCCGCGGGTGTCGGCGTATCGGCGGCAAGCCTGCTCGCCGCCTGCGGAGGCGGCGAGACGACGGCCAGTCCGGTGAAGCTCGGCGTGGCGCCGGCTGGCACCGCTGCGCCGATCGCGAACGCGACGTTCGCGTTCCCGGCGCCGGCCGACAACCTCGACTTCATCCGCAGCTCGACGCAGCCGGCGATCGTCTCCAACGCGAACGCCGGCCTGCTGGCCTTGGACACGGACGGAACGCTGACGCCGAACCTGGCGGAGTCGTGGGAGCAGCCGGACCTGCTCACCTACCGCTATCGCCTGCGCCCAGGCCTGAAGTTCTCGGACGGGTCGCCGCTGACGGCCGACGACGTCGCCTTCACGATGAACACCGTGGCCGATCCCGCCACCGGCTCGCAGTACGGCTTCGTGTGGTCGGACGTGAAGACGGTCGAGGCCGTGGGGGACCATGAGGTCGTCATTCACATGAAGACGCCGAACTCGCTGTTCGCGAACATCCCGGCGCATGCCGCGGGCTGGGTGACGTCGCGGCGTCAGCTCGAGCGATACGGCGCGAAGATCGGCTCCGGGTCGGTGCTGCCCGTAGGAGCAGGCGCCTACCGCGTGGTCAGCTTCAAGCCGAGCGAGAGCGTCACCTTCGAGCGCAACCCGCACTACTGGGGGCCCAAGCCGCCGCTCGAGCGCTTCACGCTGCGGTTCATCCCGGACGCCGCCGACCGGCTGCTCGCGTTGCGCTCCGGCGAGGTCGACCTGACGCTGCAGGTCCCGATCGAGGACACCACGGCGTGGCAGGGAAGCGGCATCAGCCTGGTCGCCGTCCCGGGAGCGCAGCTCGCGCAGGTCTACTTCAACGTCGAGCGCCCGCCCTTCGACGACATCCACGTGCGCAGAGCGATGGTGCACGCCTACAACGCGGCCGCCGTGGCCAAGAACGTGCTCCACGGGATGGCCGACGCACCGGTCCACAACGGCTTCGTGCCGCCGCTCTTCTGGGTCAACCTGGGCATGGAGCAAGCGGAGGTCGAGCAGCTGTACGCGTCGCTGCTGCCGGCGATCGACTACAACCTCGACGCGGCCCGCAGCGAGCTCGCGAAGTCGAAGGTCCCCAACGGCTTCTCGGCGTCGATCCGCTATCAGCAGGACCAGGGCCGCATGGGGAAGGCGATCCTCGTCTGGCAGGAGGCGCTCCGCCAGATCGGGATCACCTTGAACGTCAAGGAGGCGCAGCCCGCGGCGATCATGCACGACTTCCTGAACCACGACGGCCAGTTCGTCGCCGGCGAGGGCTGGGGCGACTATCCCGACCCGTTCGACATCTACTACATCAACTTCCACAGCAAGTTCGCCGTTCCCAACGCCGTGAACTGCTCCAACTTCAAGAACCCAGAGGCCGACAAGGCGATCAACGCCTACCTCGCGACGACGAGCGACCAGAGAGCGAAGCGCCTGGCGCTCGCCAAGCAGGCGGCACAGATCATTCAGGACCAGGTGCCGGCCTGCATGCTGTACTGGCCCAAGGAGGTCGCGGCGGTCGGCAAGCGCGTGACGATCGAGGGCTTCAGCGCCTGGTACCTCTTCCAGCCGTGGGCCGCGCATGTGCGGGCACGCGCCACCTGAGGTCCACGTGTCCACTTCGGCTGCGGCCACGGACCGCATCACGGTCGAGCTCGACGTCCCGGCGCGGATGCGGGACGGCGTCACGCTGCGAGCGGACGTCTACCGCCCGGGGGGCGACGGGCCGTGGCCGACGCTGCTGACGCGCCTGCCCTACGGGAAGGGGGACCCGGCGCAGCTCGCCTGGCTGAACCCCGTCAACGCGGCGCGGCGGGGCTTCATGGTCGTCGTGCAGGACACGCGCGGCCGCTTCGCGTCCGACGGCGAGTGGGCGCCGCTCTGCTTCGAGCGCGAGGACGGCTACGACACGGTCGAGTGGGCGGCGCGCCTGCCGGGCTCCGATGGCCGCGTCGGCATGTACGGCTGCAGCTACTTCGGCAACACGCAGTGGATGGCGGCTGCCGAGCAGCCGCCTTCGCTTGCGGCGATCGCGCCGGCGATCACGTGGTCCGACCCGATGGACGGAGTGTTCGCGCGCGGCGGTGCGGTGGAGCTCGGCCTCGTGTTGCCGTGGACGATCGGGATGGAGCTCGGTCACCTCGCGCGGCTGCCGATCTCCGACGAGGAGCGCGACCGCCGCTTCGCGTCGCTGCTCGACGACTACGACCGGCTCGCCGAGACGGGCTATCGGCAGCTGCCGGTCCACGAGATGCTCCGCCACCACGCGGCTCCCGACCTCGGGTCGCTGCAGGCGCTCTCGGATCCCACCGTCGCGACCCGCTCTCGCGTCGTGCACGAGCGCGTGACGGTGCCGACGCTCCACATCGGCGGTTGGCACGACATCTTCGTGCAGGGCACGCTCGACAACTACATGGCGATGGCGGCGGTCGGACGTCCGGCCCGCCTCGTCGTCGGCCCATGGGTGCACAGCCTCGCCTTGCGCGACCCGATCGGCGACCTCTGCTTCGGCATCCGGGCAAGCGGGCTCGGCGTCCCCGTGCACGAGGAGGGCGACCTCGACGACCTCCAGCTCGCCTGGTTCCGCCGCCAGCTCGCGTCCGGCACCGAAGCGGACCCGGCGCCGTCGGGGGCTCCGGTGCGGATCTTCGTGATGGGCCGCAACGAATGGCGGGACGAATCGTCGTGGCCGCCCGCACGGGCACGCGACGAGCGGTGGTTCCTCGGCGCCGGCGGCACGTTGGGTCGGGAGGCGCCGACGGTCGATGCCGCGCCGACGGCGTTCACGTACGACCCGGCGGACCCGGTCCCGACGGTTGGAGGAGCCACCTGCGACATGCCCGCCTTCCCGCCCGGCCCCTTCGACCAGGCGCGCGTGGAAGCGCGACCGGACGTGTGCGTGTTCACCTCGGAGCCGCTGGAGCGGGACCTGGAGGTGACCGGACGCGTGCGTCTCGTCCTGCACGCCGCCAGCTCGGCGCCGTCGACCGACTGGGTCGGGCGGCTGTGCGACGTGCATCCGGACGGCCGCTCGTTCAACGTCTGCGACGGCATCGTGCGCGTGCGCGGCGGCCTGCAGGAGGCGGGTCGGTACGAGATCGACTTGTGGTCGACCAGCAACGTGTTCCTGGCCGGCCATCGCATTCGCGTGCACGTCACGAGCAGCAGCTTCCCGCGGTGGGACCGCAACCTCAACACCGGCAGGCAGCGCGAGCCGCGCATCGAGGTCGCCCAGCAGCGCGTCTACCATGACCAAGCACGGCCTTCGTGGATCGAGCTGCCGGTGATCCCCGCCGAGACGTGAGCAAGCGCCGCATCCCGCGTTCGCGCGCCTGCCTCTTACGTGACTAAATTAGTACCTTGAAGTTCATTCTGTCCGATGTTCAAATCGAACTCGACAGGAGAGACGGTTTTCGCAGCGACAGCGCTGCCCATTTGAGAGAGGAGAGGCATGACGTCTTCCGTGCCCAGTCGCGTCGGCGAACGCGACAGCGGTTCGCTTGCCGGGCGGGTCGCGCTCGTCACCGGTGCCGGCAGCCCGACGGGGATCGGCTTCGCCGCCGCGCGCGCGCTGGCCGCGCGCGGCGCCCGGGTGGCGGTCACCGCGACGACCGACCGCGTGCTCGAGCGCGCTGCCGAGCTCGACCGTGCGCACGGCGTCGTCGCCGACCTCACGGACTGGACGCAGGTCGAGCAGCTCGTCGCCGAGGTGGAGGAGCGGCTCGGGCCGATCGACGTGCTCGTCAACAACGCCGGTTGGGCGCAGACCGGCTACGAGACACCGCGTCCGCTCTTCACCGACGTCGAGCCGGCGGACTGGGACCGGGCGCTGGACCTCAACCTCGGCACCACGTTTCGGACCTGCCGGGTCGTCGCCCCCGGGATGGCGAGACGTGGCAGCGGCCGCATCGTCAACGTCTCGTCGGTCACCGGACCGCTCGTCGTGCAGCCCGGGATGGCGGCCTACGCGGCGGCGAAGGCGGGCGTGGACGGGCTGACGCGCGCGCTCGCGCTCGAGCTCGGGCCGAGCGGGATCACCGTCAACAGCGTCGCGCCCGGATCGATCGACACGGGAGCGCTCGGTGACGAGGAGCGTCGCGCTGCCGAGCACGCACCGGTCGGACGCGCGGGCACGCCCGCGGAGCTGGCGGAGGTGGTCGCGTTCCTTGCCTCGCCGGGGGCGTCGTACGTCACCGGTCAGGCGATCGTCGTGGACGGGGGCAGCCTCCTGCACGAGCTGAAGAGCGGCTGAGTCGATGAGCCCGAGCGGCGGCACCACCCCGTGCGGCGGCACGGTCGCCTCTGGCTTCGAGCCGGTCGCAGACGCGTTCGCGCGCAACTTCACGGAGCGCGGGGAGCTGGGCGCGGCGTTCGCCGTCACGCGCGACGGCCGGCCTGTCGTGGACCTGTGGGGCGGCGTGGCAGACGCCGACGCGGGAAGGCCGTGGCGCGAGGACACGCTCCAGCTGATCTTCTCCGGCACGAAGGGGCTCGTGGGCCTGTGCGTGGCGATGCTGGTCGAGCGTGGCAGGCTGTGCCTCGACGATCCCGTCTGCCGCCACTGGCCCGAGTTCGCCGTGGCCGGCAAGCAGTCGATCACGGTGGCGGAGGTCGTCTCGCACCGGGCCTGCCTGCCAGGCGTGCGGGTTCCCGTCGGCGAGGACGAGCTCCTCGACCACCGACGGATGGCAGCGCTTGTCGCCGCGCAAGCGCCGGAGCGGGATCCGCGCTTGGCGTTCATCTACCACCCCTTCACATTCGGCTGGATGTGCAGCGAGCTGGTCCGCCGGGTCGACGGCCGCACGCTCGGTCGCTTCCTGGCGGAGGAGGTCGCCGAGCCGCTCGGGCTGGAGGTGTGGCTCGGGCTCCCGGAGCGGTTCGAGCCGCGCGTCTCGACGCTGCGCTGCGGCCGCGATTGGGGCCAAGGCCTGGTGGCGCGCGCCGACGCGTTCCCGGGCGACGCCGTGTGGGAGTCGATCTGGCGCAATCCGCCGCTGTTCGAGGCGGGCGACCTGCCGTGGAACCGGCGCGCCTTTCATGCGGCCGAGATCGCGGGCGCGAACGCGATCGGGAGCGCACGCTCGATCGCGCGGCTCTACGGCGCGCTCGCCTGCGGCGGAGCGCTCGACGGCGTGCGCCTCCTGACGGCGGACGCGCTCGCGCTGGCGACCGCGCCGCTTGCCGCGGGAACGCATCCCTACACCGGTGAGCGCCTCGCGTTCGGCATCGGCTTCGAGCTGCAGACCGCCGACGGCCGCTTCGGCCCGGCGGCGCGCGCGTTCGGCCACAGCGGCGCCGGCGGCAGCGTCCACGGCGCCTGGCCGGAGCACCGCGTGGGCTTCTCGTATGCGATGAACGAGCTGCGCGCCGATCCTGCCGGTGACCCGCGCGCGCGAGCGCTGCTCGACGCGCTCGCCGCCTGTCTCGATTGATGCTTGGTACGCATTGATACTTCGCGATCCTTGATGGCCTGGATCGATACCTTGACTAAGCAATCTGTCCCTTGTTCGATGCTGTGACCGGTCCGGAACGGGCTCGGTGGGAACAGGAGGAGAGGCACTGCATGAGGAAGGCTGAATTGCTTCCGCGCGTCGCGCGGAGGCCAAATTCCCCATACCGTGCGGCGCTGTGCGCGCGTCGCGTGTCGGCCGTTATGGTTGCGCTCGCGCTGGCGGTGGGCGTCGCGGCGTGCGGCGGATCCGGAGCCGGCGGCGCTGGCGGCGGCAGCGGAGGCGCCGCGGCCGGGGGTCAGCCGCCGGCAAGACCGACGGGCACGCTGCGCGTGGCTCTCCCGGGCCAGCCGCAGACGCTCGATCCGACGAGAATGATCGCGCACTACTCCTTGCCGATCGTCACGGCGCTGTACGACGGCCTGCTCACGCGCGATCAGGAGAGCGGGGATCTGTCACCAGCGCTCGCTACCGCTTGGAGAAGCAACGCAGATGCGACGGTGTGGACGTTCACACTGCGCAGAGGCGTGAAGTTCTCGGACGGCGCTGAATTCAACGCCGAGGCCGCGAAGAAGTCGTTCGAGTACTACCAGAACGACGAGAGCCTGTGGAGATTCGCGGTGGGCGATCCTGCCGCCGTCAGAACGCCGGACGCGTACACGCTCGTGGTCTCGTACGACAAGCCGTTCCCCGACCTCGCCCGCTTCGCGCCGTTCATCGCCATGATCTCGCCCAAGCTGCTGACCGGCTCGATGGACGCGGCCAAGAAGCGCGTAGCCACGCAGGCGAGCGGCACCGGACCGTACATCCTCGACAGATTCTTCTCGACGGGTCGCGTCGTCGCCCACGCAAACCCGGATTACTGGGGCGGCGGCCCGCACATCGAGCAGCTCGACATGGAGCCGATCTCAGAGGAGAGCGCGCGCATCTCGGCCCTCCAGGCCGGTGACATCGACCTCGTCATGGGCGTCTCGCCGCGCGAGGCGCAGGGGCTGGCCGGCGACCCGCGGCTGACCGTCTCGAGAACGCCGTCGTGGACGAACTACCTGCTCAGCTTCGGCACCCAGACCGCACCGCTGAACGACGTGCGCGTGCGGCAGGCGTTCGCGTGGGCGATCGACCGCGAGGCGATCGCGAAGGGCGTGATGCTCGGCGAGGCCAGCGTGATCGACTCGGTGATGCCGCCGGGGCTGTACGGGTACCGCGAGCCGCAGACGAAGTACGCCTACAACCCCGAGAAGGCGAAGGCGCTGCTCGCTGAGGCGGGGCTGAAGCAGCCGGTGAAGATGACGATCGTCGCGTACGGCACCGTCGCTGACGGCACCGGGATCGCGCAGGCGCTCGCGGAGCAGGCGAAGGCCGGGGGCTTCGACATCAAGGTCATCTCACTGCCGGAGACCGCTGCGGTGCCCGACCTCATCAAGGCGCATCGCAAGTACGCCATCCATCTGATTCCGATCGGGTGGATCAACGGTGGCCCCTTCCATTACACGTCTGGCGACTTTACGGCCGTGCCTCACTACGACGGTAAGAAGCTGGTCGATCTGGTCAACCAGATGAGCACGACTGCGGATGGGCCCGCGCGCGAGCGGATCATCGCCGCGGCGCTCGAGGAGACGTCGAAGCAGTTGCCGTCCATGTCGTTGTTCACCGTCACGACGGAGGACGCGTCGACCAGCGCGCTCAAGGACCACGTACCGCCGAAGGACGGGTTCGATCCGAACTGGACGAAGCAGTACCTGGCGGGGAATTGAGGCCGGCGGCATGATCCGCTACATCGCCATCCGCATCGGGCAGGGCGCGCTCGTCCTGCTCGGTGCGGTAGCGATCAGCTTCGTGCTGGTCAACGTCTCCGGCGACCCCGTCGGCGTGCTCGGCGGTCAGCTGATCAGCGTCGGGGAGAAGCGGCACTTGATTCACTTGTATGGCTATGACCGGCCGCTGCTCACGCAGTTCGCCGATTACATGGCGTCAGTGCTCCACGGTGACTTCGGACGCTCGTTCCGCCAGCCGGTCGGCGCCCTGACGCTCGTCACCGACGCGCTCCCCGCGACGATCTACCTCGTGCTCGGCTCGGTAGTGGTGACCGTGCTCATCTCCGTGCCCGTGTCGCTGCTGTCGGTGCTGCGGCGAGACTCGCTGCTCGACCGGGGCCTGCGCAACTCGCTGATCCTGGTGCAGGGTCTGCCGTCGTTCTGGCTCGGCGTCGTGCTCGTGCTGATCTTCTCGGTGAAGCTGCGCTGGCTGCCGAGCTTCGGCAACAACGGCTGGACCTCGTACATCCTGCCGATCGCTGCGCTCGCGCTGCCGTTGGTCTCGACGGTCGTGCGGCTGCTGCGCTCTCAGCTGCTCGACATCATGGGCATGGAGTTCGTCACCGCGCTGCGTGCGAAGGGCCTGTCGGAGCGGGACATCGTGCTGCGGCATGCGCTCCACAATGCGATGCCGCCGCTCGTGACGTTCATGGCCCTGCAGATCGGCTGGCTGTTCGGCGGCACGATCATCGTCGAGGCCGTGTTCGGCTGGCCCGGGATCGGCACGCTCGCGATCACGGCGACGAACAACTCCGACCTCACCGTGATCCAGGCGCTGGTGGTCGTGGTCGCCGGTGTGTACGTGCTGCTGAACCTCGTCGCCGACGTGCTTGTGCTGGCGATCGACCCGCGCTTGAGGACGCAAGCATGAGCGCGGCGACGCAGGCCGACTCCGGCGCCCGGACGCGCGTCGGCATGCGCCTCGGCGGCGGTCGGTTCCGCGGCGTCGACGGCGCGCTGGCGGTCGGGATCGGGATCTTCGCGGCCGCGCTCGCGCTCGCCCTGGTCGGGGCGCTGTTCATGGTGGACCCCAACAGACAGGACCTGCGCGACGTGTTCGCGGCGCCGCTCAGCGCCGGGCATCCGCTGGGCACCGACTCGCTGGGGCGCGACGTGCTGTCGTGGATCGCGCACAGCATCACGACCTCGCTGAAGATCAGCATCGCGATCGTCGCGCTGTCCGCGCTGCTGGGCGTCGCCGTGGGCGTGGTCTCGGCGTACGTCGGCGGCGTGCTCGACACGCTGCTGATGCGCGCCGTCGACCTGCAGCTGGCGATCCCGCCGCTGCTGCTGTTCATCGCGGCGGCGGCCGTCGTCGGGAACAGCCAGACGACGTTGATCCTGCTCGTCAGCATCGTCAGCTGGGTCACGTACGCGCGGCTCGTACGGACCCAGGTCCTGATCGAGAAGCAGCGCGCGTCGATCGCCGCGGCGCGGCTCGCCGGCGTCGGCCACGTGCGCATCGTCCTGCGCCACCTGCTGCCGTCGGTCGGCTCGGTCGTGCTCGTGATCGCATCGCTGCAGCTCGGCTTCGTGCTGCTGTGGGAGGCGAGCCTCTCGTTCGTGAACCTCGGCGTGCAGCCGCCTGCGACGAGCCTCGGCTTCCTGATCGCGCAGGGGCGCACGACGCTCGCGCAGGCCTGGTGGGTCGTCGTGTTCCCGGGCGTGATGCTGGCGCTGCTGCTGCTGGCGGCGAACCTCGTCGGAGACGGCCTGCGCGACTACTTCGGCGTCGATGCGGAGGTGGTCGACAAATGAGCGACATCGCATTCCAGATGGAGGACGTTCGCGTCGTGACGGCGGTCGCGGGCAAGCCCCCGGTCACGCTCGTCGACGGGGTGAGCTTGCAGCTCGGCGCCGGCGAGCTCGTCGGCGTGGTCGGCGAGACGGGCGCCGGCAAGACGCTGACGATGCGGGCGATCCTGGGGCTCCTGCCGGCCGGCACGCGGGCCAGCGGGCGCGTGCGCATCGGCGAGACGGAGGTCGCGCTCGAGGACGTACGCCAGCTGCGCGCCTGGTTGGGCAGGGCGACGTCGGTCGTCCTGCAAAACCCGGTCGGCATGCTCGATCCGCTCGTCCGCATCGGCGACCAGCTGACCGAGGGCGTCGTGCGGCTCGGCCTGGCGTCCAAGGCGGAGGCGGGCGAGCGCGCGTCGGAGCTGCTCGCCAGCATGGGCTTCCCGGACCCCGCGCTGATCCAGCGCCTCTACCCGCATCAGCTGAGCGGCGGGATGGCCCAGCGCGTCGCCACGGCGATGGGCCTGATGCCGCGGCCGCGCGTGCTCGTCCTCGACGAGCCGACCTCCGCGCTCGACGCCAACGTCCGCGTCGAGGTCATGCAGCTGTTCCGCCGCACGGCCCAGAGCGAACGCACGGGGGCGTTCCTCGTCAGTCACGACCTCGGCGTCATCAGCCATTTCTGCGACCGCATCGCCGTCATGTACGCGGGGCGCGTCGTGGAGTGCGGGCCGACGGCGGCCGTCCTCGCGGATCCGGGGCACCCGTACACGAAGGCGCTGCTCGCGTGCTCGATCGCGCTCGACGCGCCGCCGCGGGAGCGCCTGCCGATCGTCGAAGGGTCGCCACCGGCGCCGGGGCGGTGGCCGTCGGGCTGCCCGTACCGCACGCGCTGCTCGATCGCGCGGGACCGCTGCGCCGAGATCCGGCCGCCGCTCGCGGGGCCGTCCGGGCACGCGGCCGCCTGCCACTACGCCGAACTGCTGCAGGAGGTCTCGCGATGAGCGCATCGCCCGTGCTGCAAGTCGTGGGCGTCAGCCACCACTACGGGCAGCTGGCGAACAGACACACGGTGCTCGACGACATCTCCTTCGAGGTCGCGCGTGGACGGACCACCGCCGTGATCGGCGAGAGCGGCGCCGGCAAGAGCACGCTCACGCGCATCATCGCGGGGCTGGAACAGCCGGCAGCGGGAGAGGTGCTGATCCACGGCGAGCCGACGCGCGTGCGCAACGGCAGGGTCTCGCCCGTCCAGATGGTCTTCCAGCACCCGGCGAACGCGCTCAACCGCTTTGCCAGCGTCGGCACGAGCATCGCCGAGCCGATGCGCGGCGTCCCCAAGCAGGAGCGGCGCCGTCGAGTTGCCGACCTGATGCAGCGCGTCGGCATCGATCCTGTCCGCGCGGGAGAGAGGCCGAGATCGTTCAGCGGCGGCCAGCTGCAGCGCATCGTCACCGCCCGTGCGCTCGCGGCGAATCCGAAGCTGCTCCTCTGCGACGAGCCGACGTCCGCGCTCGACGTCTCGGTCCAGGCGCAGATCGCGAACCTGCTGCTCGACCTCCAGGATGCGCAGGAGCTGACGATGGTGCTCGTCACGCACGACCTCGGGCTCGCCAAGGTCATGGCCGACGACGTCGTCGTCCTGCGCGACGGCAAGCTCGTGGAGCACTCGCCCGCGGCCGCCTTCTTCGCCGGCCCCCGCGAGCAGTACTCGCGGGAGCTGCTCGACACGACCGCGAAGCAGATGCTCGGCCGCGGCTCGCGGCAGATCGATGAGGCGCCGCGGCTGGGAGAACGAGGATCGGCGACGAGGTGAGACACGTTGGAAGAGATTGACGTCTGCTTTGCTCCTGCGCACGAGCTGGCGCGCCTGATGCACGCGCGCGAGGTGACGGTGCGGGAAGTCGTCGGCGCGCACCTCGCGCGGATCGAGCAGCGCAACCCGGAGCTGGGCGCCTACGTGCACGTGCTCGTCGACGACGCGCTTGCGACCGCCGACGCCTTGCAGCACGAGCTCGACGAGGGTGCGGTGCGGGGTCCGCTGCACGGCGTGCCGATCGCGATCAAGGACCTCGAGGACGTCGCCGGGGTGCCGACGACCTGCGGCTCGCGCACGATGACGGACAACGTGCCGCAGCGCGATGCGATCCTGACGCAGCGGCTGCGGGCCGCGGGCACGGTGATCCTCGGCAAGACGAACACGCCGGAGTTCGGCCATAAGGGGACGACCGACAACTTGGTCTTCGGCCCGACCAGCTCACCGTTCGCGGCCGGCACGAACGCCGGCGGCTCCTCCGGCGGCAGCGCGGCCGCGGTCGCCGACGGCCTGGCGGCGATCGCCCAGGCCGGCGACGGCGGCGGCTCGGTCCGCATCCCGGCGGCGCTCTGCGGCGTCTACGGGATCAAGCCCTCGTGGGGACGCGTGGCGCACACCTACGAGCCGAGCGCCTTCCTCTTCACGCCGCTCGCCCAGCACGGGCCGGTCGCGCGCACGGTGCGCGACGCCGCGCTCGCGCTCGCCGCGATGGCCGGGCCGCACCCGCGCGACCCGATGTCGCTGCCGGACGAGGGGCTCGACCTCGTCGGCGCGTGCGGTCGGTCGATCGAGGGCCTGCGCGTCGCGTACAGCCCCGACCTCGGCGGCTTTCCGATCGACGCGCGCGTGCGCGCGGTCGTCGACGATGCGGTCGGCGCCCTTCGCGACGCCGGCGCGGCCGTCGATTCGATCGAGCTGCAGTTCGAGCCCTCTCACGAGCGGCTGGCGGAGATCTGGCGGCGCGGCATCGGCGTGCACCTCGGGCAGATGGTCGCGGCGATGCGGGCGGAAGGCAGGGACCTGCTGGCGCCGGGCGCCGGCGGTCTGGAGCCGGCGATCCACGACTACCTGGCGATCGGCGAGACGATGAGCGCCGTCGAGTACAAGCTCGACGACCTCGTGCGCACGCGCGTCTTCCATGCGGTGCAGGACGTCTTCGACGACTACGACCTGCTCGTCTCGCCGACGCTGTCGGTCCCGGCGATCGCGAACGGCTCGGACGGGATGACGCTCGGTCCGACGGAGGTCGACGGACAGGCCGTCGATCCGCTGATCGGCTGGTGCCCGACGTTCGTGTTCAACTTCACCGGCCACCCTGCGGCATCGGTCCCCGCTGGGCTGACGCCGGAGGGCTACCCGGTGGGGATGCAGATCGCCGGCCCGCGCTTGCGCGACGACGTCGTGCTTGCGGCGAGCGCGGCCTTCGAGGCCATCCGACCGTGGGCGCACTCCTATCCCGGGCTGCGCGAAGCCGACGCCCGCCAGCCTCAGCCCGAGGCGCCGTAGCACCTGGGCGCTACTCGCCGCGTACCTCCCACACCGCCGGCCGCGCGACGCTTGCGCCGCCGGCGTCCGGGCCGCAGTGGCGGACGTCGACGTGGCGGACGAGGCCGCTGTCGGGGTCGTAGCCGATCCCCGAGAAGACGCGCAGCGCGCGCACGTCGTCGAGCGTCAGCGCCGGCGCGACGTCGGCCGCGGTGCCGTGCAGGTGGTGTGAGTCGGGGAGGCCGCCGTGGGCGGCGTTCCACGCCGGGTCGCGGTACCCGCCGAGGATCAGGACCGGCTCGCCGACCGCCTCGCAGCAGACCTCGAGCCCTCTTGCGAGTGCGCGGTCGAGCTTGATCCAGCCGTCGCCCGGCGAGCGGAAGCTGCGGAAGGTGAAGTGCTGCGAGCAGCGGCCGCCGTGCCGGATCGACGTGCGCAGCGCCGCGACGGTGCGCGGCCCGACGCCGCCGCCGGCGACGAGCGTCGCGAAGGCGTAGCCGCGTTGGAAGTCGCGCACGGCGAGCGTCGTCTGTGGGCCGGCTGCGCCGTCAACTCTGATCGGCCAGCCGAGCAGCCGCAGCGCCCGCTGCAGCTCGACCGTCGAAGATCTCGTTCGGCGGCGCGAGGGCGGCACGGTCAGAGCCATAACACCAGATTTAGGTTTATTGGGCGCCGTGTCAACGGACCGCCATCGTGTTTGTCGGCCTCGACCCTGGGAACCCTGGAGATCTGCACCCGACGCGACCGGCCAGTCCAGGAGGGCCTTGATGACGACCGCCCAAGACAAGATCGCCCAGTATCTGCACGAGGCGCACGCGATGGAGCTGGCGCTCGCGCGCACGCTCCAGGCGCACAGCGCGATGACGCCCGCGGGGGAGTACCGCAGCGCGCTCGACAGGCATCGCCGCGACACGCAGCGCCACGCCGACGCCGTCGCGCGGCGGCTGCGCGAGCTCGGCCGCTCGCCCGGCATCGCCGAGACCGCCTACGGGATCGCCCAGCGCGTCGCCGGCCAGGCGTTCGCGCTCGCGAAGGCGCCGCTCGACATGGTCCGCGGCAGCGGCGGCGAGGAGAAGCTGCTCAAGAACGCGAAGGACGAGTGCGCCACCGAGGCGCTTGAGATCGCCACCTACGACGCGCTCGAGGCGCTTGCGCGCCAGGTCGGCGACGCAGACACCGCCGCGCTCGCCGCCGAGCTGCGCGCCGACGAGGAGGCGATGCTGAAGACCTTGCGCGCGCAGCTCCCGAGACTCACCGCCGCCGTCACCGGCGCCGAGCTGCGCGACGAACCGAGCTACGACGTGCGCACGACCGGCGCCGCGCAGGCGCTGCGCGAGACGCGCCGCGCCGCCGGCGAGGCCGCGCAGGACGCGACCGCGTCGGCGAGGCGGGCGGTCGGCGAGGCGGCGCAGGGTGCGGCCGACGCGGTCGGCGAGGCCGTCGGGGCGAGCAGAACGCAGCAGCGCGAGGAGCAGCGCCAGCCGCTGCCGAGATACGACGAGCTGACGGTCGAGGACGTCACGAGACGGCTCGGCAGGCTCACCCCCGCGCAGCTGCGCCACGTCGCGACGTACGAGCGCGCGCACAAGCGCCGCCGCGGGATCCTCGAGGCGGTCGAGCGCCGCGAGCAGGAGCGTGAGCGCGAAGGCGTCGCGAGCTGACGCCGACCGCCCCGCGGGGCGGTCGGGTCCCGTCGGTCGGCAGGGCGACAGCGTCAGCCAGCGCGCGCTGCGGCCGGAGGAGAAGCGCACGCTCGCGCTGCTCGGCCTGCCGACGGCGGCGCTGGCGCTCGCGATCACGGTCGTCACGACGTACCTGCCGGTCGTCGCACGCGATCAGCTCGGCTCGACGACGGTGATCGGCGGCCTGATCGGCCTGGAGGGCGTGATGGCGCTGTGGGTCCCGCTCGTCGTCGGCGCGTGGTCGGACCACCTGCGCACGCCGCTCGGCGGGCGGCTGCCGTTCCTCGTCGCCGCGACGCCGCTCGTCGTCGTCGCGCTCGTGCTCGTCGGCGTGGTCGCCGGGCCGGTCGTGCTCGGCTGCTCGGCGGCGCTGTTCTTCTTCGCCTACTTCGTCGCCTACGAGCCCTACCGCGCGCTCTACCCCGACCTGCTCGACGACGAGGTCGCCGGGCGCGCGCAGTCCTCGCAGGCGATCTTCCGCGGCGCCGGCACCGGGCTCGCGCTCGTCGGCGGCGGCCTGCTGCTGGCGCTCGGACAGGCGCTGCCGTTCCTCGTCGCGGCCGCCGTGACGGCGGTGACGATGGTCGTCTACGTGGTCGTGGCCGCGCGGCGCCGGCGCGAGCGCGAGCGGCGCGGCGAGGCTCAGCAGCCGTCCGAGCCGGCGGGTCCGCGCGAGCTGCTGGACCTGCTGCGCGAGCGCCCGGAGCTGCGCGACTACCTGCTGGCGAACGCGCTGTGGGAGGCGTCGCTGTCGGCGCTGAAGACGTTCGTCTTCCTGTTCGTCGTGGTCGGCGTCGGCCTGCGCAAGGCGGAGGCGGCCGGCATCATCGGCGGCGTCGCGCTCGTCGCGCTGATCGGGGCGCCGATCAGCGGCACGCTCGGCGACCGCCTCGGGCGGCTGCGCGTGATGCTGCTCGTGCTGCCGGTGTACGGGCTCGGGCTGCTCGTGCCAGCCTTCACGCAGGCGCCGCTCGCGATGGTCCCGACGATGCTCGTCGTCGGCTTCGCCGGCGGGCTCGTGATGACGCTCCCGTACGCGATCCTGCAGCCGCTGATGCCGGAGGGGCGCCACGGGGCACTGACCGGCTTCTACAGCGTCAGCCGCGGGGTCGGCGCGGCGCTCGGCCCGCTGCTCGCCGGTCTCGCGATCGAGCTGTTGGCCGATCCGTTCTCCTCCACCGAGGGCTACGCGGCGATGTGGCTCGTGTGCAGCGCGACGGTGCTGCTGAGCCTCGTGCCGACGCGTGCGCTCGCGCGGCGCGTCGACGACGTCTGAGCCGGCACATCCCCGCGTGTGCGCTTGCGTCGCCGGGGTATCGGGGCGGTCATGGGAACCGAGCCGCAGCCGACGTCGCTCGCCGAGGTCGTCCGCCGCGCCGTGGAGGCGTGCGACCCGTCCGGCGAGGACGCCGTGCTCGGGGACCTGCTCGTGCGCTTCGAGGACGCCGACCAGCCGGTGACGGCGGTCGAGGACCTTGAGTCGCTGCTCGCCGACGCCGCCACCGACACCGATCCGGAGGTCGAGGATCCGGCCGTCTCGATGACGATCGCGACCGTCCTCTACCTCGCGCACCGCCGCGACATGCTCGACGGCGACGACGAGGACGTGCTGCGGCTGGCGGCGCGTGCGGAGTGGAGAGGCGACCCGCCGGCGTCGGTCCTGGCGTGGCTCGCCGATCGCGGCGTCGAGGTCTGACAGCGCAACTTCGCCGCGGCCCCGTGTTGTCGGTTGACGTGGGTACGTGGCACCGTCGCCTGGCCGTGCTCGGCGCGCTCCTCCTCGCGCTGCTCGCCGCCGCGCCGGCCGCGCATGCGGTCGAGCTGGGGATCTCCGACTCGGACTCCGCCACGCTGACCGACCCGTCGTGGTCCGGGCTCGCCGTCAGACGCGTCCGCATCGTCGTGCCCTACGACGTCGCGACGACGAGCGGGACCGCCGGCGCGCAGCGCCGCGCCGACTTCGAGTCCTATCTCGACGAGGCCGAGAGAGCGGGCGTGACGCCGCTCGTCGCGTTCGCTGCGAGCCAGGACGTGCGCGCGCCTGACACCGGCGACCCGATCGCTCCGAGCGCCGACCAGTTCGCCGCCGCCTTCGCGGCCTTCCGCGCCAGATACCCGCAGGTGACGACGATCGCGCCGTGGAACGAGCCGAACAACCGCGACGCGTCGAGCTACCCGCTCGGCAGCCAGCCGCAGCTGGCGGCCGACTACTGGCTGCGCGCGAAGCAAGTCTGCCCGAGCGCGTGCACGCTCGTCGCGGGCGAGTTCGCGGGGATCCCCGGCGACGACGCGTACGTCGACGCCTATCAGGCGGAGCTGGCGGCGGCCGGCGAGGTGCCGGACGTATGGTCGTTCCACGCCTACACCGACGTGAACCGCTTCCAGGTCGTCGGCGCGAGCGACGCGCCGGTCACGCGCTACTACCTCTCGAAGCTGCAGGGAGCGTGGGCGAGCGCGCCGGTCTGGATCGACGAGGTCGGCGCGCGCTGGCGCGACGCGAGCGGCCTCGTGTGGGGCGACGCCTCGCAGCGCGACGCGACGTCGCTGCTGCTCGGCCTCGCGACGCTCGACCCCCGCATCGCGGCGATCTACTACTACAACTGGTCCAACCGCTGCGCGACGCCGGCCGGCTGCGCGGTGCAGGACCGCGGGCTCGTCGCGCCGGCGCCGCTCGACGGGCAGTCGCCCGGCTACGACGCGGCCGGCCGCCGACGCGCGGCCTACGACGTGATCGCCGCGCGTGGACCCTTGATCGCACCGGTCGCCGCGCTGCCGCCGGCCGTGACGATCGACGCGCCGGCGCAGGGCGCGGCGCTGCGCACCGCGACGCCGACGTTCGCCGGCCGCGCCGCGATGACGGTGCAGACGGATCCGAACGTCGCGCTGAGCGTCTTCCCGGGCTTTGGCGAGACGGAGAGCAGCGCGCCGGCGCAGACGCTCACCGCGCCGGTCGCGGCGAACGCGTGGTCGGCGACGGCGGCGCCGCTGCCGGACGGCGTCTACACCGCCCGCGCGACGCAGGGCGGGAACCCGGGGACGACCGGCATCAGCGAGGACGTCGTCTTCACGATCGACACGGTCGCGCCGACGACGGCGATCGTCGAAGGGCCCGGTCCGGTGAGCGGCGCGCACACGCAGGCGATCGCGTTCGCGGCCTCCGAGCCGGGCGTCGGCTTCACCTGCGCGGTCGACGGGCGGCCGTCGCAGCCGTGCGCCTCGCCGCTGACGCTGCGCCACCTGCGGCTTGGGCCGCATTCCTTCGCCGTGCGCGCCCGCGACGCGGCCGGCAACCCGCAGGCGGTGCCGACCCGCGTCCGCTGGACCGTCGTCTCGCTCGTGCGCGCGTTGGCGCCGCGGCTCGACGCCATCGACGCCGCGCTGCGCGGCGGCCTGCCGGTCGCCGCCGCGTGCGAGGACCGCTGCCGCGTGAGCGCACGGCTCGACGCGCGCGGCGTTCGCGGCCCGCTCGCGCGCGCCGAGGTCAGACGCACGCGTGCCGGGCGCTTCGCGCTGCGGCTGCGTCCGACCGGCATGGGCGCGGCCGTGCTCGCCGCGCGCACGTCGGTCCGTGCGACGCTGACGCTCGCGCTCCGTGCTCGCGGAGCCGGGAGGACCGTCGTCGTCAGACGCACGGTCACGCTCGTCCGCTCCGGCGCGCTGCGGATGCTCGGGCGCCGCGGACTCCCTGTCACGCTCGCGTGCAGCAGCGCCTGCACCGCGCCCGGCCTCAGCCGCGCCCGCGCCGGCGGGGGCGACCTGCGCCTCCCGCACCGGCGCGGCGGCGTCGCAAGCGTCCACGTCGCCGCCGGCGGCCCGGGCACGCCGCCGCGCACGCTCGCGCTGCGGATCGCGCTGCCGCGCTGATCACTGCACCTTTGACCTCGCTATGCGAGGCGAAAGGTGCAGTGATCCCGCTCAGCGGTCGATCGACGACATGTCGGGGTAGCGCTCGCCGGCGGCGGCGCCGACCGGCGCGGCCTGCTCAAGCTGGAGCATGTCCTCGCCGGTCAGCTCGACCTTGGTGGCGGCGGCGTTCTCCTCCAGGTATCTCACCCGCTTGGTGCCGGGGATCGGCACGACGTCTTCTCCCCGCGCCATCACCCACGCGAGCGCGAGCTGCGCGGGCGTGGCGCCCTTCGCGTCGGCCAGCTCGCGCACCCGCTCTACGATCGCCATGTTCTGTGTGAAGTTCTCGCCTTGGAACCGCGGATTCCCCCGGCGGAAGTCGCCCACGGGGATCTCCTCCGGCGAGGACCAGCGGCCGGACAGGAAGCCGCGCCCGAGTGGCGAGTAGGCGACGAAGCCGATCCCCAGCTCGCGCACCGTCGGCAGGATCCTGCGCTCGACGTCGCGCGTCCACAGCGAGTACTCGGTCTGCAGCGCGCTGATCGGGTGGACCGCGTGCGCGCGGCGGATCGTCTCGGGCGACGCCTCCGACAAGCCCAGGTAGCGCACCTTGCCGGCGGCCACCAGCTCCGCCATCGCGCCGACCGTCTCCTCGATCGGCACGGCCGGGTCGACGCGATGCTGGTAGTAGAGGTCGACGTGCTCGACGCCGAGCCGCCGCAGCGACGCGTCGCACGCCTCGCGGACGTAGGCGGCGTCGCCGCGGATCCCCAGCCGCTCGCCGTTCTCCCCGCGCACGTTGCCGAACTTCGTCGCCAGCACCACGTGGTCCCGCCGATCGGCGATCGCTCTGCCGACCAGCCGCTCGTTCGTGAACGGGCCGTACATGTCGGCCGTGTCGAGGAACGTCACGCCGAGATCAAGCGCGCGGTGGATCACGGCGATCGACTCGGCGTCGTCGCCGTCGCCGTAGAACTCCGACATGCCCATGCAGCCCAGTCCCTGCTGCGAGACCTCGAGCCCCTGCGTCCCGAGCCTGCGTGTCTCCATGGCGTCTCCCATTCCGTTCGCGGTCCGACTCTGTTCTAGTACAAGTGCCCCGCCACCGACCAGGAGGTTCCCGTGCCCACGATCTCCAAGCTCGACTTCGTCGCGGTCCCCTCGCGCGACGGCGAGCGCTCGCGCAGGTTCTACGGCGAGACGCTGGGCCTGAGACCCGACGCCCACGCGCAGTACGAGTTCTGGGCGGGGGACACCTGCCTCGGCATCTGGGAGCCGGAGAAGCTCGGCATGCCGTTCAACGCGCAGAAGAACGGCCACCTGGCGCTGCACGTCGACGACGTCGCCGCCGCGCGGGCGGAATTGGAGGCGCAGGGGGTCGAGTTCTTCGGCGACATCATGGACACCGGCGTCTGCCACATGGCGTTCTTCACCGACCCGGACGGCAACGACCTGATGCTCCACCACCGCTACGCGCCGCGTTCGTAATCGCTGCGTCATTGACCCGGCCGCACACCGGGCGTAGGTTCGGCGCACCCGATTCCAGGAGGCGACGATGGCGTATGCACGCGTGGTGAAGTGGGAGGGCGGCTCGGCGGATGCGATCCGCGAGTCGATCGCGCGGATCCAGCAGGACTCGCAGAGCGGGCCGCCGGAGGGCGTTCCCTCGACCGGCTTCACGTTCCTCGCCGACCCGGACGCCGGGCGCGTGCTCGCGATCGGCCTGTTCGAGACGATGGACGACCTGAGAACCGGCCACGAGACGCTGGAGCAGATGAGCCCGCCGGTGTCGATGGGCAACCGCGTGTTCGTCGAGACCTACGAAGTGGCGGCCGACATCCGGATGTAGGTGGCGGAGGTCACGAACATCTGCGCAGGGCCGTTCGGCGTCTTCTACGACGTCTACATCGAGCGGCCCTGGCTCGCACAGCTCGTCGGTCGGGCGGCGTGGGGGATCGACATCGCGCCGCTCTACCGCAGCATGGCGGCGCTCGCCGAGCTGCCGGACGGCGCGACTGTGCTCGACGTCCCGTGCGGCGGCGGCGTCGCGCTGCGAGCGCTGCGCGCCGGGCAGCGCGTGCGCTGGATCGCGGTCGACATCGAGCCGCAGATGCTCGCGCGCTTCGAGCGCCGCGCGCGCGAGCACGGCCTGACCGCGCACGACGGCTCGCTTGAGCTGATCGAGGCCGACATGCGCGCGCTGCCGCTGCCGGACGCGTGCGCCGACGTCTGCCTCGCCTACAGCGGCTTGCACATGGTGGCCGAGCCGCGGGCGGCGATCGCCGAGCTGGCGCGCTGCCTCAAGCCCGGCGGCGAGCTGCTGGGCGCGACGTTCGTCGCCGCCGGCAGCCGCCGCCAGCGGCTGCTGCTCGGGCACGGCGTGCGCGCCGGCCACAACGGCCCGCTCCTCGCCGCGGGCGAGCTGCGCGCGATGCTGGAGGACGTCGGCATCGCCGAGCTCGAGATCGCCCCCGAGCGCGGGCTGGCGATCTTCCGCGGGCGACGGGCTTAGCGGCCGAACCAGCGCGCGCGCCGGTCGGCGCCGAAGCGCTCCTTCTCGGCGCGCAGCTCGGGCGAGGGGGCGCTGAAGACGCCGGTCGGTCTCGGTCCGGAGAGGAAGTCGACCGTCACCGCGCCGATGCGGTCGTCGCCGAACTCGATGTAGCAGGTGCCGATGCCGTCGTAGGGCGCGGGCGGCGGATCGCCGCGCAGCTGCGCGAGGATCTGCCGCGCGGCGACGCGCGCGGCGCCCTCGGCGAACACGCCCGCCTTCGGCGCGCCGACGGTCGCGACGTCGCCGAGCGCGTAGACGCCGGGCCAGCGGGTCGCGAGCGTCGCCGAGTCGACGGGGACGTAGCCGTCCTGCGCCATGCCGCTCTCCAGCACGACGTCGGGCGCGCGGTGCTTCGGCACGCCGAGGAAGAGGTCGTACGTTAGCTCGCTGTCGTCGCTCAGCCGCGCGACGTTGCGCGACGTGTCGAGCGCGGCGACGCGGCGACCGGTGATCAGCTCGATGCCGCGCTCCTCGAACGCCGCCGCGAGCGCCGCCGAGGTCTCGGGCGAGGGCGGCACCGGCGAGGGCAGCGGGATCACGAACGAGATGCGGCAGTCCTCGCGCACGCCGCGGCGCGTCAGCTCGTCGTGCAGCAGCAGTGCGCACTCGCTCGGCGCCGGCGGGCACTTGAACGGCGCGCCGCAGACGCCGATCACGGCGTGGCCGGCGCTGAACTCGGCGACGGCCGGCGCGAGCCGCGCCGCTCCCGCGACGGAATAGAACTCGTGCTCCTGCGTGAGGCCCGGCGTCGCGTCGTAGTCGTAGTCGGCGCCGAGCGCGACGACGAGGACGTCCGCCTCGTGCACGCCGGCGTCGGTCGTGACCCGCCGCGCGTCCGGGTCGATCGCCGTGACCGTCTCGCGCAGCAGCCGCACGCCCGGCTTCACGACCTCGCGGTAGGGAAGCCGGACCGCGTCGAGCGTCGTGCGCCCGAACAGCACGTCGAGCTTCGAGTAGCCGAACGTGAACGCGTCGCCCTTGTCGATCAACGTCACGTTCGCGTCGGCGCCCAGCTCCTCCGACAGGATCGTGCTCAGCTCCAGGCCGCCGAAGCCGGCGCCGAGGACGACGATGCGCGCGTCCATGCGGGCGACCCTAACGCGTCTGGTCCCGGCGGGCGACTCGCACGCGTTGCTTCGCCCGCCGGCTCGCGAGCGTCAGCGCGGCGGCGCCGACGATCAGCGTGGCGGACAGCACGAGCGAGACGCCGCGGGAGCGCAGCCAGCCCTTCGCCGGCTCGACCTGCACCTGGATCGTCGCGTTCGGCTCGTTGTAGACGCGCATCGCGCGCAGCCCGACGAACGACGTGCCGGTGGTGGTCGGCGTGATCCGGAACGCACCGCGCCGGCCGTCGTGCAGTCGCGCGAAGCGCTGGGAGCCCGGCCCATCGAGCCGCCACCCCCGCGGAACGGTGAGCGTGACGGTGGCGCCGCGGTCGGGCCAGCCGCCGCGTCGCGACAGCTCGTAGGGGATCGTCAGCGCGTGGCCCTTCGTGGCCGTGAGCACGGTCGTCGGCACGAGGAATCGCAGCTCGTCCGGGCGCGCGGCCGTCGTGGCGATCCCCGATCCAGGGAGCAGGCGGATCCCCTTCAGGCAGCGGCCGTGCAGCAGCTCGAGCGTCAGCGTGAGCGGGTTCGCACCGGCCTGCACGCCGTGCACCTGGAGGTAGTTGCGGAAGTCGATCCGCGCACGCCCCGTCTGCGTCACGAGCCGCCGGCGCCCCTGGATCCAGCCGAGACTCGACACCGCCGCGCCGCGCGGACCCGTGCGCAGCTCGATCTGCGCGGCGGTCGCCCTGTCCGTCGCCGCGCTGAGGATGCAGAAGCCGGGCGCGCGGGTCAGCCGCAGCTCCGCGCGCAGCCGGATCGCGTACCAGCGGGTCGGCCCCTGCGCGCTTCCCGGCGGCAGCCGGAAGGCGCCCAGCGCGACGGTGCCGCCGCGCGCCACGCGGTCGGCACCGGCGAGATCGCGCGCTGGGATCCGCCAGAGCGGGTGGAGCCCGGGACCCGGCGACGCGGCGACCGCGGCTTCAGCCGCGCCGCCGCCGAGCGCGGCCGCGAGCGCGCAGAGCGCAATGGACGTGAGCGACGGTCGTCTCACGTGCGCCGGCTAGGGAACTTCGATGTAGGTCGCGTAGCCGTCGTTGTTGAACGAGTGGTTGCCCTGCGTGTCGAACTGGGCGTTGTAGAACCACGCGTAGTCGTAGCGGGTGTAGTAGCCCCTCGCCGACATCCTGTTCGCGATGTCGTGCTCGGTGCCCTCGCTGTCGTTGTACGAGGCGTCGCACAGCTCGTGGTGGTCGTGGTGCGTCGTCCCGAACAGGTAGTAGCCGAACGTCGGGTTGTAGAAGTCGTCGTACGCCGACGGCGCGTAGACGCGGTAGTGGGCGTCGCTGCCGAGGCAGCTCGGCGTGTCCGTCTTCATGCCGCCGTCCTGGTCCCACTGCCAGGAGCCCGTGTCGTTGAGGTACGCGTTCTCCTTCGAGCCGTATATCCAGTAGCTGCCTTCGAGGATGCCCTTCACCTTGTTGACGTTCGCGTTGTTGTAGAAGAGCAGCGACATCGCCCAGTCGACGTGCGAGGCGTCGACGGCCTGGTTCTCGAAGTCGTAGTTGTAGATCGAGTCGCCGTAGCCGAAGCCGAGCGTCCTGAGGTTCGTGGTCGAGGACCCGAGCACGTTCATCGGCAGCAGCGCGACGCCGGCGGCGAGCGCGCAGACGGCGGCGACGAGGTAGAGGTGATGCTTCCGGAAGCGCATCGCCGATCAGCTCCCGTGCCTGTCGCCGGGCGCGGCGAAGAGCCCGTGCGTGGCCGGGGTGGGCGCGAGCGTGGCGTCCGGCGGCATCGCGCTGACGACGCGCCTGGAGTGCAGGTCGACGAGCAGTGTCATCGTCGTCGCGCCGGTCACCTTCACGGGAATCGACAGCTCCCTGTAGGTCGTGCCGTCGGCGTCGAAGCGCACGCCTGGCAGCTCGGTCGTCGCCGTGAGCGGCGCGTCGAGCTGGACGTCGACGACGGTGCCCAGCTGGCCGGCGCCCGTGGCGTCGGTCCACGGCGAGATCGACACGACGCGATAGCCGACGCCGTGGAGCAGGTCCGCGAACGTCGCGTCGCTTCGGAGCACCGCGCGCGAGGATGCGGCGTCCGCGGCGCTTGCGCTCGGCGGGCCGTGCGGCGCGACTGACGCGGCGGCGGCGCCCGGATCCGGCGGCGCGGCGCCGTGCTGGGGCGGCGGCACGCGAACGGGCGCGCCGTTCTGGGCGGCGAGCGTGTGCGACGGCGCGGCGCCCGAAGTCGCGAGCGCGAGGATCAACGCCGTGCCGGCGATCGCCACGAGCCATGCCGTAAGCGGAAGCAGCCTTCTCCCCAACCAGGCCGACGCCTGTCCGAACACGATCCGACCTCCCCCCACCGGAATTCGAACAAGGTGAATTTAGTGTGTAGCGGGCTCCGCTGTCAAGGAAGAACGCCTTTGCGGCCTCGTTGTCCATCCGCCGAAGCGTCATGTCCCCAGGTCTAGGCGAGCGTGGGCATGCCACCACTCGTGCATCGAGGTGATCGCCGGGTATACGGGCGGAGACTGCGCCATCGCAGCAGCGGCCAGAGATGGGATTGGAGGGTTGAGAGATGCCTGTCGGAGGATGGTTGTCCGAGCAAGCGCGGACGGGTCTGCGGGAGATGCCGTCGAACGCGGCGTGGATGCTGTCTCGCGTCCTGAAGCCCGCCGAGACGGTCGGATCCGCGACCGGATCGGCTGCGGCGGGCGCCCGCGATCGGGGACGAAGGATGCGCATGGCCGTGGTGGACGCCACGCCCATCGGCGGCGACTCCGTCGACGTCCGGATGAAGCGCGCGCGGGAGGCCGCGGAGCGCGCCCGGGAGGCCGAGGAAGAGGCGCTTGCAGCCGCGCAGGAGTCGAAGGAGCTCTCAGACCACGCCCGGCAGGTGAGCGAGCGTGGCCGCGCTCTCGTCAGGGAGGTTGAGCGGGAGACGAGTCGGACCGTCAGACAGCGTGTCGCCGCGGCACAGAAGGCGGCAGACGAGTCCGTCAAGCGCACGCGGCAAGAGGCCGAGGAGGAGGCCGAGGAGACGGTCGAGGAGACGCAGGCCGAGGTCGACGAGGAGATCGAGGAGGCCGAGCGCGAGGCCGAGGACTCCCGACGACGCGCCGAGGAGAAGGTCGCCGACGCGACCGAGAAGCTCGCCACGGCCAGACGGCTCGCCGACGAGGCAGCTGAGGCCGCGCGCACCGTCGCCGAGGAGGCGCGCGAGCGCGCGCAGCAGCTCGTCAGCGACGCCGAGCAGCAGGCGAGCGAGGCCGACGCTCGGATCGCCGCGGCGGATCAGCTGCGGGAGGACTCGCAGGCGACGGCAAGGAACACGGCTCGTCAGCTGAGCCGCGACGCGACGAACGGCCTCGAGTCCTACAAGAAGCCGGAACTGATCGAGCTGGCCGCCAGCGTCGGGGTCGAGGGCCGGACGAACATGACCAAGGACGAGCTCATCGCCGCGATCGCGAAGGCGTCGCGTGGGAAGAGCTGATGGAGGAGATCACATGCGAGCGCCGTTCAGGAGGAAGAGCCGGATGCAGCGGCTCCTCGACGCCGTCAAGAAGGTGGACCTGCCGGATCTGCCGTCCGACAAGGCGATGCGGGCCGGCTTGATCGCCGCGGGCGGCCTCACCGGCCTCACGGCCGGCAGCGCCGGGATCTCGTCGCTGCGGCGTCGCGGCGCGGGGACAGAGAACGACTAGTTCGTTTGGACCCCGGGGCATCGGGAATCCGGCATAGGACCCCTGGCGAACGGAGGAGATCGGAGGGATCCCGATGGCGCAAGCTCAGACGAGACGGCGGGCGGCCAGCCGCAATGGATCGAGAGGCTCACAGCGCCGGCGTGCGCCGGCGAAGTCCGGTCAGGGTTCGAGCGGCAGCAGCAACGGCAGCAGACGAAGCCCGCTGCGCAACCAGACCAGCGACGCGACGGTCCCCGAGCGCGAGTACCAGGACTACACCCTCCTCCACCCGGGATCGATCAGCGACACGGACGAGCCCGACGTTCTCGTCGACATCCCGATCGTCAAGGTCGACGAGATCCACCTCGAGCTGGACAACATCGAGGCGCGCGTCTCGGTGCATGCCGAGGTGCTCGATCTCGTCAAGCTGAGCGTCGGCATTCACGCCGAGCTCGGCAAGGCCGAGCTGAGCATCAGAGGGGTCGAAGCGCAGGCGCTCCTTCGCGCTCGCCTCGATCACATCACCGCGATCATCGATCGCGTATTGACCACCCTCGATCGCAACCCTGCGCTGCTTGAGAGCATCGGACGCTCGCTTGAGCAGGTCGGTGCCGGCGCGGGCAAGGGCGTCGGCCAGATCGGTCAGGGCGCCGGACACGCCGTCGAAGACGTGGGCGAGGGCGCCGAGGGCGCGGTCCAGGACGTCGGCAAGGGTGCTGAGGGTGCGGTGCAGGATGTCGGCAAGGGCGCCGGCGGGGCGGTGCAAGACGTCGGGAAGGGCGCCGGCGGGGCCGTGCAGGATGTCGGCAAGGGCGCCGGCGGGGCCGTGCAGGGCGTCGGCCAAGGCGCCGGCCAGGCGGTCGGCGGGCTCGGACAGGACGCCGGGGCGCTGGCCGGTCAGATGGGCACGCCGGGTGCCGGCGGCGGTGACGGCGACAGCGGAGGCGGCCAGGGCGGCGGCGGGCTGACCGCCGGAAGCCTGGCGAAGGAGGCCGCGAAGATGGTCGTCAAGGAGCTCGGCGCCGCGGCAAGCGACGAGGCGAAGGATCTCGGGTTCGCGGCGGCCCACAAGGCCGCGGAGCTGGGCGAGCGGCGGCGTGAGCGTCGCGCGATGAGGTATCACGCGACGAGGGCCGCTCTGCGACGGGCCGAGGCGGAGGGGATCGACCTCGACGAGGTCCAGGGCAGCGGAGCGGGCGGCACGATCACGGTCCGGGACCTGCGGGGGGCGCGCAGGTGAGCCCTGGCGACCCAGCGGACCGTCGAGACGAGCCGTTTGACGACGAGCTTCCGGACGCCGACGTCTTCATCTCTGTGCGCGCCCGGGAGCTGCGCTTCGGCGGCGTCCCGGCGACGAGAGTCTGGTTCGAAGGCGAGCCGGCGGTGGAGTCAAGCTCCCACACAGAGCGGGAGAACCTGCCGGAGCAGGTCGAGCCAGGGGTGACCTACCGTGACATAGGGGTGCGCTGGCGCGCGCACGCGAGGATCGTCCATCCGACGGATCTCGGCACGTCCTGACGAGAGCGGGTCAGGTCTTCCGCGGCAGCCGGCGCGAGGTCAGCGCCGAGAGCACGACCTCGATCGGCGACTGTCGCCGCGATGCGTCGGCCTGCGCGCGGAGCGCTCGCACGTCGCTCTCCAGCTCGTACAGCCGCCGTCCTGCCTGCGCGACGTGCTTCGCGCCCGTCCGCATCTCGCGCGAGCTCGGCAGCGGCAGCCCCAGCAGGCGGGGGCGCCGATGCAGGCGCAGCCTCGCGCCGAGCGCGGTCCCGATCGCGAGCCCGCCGATCGCCGCACCAACGGCCGCCGCGGGCCCCTTCGCCCGTCTCGTCGTACCTGACGCTCTCGCACCGGCGCCGCTGGCGCTGCCGCCGGGTCTGCGTGCCGCTCGCGTCGTGGCCATCTTGCCTCTCCGTCGTCAGGACAGCGCCTTGCCGACCTTCTCCGCCTGCGCTCTGGCCTTGGCGACCTCTTCGGCCATGCGCTCGATCTGCTTGCCCGCCTTGCGGACCTCTTTCGCCAGCGGCTTGAGGCCGATCCCGTCGCGCGGGACCGGAATGCCGAGGACCTTCTTGCGCGGACGCAACACGCGTGAGCTGAGCACGATGCCGCCGATCGCGCCCGCCGCTGCGGCGCCGCCGGCGAGCAGTGGACCGCGCACCTTCGTCGCGACCGCGCCGATCGTGTCGGTGACGGACTCGAGCGGACCGTGATGTCCGTTGCTCGCGGCCGATCCGCTTGCCGCCGAGCGGCTCGCCGACGGTCTGCGCGCGGCGGAACGGGCCGCACTCGTTCTGCGTGCACCGCCGGAGCCCGATCTCGCCCGCGACGATGCGGGTCTTCTCCTGGCCGACGAGCGCGGACGCGATGCGCTCGCTCTCCTGCTCGGACCGGATCTCGAACTTGCACGGGAACGTGACGCCGAGTCCGCCATGGTCACTCCTCCAGGATTCGGGTAGGCCCCGGTACTACCCCGAAAGCTTCGGAATAAGCGGAAGTCTGGCGCGGTTCAGTGGAGCTAGCCGGACTCGAACCGGCGACCTCCTGGGTGCGATCCAGGCGCTTCAAGGCCGAGACGCTTAGATACGGACAGGCTGGTGCGGCTGGATAGCCTGTTCTGGCGCTTGTTCCGGCATGTTCGGTATCCAAAGTGGTACCCACGGCCAGTGTGGTACCCACGGCCGTTTCGAGTGGTACCCTCGGCCGCGTGACCGCCAAGAGCCCTGCCGTCCTCGTCCGCGTCGGCCCCGACGGCACGCCGTTCTTCGAGGCGAAGTGGCGGGACGCGGACGGCAACCAGCTCAAGCGCCGCCTCGGCCGGGCGTGGTTGGAGCAGGGCAGCGAGGGAGGCTGGGTCAAGCGTCGCGGGCGCACCCCGCCGGGCTGGCTGGACGAGCGCTCGGCGCACGTCGCGGCGGCGGAGAAGGTTGCGGCCGTGGAGGGGGAGCGCGCGGCGGCGGCGGAGGCCGCCCGGCGTGCTGGTGTCCCGACTGTGCGACGCGTCGCGCACGAGTGGCTCGCGTGGAAGCGCGACGTGAAGGGCGGCGCTCCGTCGACACTGCGCGAGAACGAGATCCTGCTGCGCGAGCCGGGCACGGCGTACAAGCGCGGGAGCGGCGAGTCGAAGGGCCGCATCATGGCCCGCTTCGGCGATCGTCCGATCGACGCCTTGACGACGCGCGAGGTGTCGACGTTCCTCCGCGAGCTGGACAGAGCGGGCATGTCGGCGCGCAACGTCAACGAGCACCGCGCGGTCCTGCACTCGATCTTCGTCTACGCGATGAAGCCGGACACGTACGCGCTGCCGTCGAACCCGGTGGCGGGCACCGACAAGCGCTACCAGCCGCCCCCGCCGCCGCTCGACCACTACGAGGTCGCCGAGCTGGAGTCGCTCGCGCGCGCGTGCGAGCGCGGCGAGCATCGCGCCGCGCCGCCGAGTTACCGAGGTCGCCCGAACCAGCTCGGCGACGAGGAGGAGGCCGCGCGCGCTGCCGAGGATCGCCAGGACGCCGAGCTGTTCCGCGTCGCCTTCTACAGCGGCATGCGCATCGGCGAGCTGGTGGCGCTGCGCTGGCGCTACGTCCACTTCCTGCCCGACCTCTCCGGCGCGGTCATCAACGTCGAGCGCGCGGTGAGCGCCGGCGTCGAGAAGGAGCCGAAGGGCAGACGCGGCCGCCAGGTGCCGATCCCGCGCCCCGCCGCCGAGGCGCTCGCGCGGCTCGGCCAGCGCGACCACTTCACCGGCGCCGAGGACTACGTCTTCTGCAACCGGCTCGGCCGCCGCCTCGACCCGTCAGCGGTGCGCCGCCGCTACAAGCGCGCGGCCGAGGCCGCCGGCCTGCGCCCGCTCAAGCTCCACGGCCTGCGCCACGCGACCGGCTCGGTCCTCGCCCGCTCGCTGCCCCTCGTGACCGTCCGCGACGTGCTCGGCCACGCCGAGCTGCGCACCACCAACCGCTACCTGCACAGCAAGATCGACGCGGCGGCGATCGTGGCCGTGAACGCCGCGTTCGGGGTGGTTGACGCAGCGGCCGAGGAGGCGGCGGCGTAGCGGGCTACCGGCCGCGCAGCCGCCCCTCGATGTCCTCGCGCAGGAAGCGCATCGTCCGCCCGAGCCGAGCGCACGGCAGCTCGCCACGCCGCGCCAGCTCGTAGACGGTCGACTTCGGCAACGCGAGCAGCTGCGCGACCTCCGCGGCCGTCATCACGTCATCGCGCGTGATGCGACGCGCCGGGCTCGTCCGACGCCGGTCCTCGATGCCACCGGTCGCCAGTGCCTCCAACGTGAGCTGCGTTCCCTCGAGTCCTGTTCGTCCACGTCCATCCACTGCCTGTACCGGACCCGTCTAGGCCCGCTGCGCCGATTTCTTTCTCCCCTCGTTGTCCCTCGCCCGTCCGTCGCACCGCTTCGTGTCTGCGTCCCGCTCCTGGGATCCATCCCCGATGCTGGGCTTCTGCTGGCATGAAATGACAACCATCTCTCAGATGGCAGGTCGAGGTTTTGGGGGTGTTTGGCGGGGAGAGGGCGGGAAAACCCCAAAAAAAAAACAAAAAATAAAAAAAAACAAAAGCTT
>JBQCIQ010000021.1:0-19058 GCA_051953595.1 Conexibacter sp. | reverse complement strand
CCCCCCGCCTCCTCCTCGCTCACCCGCCGAGCGGAGTCCGCTCGAGCGCGGTGAGGCCTTCGGCGATTCCGGCGCCGATCGCGGCGATCTGCGTCTCCTCGATCGTGAGCGGCGGCGACACCGCGACGCCGGTCGCCAGGGCGCGCACGAGCAGCCCCTGCTCGCGGCAGGCCATCGTCAGCCGTGACACGGCGCTCGGGTCGGCGGCGCGCGCCTCGTGCGAGAGCTCGACCGCGCCGAGCAGCCCCAGCCCCGCGCGCACCCCGCCCACGAGCGGGTGCTGCTCCAACGGGCGCAGCGCATCCTCCAGCGGACCCTCCAGCTCGCGCCCGCGCGCGATCAGGTCCTCGCGCTCGTAGACGTCGAGCGTCGCGAGCGCCGCCGCGCAGCAGGTCGGATGGCCCGAGTACGTCTGCCCGTGGCGCAGCACCGGCGCGCCCGGCTCGCCAGGGAAGAAGGGCTCCGCGACGTGCGGCGCGACGATCAGCGCGCCGAGCGGGAGCGTGCCGCCGGTCACGCCCTTCGCGAGCACGACCATGTCCGGCTCGACCGGCCAGCGGTCGATCCCGAGCCAGGTGCCGAGGCGGCCGAACGCCGAGATGACGCAGTCGGCGACGAACAGCACGCCATGGCGCGCGCACACGTCGGCGACCGCCTCCAGGTAGCCGTCGGGCGGCAGCCGCACGCCGCCGGCGCCGATCACCGGCTCGCAGAAGAAGGCCGCGACGCGCTCGGGGTCGAGCCGCGCGATCTCCGTCTCCAGCGCGTCGGCGGAGTCGTGCGGGACGTGCGTGACGGCCGGGTCGAGCGGCCCCCAGCCGGCCAGGTTCGACGCGATCCCGCCGAGGCTCGTGCCGTGGCCGTGCGTGCCGTGGTAGCCGTGCTCGCGCGCGATCATGTGGACCCGTCGCGGCTGGCCGGTCTGCTGGAAGTAGGCGCGCGCGATCTTCGCCGCGGACTCGATCACGTCGCCGCCGCCGGAGCCGAGGAAGACGCGCGAGCCGGGCGTCGGCGCGAGCGCGGCGAGCCGGTCGGCGAGGTCAAGCGCCGGACCGTTGGCGAAGTCGCCGAAGGTCGAGTACGTGTCGAGAGCGCGCAGCTGGCGTGCGACCGCCTCCGCGATCTCGGGGCGGCCGTGGCCGACGTTCGCGCACCACAGCGAGGCGGTCGCGTCGAGGTAGCGACGGCCCTGCTCGTCCCACACCCACACGTCCTCGGCGCGTTCGAGGACGAACGGCGCGTCCTCGACGGCGCCCATGTCGGCGAACGGGTGCCACAGCGCCTGCCCACGATCCGGTGTCACGGCCTACAAGTCTTCACGGCACGCATCGGCCGCGCCTCGGCCGCGCCGGACAAAGCCGTACGCCGTCGTTGTCCGCCGGAGCTGGCGCGCACGCGCTTGCTATGTGCGCGTGCCCACGGCGATCAGGTACTCCTGCTCGAAGCGGGCGGCGTCGTCGCTGCCGAGGTTCCACTCCTCGCAGAAGGCGTCGAGCGCCGCGTCCAGCTCGCCCTCGCGTCCGTCTCTGGCCGCGTTGCTGCGCGCGACGATCGTCGGGCCGTAGCGCTCCTTGAAGTGCTCGCCGTAGTCGCGCGGCCGCGCGAACGCCGTGACCTCCAGCATCGCGCGGTCGAGCGTGCGCCACGCGACGCGGTCGCCGAACTGCTCGCGCACGTGCTGCTCGCCGCCCCACAGCGGCGGCGGCTGCGCGCCGGGCGGGGGTGGGGGCGCGAACGGCCCCATCGTCTTGAAGAGCGCGCCGATCATCCCCTCGGGGGTCCAGTTCAGCATCCCGATCGTGCCGCCTGGACGGCAGACGCGCGTCATCTCGTCGGCCACGGCCTGGTGGTGCGGCGCGAACATCGCGCCGATCGAGGACATCACGACATCGAAGGACGCGTCCTGGAACGGCAGCTGCTCGGCGTCGGCGGTGACCCAGTCGAGCGTCAGCCCCTGCGCCTCGGCGCGGGCGCGGCCGGCCTCCAGCAGCTCGGGCGTGAGGTCGCTCGCCGTGACGTTCGCGCCGCGCGCGGCGGCGGGCAGCGACGCGTTGCCGGTGCCGGCGGCGACGTCGAGCACGGACATCCCGGCCTCGATCCCGCACGCCTCGACCAGCTGCGGGCCGAGCGGCAGCAGGAACGTCTCGACCATCGACGGGTAGTCGCCGGAGGCCCACATCGCGCGGTGGCGGGTCTTCAGCTCGGAGTCCGGCACGGCGGATGACACGGGTGGTCCCTCCTCTTTGTGGACCACCCGAACCTAACCGCGCCCCGGCCGGCTGTCCAGCCGGGGCGCGTTCTGCAGCGCTTGCCTACGGCCGCAGCGTCACCACCACGCCCGCGTGGTCGGACGGCCACAGGCGGCCGATCGGCGTCGGCGGGGTGCGGTCGGCCGGGTCCTTGCCGGTCACCCAGGCGCGCAGCACGGGCATCGGCGACCCGTCAGCGCGACGGCCGAAGATGAAGTCGATGCGGTGGTTGAACTCGGCCGCGGCCGCTTCCGGCGAGTCGTTCACCAGCTCGCTGAGGCCGGAGGTGAAGCCGGCTTCGGCGGGCGCGAACAGCAGCCACTCGTCGTGGAAGCCGCCCGCTCCGGTCAGCAGCAGGTAGGGGTCCTGGTGGGCGTGCGTCTCCCCCGGCTTGACCGACGCGTTGAGCGGATCGCTGTTGCAGTCGCACGCGAGGATCGTCGCCCAGCCGTTGCTCGGCGAGGCCGGGCCGGCAAGCAGCTCGGCCGCCTGCGCGTAGGCGACGTCGGAGGACTCCGACTCCAGGTGCGTGTCGATGAAGCGCACGCGCTTGACGCCCGCTCTCACGTCGACGACGACGTAGCCGCGGATGAATGAGGCGGTCTGGCCGGCGAGCGTGACGGGGATGCGCGTGACGTAGTTGGCGCCGCTCGTGTCGAGCACCTTGACGCCTTCGTTGGCGCGCTTGAGCACGACGTCGCGCATCGTCAGGCGCAGGTTCACCAGGCTCCCGTTGAGGAAGCCGGGCAGCGTCACGTCGGACTCCTGCTGCGCGCGGGCGACGACGTAGTGGGCGCCGCGCGCGTCGAGCGCGGCGAGCAGCAGCTGGAGGAAGTCGTAGTCCACGGTCGTCGCCTCCTGGCCGAGCGGACCGTGTCGCCACAGCGCCGCCTCCTGCAGGCCGATCAGGTCGGGCCGGTGGTCGGCGATCTCGGCCGCGAGCCGCTGGGCGCGCAACGGGAAGTTCGTCAGATCGACGATCGCGCGGATTCTCGTGGTCGCGTCGATCAGCACTTCGAGCTGTCTGTCGGGCGGGGCCTGCAGCGCCGCGAACGCGCGCGTGAGGTCGGCGCCCAGGTAGAGGTTGCGCGTCATCACGGTCAGCGGCTTGCCCTGCTGCTGGACGTGGGCGTAGTTAGACGCATGCGCGCGCGAGGGCGCGTGCTCGCGAGCAGACGCCGTGGCGGCGAGCGCCCCGACGAGCGCGAGCGCGGCCAGGACGGCAAGGGCGAGGCGCGCGATCCTGCGGTGACGGGTCCCCATCGGTTCTCCTCCGGTCGGCGGCAGCCAGAAGACGGGTACCCCGGCAGCCTCGGTTTAGACCCAGGCCCGGTTCCTGAGCGCGCGGGGCGGGTAGCGCCAGTGGTCGGAACCCGATCACGGAGGCGACCACCATGGCAAACGAGCTGCAGGGCAAGCGCATCGCGTTCCTCCAGACGGAGGGCGTCGAGCAGGTCGAGCTGGAGCAGCCGCTGAGAGCGGTGCGCGACGCCGGCGCGGACGTCGACCTGGTCGACCTCAGAGCCGGCGAGACGCAGGCGTTCAACCACCTCGACAAGGGCGACAGATTCCCCGTCGACCGCACGGTGAGCGAGGCGCGCGCCGAGGACTACGACGGGCTCGTGCTGCCGGGCGGCGTCGCCAACCCGGACCGGCTGCGCACCGATCCGGACGCGATCAGATTCGTGCGCGACTTCGTCGAGAGCGGCAAGCCGGTCGGGGTGATCTGCCACGGACCGTGGACGCTCGTCGAGGCCGGCGTGCTGAGAGGCCGCACGATCACCTCGTGGCCGAGTCTCAGAACCGACGTCGAGAACGCCGGCGGCACGTGGGTCGACGAGGAGGTCCACGTCGACCAGGGGATCGTCTCCTCGCGCAAGCCGGACGACCTGCCCGCCTTCTGCGCGAAGGTCGTCGAGGAGCTGGCCGAGGGCGTGCACGCGGGGCGTCAGGCCGCCTGACGCGCCCCGACGCGGCGGCTGCTTGGATGTGGGCATGACCGCCTCCACCGCCGCCGCGCCCGCCATCCGCCCCGACGACTTCCTCAACCTCGACGCGCTGCTCTCCGACGAGGAGCGCGACATCCGCGACACGGTCCGCGCGTTCGTCGCCAAGGAGGTCGTGCCGCACGTCGGCGACTGGTTCGAGGCCGCGACGATCCCGCGCGAGCTGGCGCCGGCGCTCGGCAGGCTCGGCCTGCTCGGCATGCACCTGACCGGCTACGGCTGCGCCGGCGCAAGCGCCACCGCCTACGGGCTCGCGTGCATGGAGCTGGAGGCCGGCGACAGCGGCGTGCGCTCGCTGGTGTCCGTGCAGGGCTCGCTCGCGATGTACGCGATCTGGCGCTGGGGCTCGGAGGAGCAAAAGCAGGAGTGGCTGCCGCGGATGGCGGCCGGCGAGGCGATCGGCTGCTTCGGGCTGACCGAGCCCGACGCGGGCTCCGACCCCGGCTCGATGCGCACGCGCGCGCGGCGCGACGGGGGCGATTGGGTGTTGAACGGCTCGAAGATGTGGATCACGAACGGCTCGATCGCCGACGTCGCCGTCGTGTGGGCGCAGACCGACGACGGCGTCCGCGGCTTCCTCGTGCCGAGAGGGACCGCCGGCTTCAGCGCGCCCGAGATCAAGAAGAAGCTCTCGCTGCGCGCATCGGTCACCAGCGAGCTGGTCTTGGACGACGTGCGCCTGCCCGACAGCGCGCGCCTGCCGCAGGTGTCCTCGCTGCGCGGTCCGCTGTCATGCCTGAACGAGGCGCGCTACGGGATCGTGTGGGGCGCGGCGGGCGCCGGCCGCGCCTGCTTCGAGGCCGCGCTGGCGTACGCGAAGGAGCGGATCCAGTTCGACCGCCCGATCGCCGCGACGCAGATCCAGCAGCAGAAGCTCGCGTTCATGGCGCTGGAGGTCAACCGCGCGTCGCTGGTCGCGCTCCACCTCGGGCGCATGAAGGACGCCGGCACGCTGCGGCCCGAGCACGTCAGCATGGGCAAGCTCGGCAACGTCAACGGCGCGTTGGAGGTGGCGCGCGCCGCCCGCCAGGTGCTCGGCGCCAACGGCGTCACGCTCGAGTACCCGGTGATCCGCCACATGAACAACCTCGAGTCGGTCGTCACCTACGAGGGCACCGCCGACGTCCACGCGCTCGTGATCGGCCAGGCGCTGACGGGCATTCAGGCGTTCCGCTGAGCGGCTGACGCGGGCGCGGCGCCGCCCCACTCGGGCGGCGCGCCGCGCGCGTCCTCGATCTGCCGCATCGCGAAGCTCAACAGGGCAACCTGCTCCAGCGCCTCCGACTGGTCCATCTCGATCCGTCGGTGCGCCAGCGGGTTGCGGATCGCGGCGACGACGCCCTGCATGATCTGCAGGACCCCGCGCTGGATGCTGCGCCCCGTCTCGGTTCGCAGGTCGGCGACGACCACCTCGCCGTTCGACCCGAGCGCGCGGCCGACCAGCTGCTCGCCGTCCAGCTCGAGCCCCGCCAGCGCCCGCAACTCGTCCAGCACCGCGGTGACCGCATGCCGCACGGCGTCCGCCGGATGGCCGCTCTCGAAGTGCGACACGCACGCGTCGACGACCGTCGGATGCAGCTCGTCGAGCGCGAGCCGGAAGGTCGGCTCGACCGCGGCGTCCGCTGCATCGACCGGCGTCGGCGCGGGCGGCAGCAGGTGCGGCAATGCGGGGCTGCGCCACCAGGCCTCCGCTTGCGCGTCGAAGTACTCCTCAAGCGTGGCGACCTCGGCGACCGCCATCGCGGCCCGCTCGTCGATCGCGAGCTGCAACGCGCCCGGCTCGCCTCCGTGCGGGCGCAGGAGCCAGCTGTCCGCCATCGCCATCTCGTCCAGCTGCCGGGCGCGCTCCTCGCTCACCGGCAGCTCGGTGCTGCGCACGAAGGGCGGCTGCGCCGGTTCGGCGAAGCGCTTCACCGCCAGACGGATCAGACGCAGGAAGTCGTCGAGCAGCGGTCTCGCGCCGGCGACGTGGGTCAGCGCGCGGGGCGTCAGCGCGACGACTCGTTCCGTCCCTTGACCGACAAGCCGCAGGCCACCGAGCGGCGTCGGCATCTGCTCGGCGATCGCCGTGTAGTTCCGTCGCGGGCGCTGCATGAACCGCTCCCGCGTCAGCCGTGCCGGATCCGGCCACGCGCCGTCGCTCGCGTACTGCTCCCAGACGATCTCAAGCACGTCGCCGTGCTCCCCCGTCCAGTGCGCGATCCGCTCCTCCATCTCACTGACGCCCCGTGACATGCCGCGATTCTGGCGCAACGGGCACGCCCCGGTCGCGCGGCGACTTGTCAGGGCACCGGGTACGAGCGCATCCGGCTAGAGTCGTTCCGCATGACTCCGCTGCGCTCCAAGACCGTCACGCATGGCCGCAACATGGCCGGCGCGCGTGCGCTGCTGCGCGCGGCGGGCGTCGCGCGGGAGGACTTCGGCAAGCCGATCGTCGCGGTCGCGAACTCGTACACGCAGTTCGTCCCCGGCCACACGCACCTGAAGCCGGTCGGCGAGGTCGTCAGCGCGGCGGTGCACGCGGCCGGCGGCGTGCCGCTGGAGTTCAACACGATCGCCGTCGACGACGGCATCGCGATGGGCCACGGCGGGATGCTCTACTCGCTGCCCTCGCGCGACCTGATCTCCGACAGCGTCGAGTACATGGTCAACGCGCACTGCGCCGACGCGCTGATCTGCATCTCCAACTGCGACAAGATCACGCCAGGGATGCTGAACGCCGCGCTGCGGCTGAACGTCCCGACCGTGTTCGTCTCCGGCGGGCCGATGGAGGGCGGCGTCGCGACGCTGGTGGACGGCACGGTCCGCAAGGGCCTGAACCTCATCACCGCGATGGCGGAGGCCGTCTCGCCGAGCGTCAGCGACGCGGACATGGACCTGATCGAGGAGGCCGCCTGCCCGACGTGCGGCTCCTGCTCGGGCATGTTCACCGCCAACTCGATGAACTGCCTGACCGAGGCGCTGGGCCTGTCGCTGCCGGGCAACGGCTCGACGCTCGCGACGCACACCGCGCGCAAGCAGCTCTACGAGGACGCCGGCCGCACGGTCGTCGAGATCGCGAAGCGCTTCTACGACGAGGACGACGCAAGCGTGCTGCCGCGCGCGGTCGCGACGCGCGCCGCGTTCGAGAACGCGATGACGCTCGACATCGCGATGGGCGGCTCGACCAACACGATCCTGCACCTGCTCGCGGCCGCGCAGGAGGCCGGCGTCGACTTCACGATGGCCGACATCGATGCGCTCTCGCGCCGCGTGCCGTGCATCTGCAAGGTCGCGCCGAACGGCACGTACCTGATGGAGGACGTCCACCGCGCCGGCGGGATCCCCGCGATCCTCGGCGAGCTGCACCGCGGCGGCCTGCTCGACGAGTCGGTCCACACCGTCCACGCGCGCGACGTCGACAGCTGGCTCGGCGAGTGGGACGTGCGCGGCGCGAAGCCGAGCGAGCGCGCGCTCGACCTCTTCCACGCGGCGCCCGGCTGCGTCCGCTCGGCGCAGGCGTTCTCGCAGTCGGAGCGCTGGGAGTCGCTTGACCTCGACGCCGCCGACGGCTGCATCCGCGACCTCGACCACGCCTACTCGCAGGAGGGCGGCCTCGCGATCCTCTACGGCAACCTCGCGGAGCGCGGCTGCGTCGTGAAGACCGCCGGCGTCGACGAGTCGATCTTCAGGTTCACCGGCCCGGCGGTCGTGGTCGAGTCGCAGGAGGACGCGGTCGAGCTGATCCTGAACGACGGCGTCAGACCCGGCGACGTGGTCGTGATCCGCTACGAGGGGCCGCGCGGCGGGCCGGGCATGCAGGAGATGCTGTACCCGACCTCCTACCTGAAGGGCCGCGGGCTCGGCAGAGCGTGCGCGCTGATCACCGACGGGCGCTTCTCCGGCGGCACGTCGGGCCTCTCGATCGGGCACGTCTCCCCGGAGGCGGCGTCGGGCGGCGCGATCGCGCTGGTCGAGAACGGCGACACGATCGCGATCGACATCCCGGCGCGCACGATCTCGCTGGAGGTCGCCGACGAGGAGCTGGCCGCGCGCCGCCGCGCGCTGGAGGAGGCCGGCGGCTACGCGCCGGTCGCACGCGAGCGCTCCGTCTCCCCCGCCCTTCGCGCCTACGCCGCGATGGCGACCTCGGCCGACACCGGCGCGGTGCGCGACGTCGACAGCGTCGAGCGCGCCGTCGCGTTCGTCGCCAAGTCCGGCGCCGACGCGACGCTCGCGTAGTCAGCGCCTCAGCGGCGGGCGAGCGCGGCGAGCGCCAGCAGCTCCCAGGCGACGTTCGCGGCGAGCACCGCGGTCGGCTGGCCCGGCCCGTCGTAGGGCGGAGCGACCTCGACGACGTCGGCGCCGACGAGCTGCACGCCCGCGAGCGCGCGCAGGAAGGCGACCGCCTCCGACGAGCTGAGGCCGGCGATCTCGGGCGTCCCGGTCCCCGGCGCGAAGGCCGGATCGCAGACGTCGACGTCGAAGCTGACGAACACCGGGCGCTCGCCCGCGAGCCGCCGTGCGAGCGCGCCGAAGCCGGCCGGCCCCAGCTCGCGCAGCTCCGCGATCGTGCGCACCGTGAAGCCGAGCTCCGGACCCAGCTCAAGGTCCTCGGCGACGTAGAGCGGCCCGCGCATGCCGACCTGGAGCGAGGCGGTCGGATCGACCACGCCCTCCTCGACCGCGCGCCGGAACGTCGTGCCGTGGAAGTAGCGCTGCCCGAAGTAGTCGTCCCACGTGTCGCCGTGGGCGTCGAGGTGGATCAGCGCGAGCGGGCCGTGGACCGCCGCGAGCGCGCGCAGCGGCGCGAGCGTGATCGAGTGGTCGCCGCCGAGCACGAGCGGCATCGCGCCGGCCCGCACGACCGCGCCCAGCACCTCTTCGGCGAGCGCGTACGAGCGCTCCGTCTCACCCGGCGAGAGCGGCAGGTCGCCGGCGTCGACGCCCGTCAGCGCGTCGAGCACGTCGACGCGGTGCTCGGGGTGGTAGGGGCGCAGCAGCACCGACACCGAGCGGATCGCCTCGGGCCCGAAGCGGGCGCCGGGGCGGTAGCTCGTCGCCGTGTCGAACGGGAAGCCGAGCACCGCGACGTCGACGCCGTCGAGCGCGGACGGCGCGGCGACGTCCTCGACGTGCGGCAGCCGCATGAACGTCCGCACCCCCGCGAAGCGCGGCGTCACGCGCGTGCGGCCCGGCGTCGGCGAACCGCTCATGCGAGCGAGACCATGACGTGCTTGACGTTGCTGTAGTCCTCGAGCGCATACATCGAGAGGTCCTTGCCGTAGCCCGACTCGCCGTAGCCGCCGTGCGGCATCTCGGACGCGAGCGTCATGTGGTCGTTGACCCACACGCAGCCGAAGCGCAGCGCGTTCGCCACGCGCAGCGCGCGGCCGACGTCGCGCGTCCACACCGACGCGGCCAGCCCGTAGGGCGTGTCGTTAGCCTGCGCGATCGCGTCGGCCTCGTCCGCGAACGGCTGGACGGTCAGCACGGGGCCGAAGATCTCCTGCTGCACGAGCACGTCGTCGCGCGCCACGTCCGCGACGACGGTCGGCTCGAAGAAGTAGCCGAGGCGGTCCGGCGCGACCCCGCCGGCGACCAGCTCGGTGGCGGGTGAGCGCTCGTCGATCAGGTCGCGCACCCGCTGGCGGTGCGCGGCGCTGTTGAGCGGCCCGAGCGTCGTCTGCGGCAGCGACGGATCGCCGATCACGTAGCCGCCGGCCTGCGCGGCCAGACCGGCGACGACCTCGTCGTAGACGCGCGCGTGCGCGAGCACGCGCGTCGCCGCCGTGCAGTCCTGGCCGGCGTTGTAGAAGCCGGCGTTCGCGACCTGCGCGAGCGCCGCGTCCAGCTCGACGTCGTCGAAGATCACCACCGGGGCCTTGCCGCCCAGCTCCAGGTGCACGCGCTTGAGCGACTGCGCGGCGCTCGCGGCGACCGCTCTCCCCGCGCGCACGGAGCCCGTCAGCGAGACCATGTCGACGCCGGGATGGGCGACGAGCGCGGCGCCGGCCGTGTCGTCGCCGCAGACGACGTTCAGCACCCCGGCGGGCAGCACCTCCGCGGCCAGCTCGGCCAGCCGCACGGTCGTGAACGGCGTCGTCGGCGCCGGCTTGAGCACGACCGTGCAGCCGGTCGCGAGCGCGGGGCCGATCTTCCACGCCGCCATCATCAGCGGGTAGTTCCACGGCGCGATCTGGCCCACGACCCCGGCTGGCTCGCGCCGCACGAACGACATCCTGGCCGGCACGTACTCGCCGGCGGCCTTCCCCTCCAGCCCGCGCGCGGCGCCGGCGAAGAAGCGCAGGCAGTCGACGATCGCCGGCAGCTCGTCCTCGCGCACCGCCGCGATCGGCTTGCCGGCGTCGGCCGACTCAAGCTCGGCGAACGCCTCGGCGCGCTCCTCGAGCAGGTCGGCGATCCGCAGCAGCGCGTGCGAGCGCTCGGCCGGGGTCGTGCGCGACCAGCCGTCGAAGGCGCGCCGCGCCGCGCCGACGGCGCGGTCGAGATCGGCCGCCGAGGAGGCCGGCGCGCTGCCGAGCTGTCTGCCGCTGGCGGGGTCGAGCACGGCGATCGTCCCGCCGTCCGCCGCAGCGGCGCTCGCCCCATCGATCAGGTTCTCGACATGCAACATGCGCCGAGATCGTCTTCGCAACCGGCGCGCGGCGCTACTGGACGATCCGCGAAGTCACGGCGAGTCGGCTGTGGATTCCCTCACGGCCGGCGGTCGCGCATGCTGGAGAACGCCATGAACAGCGCGGCGATCGTGGCCGGCGCGCGCAGCGGCGCGCCGACGGCCTCCTCGATGCGCGCGAGGCGGTAGCGCAGCGAGTTGGGGTGCAGGTGGAGCGCTCTCGCCGTCGCCGTGATGTTGAACTCGTGCGCGAAGTAGACCTGCAGCGTCTCCAGCGCCGTCGGCTGCGCCGCGAGCGCGTCGAGCAGCGGCTCGGCGCGCTGGCGGACCGGCTCGACCGGCACCTCGGCCAGCACCGCCGTGACGACGCCCAGCTCGGAGAAGCGGCGCACGGTCGTCTCGGCGTCGCCGCGCGCATGCTCGGCCGCCAGTTCCGCCTCGCGGTGGGAGCGCGTCAGGCCGTCGCGCAGCGACGCGGCGTCGCCGATGCCGATCGCCAGCGATCTGACCTGCGCGACAAGGTCGTGCGCGAGCGCCGCCAAAGCATCGGGGGACGCCTGCGCGATCGCCACGACGCACGCGTCGCCGACGCCGCCGGCGACGTAGGTGAACGCCGCCTGCTCGAACGCGTCTTCGAGCGCGTCGCGCGCCGCCGCCGGCAGCGGCAGGGCGTCGGCCTGCTCCACGATCACCACCGCGACCGGCTCCTCGAGCGCGAAGCCCAGCTCGCGCAGCTGGGCGAGCAGGACCGGGTCGTCGTCGCGGCGCAGCAGCCGTTCGAGCACGACGCCGCGCACCGCGCGCCGGCGGTCGCGGCGCGTGGCCTCCAGCCGGTCGATCGCCGTCAGCAGCGGGACCGCCGCCTGCGTCGCCGCCTTCAGCAGCGCGACCGAGACCGACGCGTCCGCCGTCGAGGCGGCCAGCCAGCGGTGCACCTCGCCGCCGCGCGCCATCACCGGGACGGCGACCCAGTCGCGCTCGTCCAGCTCGAACGCGAGCGTCGTCGTCGGCCGGGCGGAGATCGTCCGCCACAGCCCCTCCAGCGGGATCACCCCGGACGCGAGGTCGATGTGCCCCTCGCGCGTGAGCAGCGCGACGTCGCCGCGCACGAGCGTCGTAAGCCGCTCGATCGCCGTGCGCTGCGGGGTCTCGTCGCCGAGCGCGTCCATCAGGTAGCGCTGCATCGCGACGAGCCGCTGCGAGGCGCGCACGTCTTCGCTCAGGCTCGCGCGCATCACCCGCTCGACGATCTCGCGGAACGGCGTGCGGCCCGGGACCGCGACGATCGGCAGACCCGGCTCGGCGGCCGCCGCGATCAGCTCCCCCGGGATCTCGGCGAAGACCGGCTCCAGGCCGAACGCGAGCGCCGAGACGCCGGCGCGCACCAGCTCCCGCACCAGCTCGGCGCTCGCCGCGCCGTCCTGCGCCAGCTGGATGCCGGTCGTCAGCACGAGCCAGTGCCGCTCGATCCACGCCCCCGGATGCGGAATGTCGATCACGTGCGCGCCGACGAGCGGCCGCTCCAGCGCGGCGGCATCGCCGGCCACGAGGCTCAGGCCAAGCGTCTCGTCATCCAGCAGCTGTCCGAGCGTCAGCACCGCACGCGGATGCGCCATCCGGCCACTCTAGGCGCCGGATCAGGGCCGGCCCATGGCATTGATCGCCACGTAACGGGTCTCCAGGTACTCCTCCATGCCCTCCGGACCGCCCTCGCGGCCGAAGCCGGAGGCCTTGACGCCGCCGAACGGCGCCGCCACGTTGGAGACGAGGCCCTGGTTGAGCCCGATCATGCCGGTGTCGAGCGCGTCGACCAGCCGCAGCATCCGGTCGCCGTCACGCGTGAACGCGTAGGCGACCAGCCCGTACTCGGTCGCGTTCGCCTCGGCGACGGCCTCCGCCTCGTCGGCGAACGTGCGGATCGGGGCGACCGGGCCGAAGATCTCCTCATGCAGCAGCCGCGCGTCGCCGGGCACGTCGGCGAGCACGGTCGGGCGGTAGAACCAGCCCGGGCCGTCCAGCGGCTCGCCGCCGGTGAGGCGGCGCGCGCCGCGCCCGATCGCGTCCTGCACGAGCGCGTCCACGGCCGCGCGCTGGCGCGCGTCGATCAGCGGCCCGACGTCGACGCCCGGCTCGGTGCCGCGGCCGACGACGAGCGCGCCCATCCGCTCGGCGAGCCCGTGCGCGAAGGCGTCGGCCAGCGACGCGTGGACGAGGAAGCGGTTCGCGCTCGTGCACGCCTCGCCGCCGTTGCGCATCTTCGCGACGAGCGCGCCGTCGAGCGCGAGGTCGAGGTCGGCGTCCTCGAAGACGAGGAAGGGCGCGTTGCCGCCCAGCTCCATCGAGACGCGCAGGACCTGCTGCGCCGACTGGGCGATCAGCGCGCGGCCGACCTCCGTCGAGCCGGTGAAGCTGAGCTTGCGCACGCGCGCGTCGGCGATCAGCGGCGCCATCAGCGCTCCGGATCTGCTCGCGGTCACGACGTTGACCGCGCCCGCGGGCACGCCGGCCTCGTGCAGCAGCTCGGCGAACGCGAGCATCGACAGCGGCGTCTGCGCCGCCGGCTTGACGACCGCCGTGCAGCCGGCGGCGAGCGCCGGCGCGAGCTTGCGCGCGCCCATCGCGAGCGGGAAGTTCCACGGCGTGATGAAGAGGCACACGCCGACGGGACGCCGCGTCGTGAGGATCCGGGTGCGTCCGCTCTCGTCGATCGCGGTGCGACCGCCGACGCGCACGGCCTCCTCCGCGTACCAGCGCAGGAAGCCGGCGGAGTAGGCGACCTCCGCGCGCGACTCGGCGAGCGGCTTGCCCATCTCCAGCGTCATCAGCAGCGCAAGCTGCTCCGTGCGCTCGGTCACCAGCTCGTAGGCGCGCCGCAGCGTCTCGGCGCGCACGCGCGGCGGCGTGTCGCGCCAGCGCGGGAAGGCCGCGTGCGCGGCGGCGAGCGCGGCCTCGGCGTCGGCCGCGTCGGCGTCGGCGACCTCGCACAGCGGCGCGCCGGTCGCGGGGTCCTCGACGGCCACCGTGCCGGCGCCGCCGTCGGTCCAGCGCCCGCCCGCGAGCAGCCGCTTGGGGACGGCGGCGAGCGCCGCCCGCTCGGCGTCGCTCATGCCGCGCCGGCCGCGGTCGCCACCGCGTCCTCGCGCGCGATCGCGTCGAGCCCGTAGGTCAGCGCTGTGCCGATCTCGGCCAGCTCGCCGCGGCCGACGGTGAGCGGCGGCGAGACGGCGACGCCCGTCCCGAGCACTCGCACGATCACGCCCGCGTCGCGGCAGGCGAGCTGCAGCCGCAGCGGCGCGTCGGGGACGGCGGCCAGCAGCTGCGGGCTCAGCTCGACGGCGCCCAGCAGCCCGACCCCCGCGCGCACCTCCGCGACGAGCGGGTGCGCCGCCAGCGGGCGCACGACGGCGTCCAGCTCGCCTTCGAGCAGCCGGCCGCGCTCGATCAGGTTGTCGCGCTCGTACAGCTCGAACGCCGCGAGCGCCGCCGCGCAGCAGGCGGGATGGCCGGCGTACGTCGCGCCGTGGCGCAGCACGGGCGCGCCCGGCGCACCCGGGAAGAACGGCGCCGCGACGTGCTCGGCGACGAGCAGCGCCCCCAGCGGCAGCGTGCCGGACGTGATGCCCTTCGCCAGCACGACCATGTCGGGCAGCACCGGCCAGCGGTCGATCCCCAGCCACGTCCCGAGCCGCCCGAAGCCGCAGATGACGCAGTCGGCGACGAACAGCACCCCGTGCCGGCGGCAGATCTCCGCGACCGCCTCGACGTAGCCCTCGGCCGGCAGTCGCACGCCGCCGGCGCCGATCACCGGCTCGCAGAAGAAGGCGGCCACACGCTCCGGTCCGCGGCGCTCGATCTCCCGCTCGAGCGCCGCGGCGTCGTCGTGCGCGACGACGGATACGTCGGGCACGAGTTGACCCCAGCCCGTCCTGTTCGCCTCGATTCCGGCGAGGCTCGTGCCGAATCCATGCGTCCCGTGGTAGCCGTGCCGGCGCACGATCAGATGCGTCCGCTCCGGGTGACCGAGCGCGGCGAAGTGCGCGCGCGCGACCTTCGCCGCGGTGTCGATCATGTCGCCGCCGCCGGAGCCGAGGAAGGCCTTCGCGCCCGGGGCCGGCGCGAGCGCCGCAAGCCGCTCCGCCAGCTCGAGCGCCGGCGGGTTCGCGTAGTCGCCGAAGATGCTGAACGCGTCGAGCCGGCGCAGCTGCGCGCTGACGGCGTCGGCGATCTCGCGCCGGTTGTGGCCGAGGTTCGCGTACCACAGGCCGGCGGTCGCATCGAGGTAGGCGCGGCCGCGGTCGTCGTAGACGCGGCAGTCGTCCGCCCGCTCGATCACGAGGCGCGCGCCGGCGACCGCGCCCATGTCGGCGAACGGATGCCAGAGGGGCGACGTGGCGTCGGCTGCGGCGGCGGAAGGCACCCCGGCAGCCTCAACTTCCGCGAGCGCGTCCGCAATCCAATTCCCCACGAACGCCGGCGGCGCGCTTTGGAGATTTCACCGTGAGCCGTCGATCGGGCGCCGCCTACGATCGGTCGTCAACCGCAGGCGGGCGAATCGATCGGAGAGCTGCATGGACGTGTCGCGTAGGAAGATCGGCGGCGACGGGCTGGAGATCTCGGTGCTCGGACTCGGGTCGTGGCACACGTACGACCGGATCCCGTTCGAGGACGCGGTCACGCTCGTGCGGACCGCCGTCGACGCGGGCATCAACGTCTTCGACGTCGGCCACTACCAGTGGGAGAGCCCGTGCTCCTGCACCGACATCCTGTTCGGGCGGATCGTGAGCGCGGCCGGGCTCGCGCGCGAGGACTACGTCCACATGCAGAAGATCTGGCTCGGCGACTTTCCCGACGAGCCGCTTGAGCACCAGCTCGACCGCGCGCTGCTGCGCGTCGGCACCGACTACGTCGACCTGGCGATCATCAACCCCAGCGGCGAGCACGAGAGAAAGCCCGAGGACATCGACGTCGCGAGAGTCGCGCGCGAGATGGCGGAGCTGATTGCCGCCGGCAAGGTGCGCGGCTGGGGCGTCAACCACTGGCGCCCGAGCGAGCTCGCGACGCTGTACGAGGTGACGCGCGCCGAGGGCCTGCCGGTCCCGCATCTGAACCAGCTCCAGTACGGGGTCTCGATGCGCTCCCCCGTCGAGGACGAGGGCTTCGAGGCGCTGCTCGACCAGCTCGGGATGACACTGATGCCGGCGAACGTGCTCGTCGGCGGCGCGATCACCGGCGCCGAGCAGAGCAACCGCGCCTTCGACAACCCGCCCGAGGAGATCGCGCACGTGCGCGAGCGGGTCGCCCCGGCGCTCGCGCAGGCGGGGCAGCAGCTCGGCGGCACGCCGGCGCAGGTGGCGATCGCCTTCTCGCTCGCGCACCCGCGCGCGACGTCGGTGCTGTTCGGCGCCGCGCGGCTGGAGCACCTGCAGGAGAACATCGGCGCGGTCGCGCTGCTGGAGCGCCACGGCGCGGACGCCGTGCGCGCGGCGGTGGCGGACGTCGAGGTCTCGCCCGCCGCGCACTGACCGGCGTCAGCCGATCCGCATCGACGCCTCGGGCGACGCGTCGTCGTCCGAGGCGAGCCGTTCGCCGGCGCGGTGGCAGGCGATCGTGCGGCCGCCGATCTGCTGCAGCGGGGGCCGCTCGGCGCGGCAGACCTCGACGACGCTCGCGCAGCGGTGCTGGAACGGACAGCCCTGCGTCGCCGCGGTCACGTTCGCCGGGGCGCCGGCCTGACGCGGGGTGTGCCCGACGCTCGGGACGGAGTCGCGCAGCAGCGCCGTGTAGGGGTGCGCCGGTCGCCGCAGGATGCTCGCCGTCGGCCCGGACTCCATGATCCGGCCGCCGAACAGCACGTGCGCGACGGTGCACAGGCGCTCGACGATCGCGAGGTTGTGGGTGATCAGCAGGTAGCCGATGCCGCGCTCCTCGCGCAGCTGCTGGAGCAGGTCGAGGATCCGCGACTGCACGGTGACGTCGAGCGCGCTCGTCGGCTCGTCGAGGATCAGCAGCCGCGGGTCGACGGCGAGCGCCCGCGCGAGCACGACGCGCTGGCGCTGCCCGCCCGAAAGCTGGTGCGGCTTGCGCGACATCAGCCCGCGATCGAGACCGACGGTCTCCAGGCTCTCCGCCACGCGCGCCTTGACCGTCGCGCGTCTGACGCGACCGTCGAGCGTCAGCGCCTCCCCGATCAGCGACTCGACGGTCATGCGCGGGTTCAGCGCCTGGTTGCCCTGCTGGAAGACCGGCTGGACCGTGCGGCGATAGCCGCGCATGTCGCCGCGGCCGAGCGACGGCAGCGGGCGGCCGCGGTAGGCGATCCTCCCGTCCCGCGGCTCGACGAGGCCGAGCAGCGCGCGCGCGATCGTCGTCTTGCCCGACCCGCTCTCGCCGATCAGCGCGACGCCGTGCGGACCCTCGGGGATCGCGAGCGAGAGCCCGTCGACGACCGTCACCTTGCCGTAGGCGAGGGCGACGTCGTCAGCCTCCAGCAGCGCGGCCGTCATACGCCGAACGCCGGCACGGCGTCGATCAGCTCGCGCGTGTAGTCGCACGAGGGGTTGGCGAACAGGTCCTGCGCGGGCGCGCTCTCGACGACCGCGCCCTCCCGCATCACGACGATCCGGTCGGCGAGCGTCGAGACGACCGCGAGGTCGTGCGAGACGAGCAGCAGCGACAGCTCCTTCGTCTCGCGCAGTCTCAGCAGCAGCGACAGGATCTCCGCCTGGACGGTCACGTCGAGCGCGCTCGTCGGCTCGTCGGCGACGATCAGCTCGGCGCCGAGCGCGAGCGCCAGCGCGATCGCGAAGCGCTGCGCCTGGCCGCCGGAGATCTCGTGCGGATAGCGGTCGAGGATGTGTCTCGGCAGCAGCACGCCGGCGATCGCCTCGCGCGTGCGCGTCTCGGCCTCGGCGCCGGCGATGCCGTGCAGCGCGAGCGAGCGCTTGACCATCGCGCCGAGCCGCATCGTCGGGTTGAGCGCGCCCTGCGGCGTCTGGGCGACGAACGCGGCGCGCAGCCCGCGGATCCGCCGCAGCTCCCGGCTCGACGCGCTCAGCACGTCGGCGCCGAACAGGCGGACGTGTCCCCGCGCGCGTGCGCCCATCGACGAGCACAGGCCGAGGATCGCGAGCAGCGCGGAGCTCTTGCCCGATCCGCTCTCGCCCACGAGCGCCACGCACGCGCCGCGCTCCACCGTCAGCTCGGGGACCGAGGAGATGCAGCGGTCGTGGACCGAGACGACGAGGTCGCGGACCTCCACGGGATGGGCGTCGCTCACCATGGCATGCGGCGCGGGTCGAGGCGAGCGCGCAGGCCCTCGCCGAGCATGTTGAAGCCGAACGTCGTCAGCACGATCGCCAGGCCGGGGAAGACGACCGCCCACCAGTCCGTCGTGAACACCGTCTGGTTCTGCTGGATCATCAGCCCCCACTCCGCCGTGGGCTCTTGGACGCCCAGCGACAGATACGACAGCGCCGCGGCCGTCAGGATCACGCCGCCGGCGTCGAGCGACAGCTGCACGAGCACCGGCGTCAGCGAGTTCGGCAGCACGTGGCGGAAGACGAGCTTGACGTCGCCGACGCCGAGGCAGCGCCCCGCGGCGACGTACTCGCGCTGGCGGATCGTCGCCGCCATCGACGCCGCGAGGCGGCAGTACCACGGCCACCAGGTGACGGCGATCGCGATGATCAGCGTGCGCAGGCTGGGGCGCAGGATCGCCGACAGCGCGACCGCGAGCAGCAGCGCCGGGAAGGCGAGGAACACGTCCGCGACGCGCATGATCACGTCGCGCACCCAGCCGCCCGCGTAGCCGGCGACGATCCCGAGCGTCGTGCCGGCCACGCCCGCGACCGCGAGCACGGCGACGACGATCAGCAGCGACGTGCGCGCGCCGTAGATGATCCGCGTCAGCACGTCGCGGCCGACGTGGTCGGTCCCGAGCCAGTGCGCGCCGCTCGGCGCCTGCAGCGCCTGCGTCGGATGGATCGCGACGCTCCCGTCCGCCGGGTAGGGCGCGACGATCGGCGCGAGGAGCGCCGCGAGGACGATCGCGCCGATCAGCAGCGCGCCCGCGGGCGCCATCCAGTGCCCGGGCGCGAGCGCGGAGTTACGCCGCCCGCCGGGGAGCGGGCGCGCGGCGGCGGGGGCGTCGACGCGGGGCTTCGCGGGCGCGCGCGCGGGGGGGGGCGG
>JBQCIQ010000020.1:0-8683 GCA_051953595.1 Conexibacter sp. | reverse complement strand
CTCGAGCGCTTCCTGGAGGAGCACGCGATGATCGTGCTGGCCGACCACTCGCATGCGGCCGTCGAGCGCCGCATCGAGCTGCCGCTCGCGTTCGAGGAGTGGGACGTCGCGCAGCCGCGGCCGAACGGCTCGCGCGCCCGCGGATCCGGTCCCACCCACCCCGCGCGCGACGACGATCCAGCGGAGGCGCTTGCGGCCGACAGCGGCGGCCAGATCGCGCTCGGCCTCGCCCAGCGCTCGGCGATGATCTACGTGCTCGACGACGAGCGCCGCGCGAAGCTGACCGCTCGCGCCGCGCGCGAGGCCGGCACGATCCCCGGCGTCGACCTGGTCATGCGGTTGACCGGGGCGGGCGGGACCGAGTCCTCGATCGTCGGCGAGCGCGGCGAGCTGCGCTTCGCCCCCGGCGGCGACCTCGTCGACCTGCGCGGACGGCGCTGGAGCGTCGACGGCCAGCTGGAGACGTTGAACGCGCATGTCGAGGACGGCCGCCTGCTGACGCCCGACTACCCCGACGCGCTCGGGCGCGTGTGGTCCGCGCTCACGTGTCCGACCGCCGGCGACGTGCTGCTGAGCGCTGCGCCCGGCTTCGAGTTCGTCGACTGGGGCGGCGCCGACCACCTCGGCGGCGGAAGCCACGGCTCGCTGCATCACAGCGACTCGCTCGGCGCGCTGCTGTGGTGCGGGCTCGACGCGCATCCGACGCGCGACGCGCGCACGCAGTGGACGCTGCAGGACATGGTCCCGCTCGTGACCGAGCACTTCGGGCTCTAATCTGTCCCGAATGCGGGATGAGGCATCCGCCGTCGCGCTGCCGCTGCACCACCGCGTGCGGCACGGCTTGCGCCATCCGGCCAACTGGCTCCAGCTCGGGCGCTTCGCCGCCGTGGGCGCGAGCGGCTACGTGGTCAACCTGGCGGTCTTCTCGGCGGCCGTGCACCTGCTCGGGATCGACTACAAGATCGCCGCGGTGATCGCGTTCCTCGTCTCGGTCGCGAACAACTTCTGGCTGAACCGCCACTGGACGTTCGAAGACGCCCGCGCCGGTCACGCCGGCTTCCAGGCCGCCCGCTTCCTGACGGTGAGCGTCGTCGCGTTCCTGTTCAGCTACGCCGTGCTGCTCGCGCTCGTGGAAGGCGCCCACCTGCCGAAGGTGCTCGCGCAGGCGGTGGCGATCGTCACGGCGACGCCGCTCTCGTTCGTCGGCCAGAAGCTCTGGAGCTTCCGCAGATGACACGCGCCGCGGCGCGGATCGCCGCGGCGGTGCTGCTGCTCGCGGCGCTCTGCGTGACCGACGCCGCGGCTGCCCGGCTGCCGGCGCCGACGGTCGCGCCGGCCGCAAGCTCGCCGGTGAGCGCGACGACGGCCACCGACCCGAACGCGCTCTCGACGCCGCCGAGCCCGTCGATCCCGCCGCCGAACCACCGACTCACCTCCAAGCGTGCGATCGCGATCGCCGAGCGCGTGCCGAAGATCGCACGCGTCAGACGCGAGCACCCCGGCTCCTATCCGACCGCCTACACGAAGGGCGCAGCGCAGTGGCAGGTGTCGATCTTCACGGCGAGAGACCGCAAGGAGATCGGGCAGGTCACGATCGACGACGCGAGCGGCGTGGTGCTGGAGGCATGGACCGGCTACCAGGTGCCATGGACGATGGCGCGCGGCTACGACGGCGCCTTCGGTCGGCGCGTGAACGCCTGGTACGTGTGGATCCCGATGTGCCTGCTGTTCCTCGTGCCGTTCCTGCCGAACCCGTTCCGGCGCGGCGCGCGGCGCCCGAGCTGGCTGCACCTCGACCTGCTGGTCTTGCTCGGCTTCTCCGTCTCGCTGGCGTTCTTCAACGCGGCGCGGATCGGCCTCTCGACGCCGTTGATCTACCCGCTGCTCGGCTACCTGCTGATCCGCATGCTGCTCGTCGCGCGCCGCGGCGGTCGCGCCCAGCCGCTGCGGCTGCTCGTGCCCGTCTCGTGGCTGGCGGTCGCGCTCGTGTTCCTGATCGGCTTCCGCGTCGGCCTCAACGTCACCAACTCGAATGTGATCGACGTCGGCTACTCGGGCGTGATCGGCGCGCACCGGCTCGTGCACGGCCAGCCGCTGTACGCCAGAGACTGGCCGAGCAACGACGGCTCGGGCGACACGTACGGCCCGGTGAACTACTACGCCTACGTGCCGTTCGAGCGCATCTGGCCGTGGAGCGGGACGTGGGACGACCTGCCGGCGGCGCACGCGGCCGCCGTCGTCTTCGACCTGCTGACGATCGGGGCGCTGTTCCTGCTCGGCCGGCGCATCCGCGGTCCCTCGCTCGGGATCGTGCTCGCCTATGCGTGGGCCGCCTACCCGTTCACGCTCTACGCCTCCTCGACGAACTCGAACGACGCGCTCGCCGCGCTGCTGCTCGTCGTCACGCTGCTGCTCGCCGGCAGGCCGCTCGCGCGCGGCGCGATCGCCGCGCTCGCCGGGCTGACGAAGTTCGCGCCGCTCGCGCTCGCGCCGCTGTTCGCGCGCACGCCGCGCGACGCGCGCCAGGGGTGGCTGCGCCCCGGACCGGTCAGTCTGGTCGCCTACGCGCTCGCGTTCGCCGCCACCGCGGCGCTGGCCATGCTGCCGGTGCTGCTGGGTGGGGACCTGCGGATCTTCTGGAACCACACGATCGCGTTCCAGCACGACCGCTCGTCGCCGTTCTCGATCTGGGGCCTGTGGGGTGGGCTCGACACCGTCCAGCTCGTGGTGCAGGCCGCCGCGGCGGCGCTGGCGCTGCTCGTCGGCGTGTGGCCGCGCCGGCCGGCGCTCACGCAGATGGCGGCGTGCGGCGCGGCCGTGCTGATCGCGCTCCAACTCGGGCTTGACTACTGGTTCTTCCTCTACGTCGTGTGGTTCTTCCCGCTCGTGCTCGTGGCGCTGCTCGGGCGCCTCGGCGATCCGCAGGCGCAGGCGCGCGCGGCCGAGCGCGCGGACGCGGCCGCCGGCTCAGCGGAAGCCGGGCGGGGCGGGCACGAGCAGCTGCTCGATCCCGTCGGCGCGCAGCGGCTCTGACGCGGCGCGGATCACGACTGCGTTCAGCCACGGGTCGAGCTCGGACGGCTCGAACTTCACCGGCATCTGCGTGACCAGCGCCTCCAGCGCCTCCTCGCGCTTGACGCCGATCACGCCGCCGCGCGCGCCGGTCATGCCGACGTCGGTCACGTAGGCGGTGCCGTTCGGCAGCACGCGCGCGTCGGCGGTCGGGATGTGCGTGTGCGTGCCGACGACCGCGGTGGCGCGTCCGTCGAGGTGCCAGCCCATCGCGACCTTCTCGCTCGTCGCCTCGGCGTGCATGTCGACGATCACGTGGTCGACCTTGCCGCGCAGCGCGTGCAGCGCCGCGTCGGCGTGGGGGAAGGCCGGGTGGCCGGCCTTCATGTAGAGGTTGCCCGACAGGTTCACGACGCCGAGCCGCACGCCCTCGCGCTCGACGACGCACCAGCCGTGGCCCGGCTGGCTTCTGAGGAAGTTCGCCGGCCGCAGGATCCGCTCGTGTGCGTCGAGGTAGCCGTAGATCTCTCTCTGACGGTAGGTGTGGTTGCCGAGCGTGATCGCGTCGACGCCCGCGTCGAAGAAGGCGTCGGCGATCTTCGGCGTGATGCCGACGCCGTTGGCGGCGTTCTCGCCGTTGACGACGACGAAGTCGATCGCGTACTGCTCCACGAGTCCCGGCAGCAGCGCGAGCAGCAGACGCCGCCCGGTCGAGCCGACGACGTCGCCGACGAACAGGATCGCGACCGGCCGGCTCACGATGATTGCCCCATGGCAGAGGATGAGCCGACGCCGCCCGAGCCGCCCGCGGGGGAGCCGCCGCTCCATACACCGAAGGACGCCACGCCGGCCGGGGTCGAGCCGGCGCCCTTCGTCGTCCCCCGCGGCGTCCAGCTGGTGCTGCTGCTCGTCGGTCTGCTCGGCGCGTGGGCGGTCGCGCGCGCTGCCGGTCCGGTGCTGCTCGTGTTCCTCGTCGCCGGCGTCATCGCGCTGATCCTCAATCCGCTCGTGAAGCTGCTCGAGCGCCGCGGCTTCAAGCACGGCGTCGCGGTCTTCGCGGTGTATATCGGATTGCTCGCCGCGCTCGTCGGCGTCGCCGGGCTGCTGGCGAACCCGGTCAGCACCCAGGTGCAGAACTTCCAGCAGGACGTACCGAAGCTCGTCGACGAGGCGACGAGCTCGCTCGACGATCTGCAGCACTGGCTCGACCGCAAGGGCATCGACATCCACGTCAAGAACCAGGGCGAGAACGCGCTGCAGACGCTGGAGAGAAAGGTCCTGCGCGGCTCCGGCAACGTCGTCTCGTTCACGCGCGACGTGCTGCAGCGGCTCGTCGAGGCCTCGTTCGCGCTGATCCTGATCCTCGTGATCTCGATCTACATGCTCGTCTACGCCGAGGACATCGGAGGCGTCGTGCGCTCCGTGATGCCGCGCGGCGCCGGCACGCCCGACGACGACTTCCCGCTGCGGGTGCAGCGTGCCGTCTTCCACTACGTGCGCGGGCAGCTGCTGTTCAGCGCGATCATGGGCGCGACCGCGGCGCTTGCGCTGTGGATCTACGGCGTGCTCGGGATCTTCCCGGACGGCCAGCGCTACGCGCTCTTCTTCGGCGCCTTCTTCGGCCTGATGGAGCTGATCCCGTACATCGGTCCCGTGCTCGGCGCGATCCCGCCGATCCTCGTGGCGCTGTTCGACAACCCGATCAGCGCGATCTGGGTCGCGCTGCTGTTCCTCGCGATCCAGCAGCTGGAGGGCCACGTCGTCGCGCCGCAGGTGTTCGGCCACTCGCTGCGCGTGAACCCGCTGCTGATCATCTTCGCGCTGCTGTTCGGCGGCGAGCTGTACGGCGTCGTCGGCGCGTTCGTGGCGCTGCCGGTCGCGGCGATCCTGCGCGAGACGGTCGTCTACCTGCGCCGCCACGTGATTCTGGAGCGCTGGCCGCCGAGCGCCACGGCTTCCGCGCCGCCGGAGGCGCCGCCTCCGTAGGCTAGGCGGGTGTCCGCACCGGTGGCGACGCAGAGAGCGACGCCGGCCGCACTCGCCGCGTCCGGCTTGACGAAGCGCTACGGCGAGCGCGTCGCGCTGCGCGAGGTCGGCTTCGTCGCGGCGGCGGGCGAGCTGGTCGCGGTCATCGGCCCGAACGGCGCCGGCAAGACGACGCTGCTGTCGATCCTGGCGGGGATCCAGTCGCCCGACGCCGGCGAGGTCACGCGCGCGCCGCGCGAGATCGGCTGGGTCCCGCAGCAGCCGGCGGTCTACTCGAAGCTCTCGGTGGAAGAGAACCTGCGCCTGTTCGCGCGGCTGGAGAAGGTCGCCGATCCGGATGCGGTCGTCGCGCGCATGCTGGCGCAGACGGGCCTCGCCGAGCGCGCCGGCGACGAGCTGGGGACGCTCTCGGGCGGCAACCGCCAGCGCGTGAACATCGCCGTCGGCCTGCTCGCGGAGCCGCCGGTGCTGCTGCTCGACGAGCCCTCCGCCTCGCTCGACCCGCGCCAGCGCGCGCGCCTGTGGGAGTTCGTCGGCGAGCAGGCTGCACGTGGAACCGCCGTGATCTTCTCGACCCACGACGTGCAGGAGGCGGAGCGCTACGCCCACCGCGTGCTCGTGCTGGCCGACGGCGAGCTGCTGTTCGCGGGCAGCGCCGCCGAGCTGGCGGCGGCGGTCGAGCCGACCGCGCTCGGCGGCGGCGCGGCCGTCGGCCCGCACGACTTCGAGACGGCGTTCGTCCAGTTCCTGCGCGAACGGGGCCACTGAGCGTGCGCTGGCTCCTGCTCAAGGACCTCACGATCCTGCGCCGCTCGCCGTTCCTGGTGGCGCTGCTCGTGATCTACCCGATCGCGATCGCGCTGCTGATCGGCTTCGCGCTCTCGCGCGGGCCGGGCAAGCCGACGATCGCGCTCGTCAACGAGATCCCGAGGCAGGCGCGCAGCTTCGACGTCGCCGGCTCGACGCTCAACGCCGAGGAGTACCTGCCGGAGCTGCTGAAGTCGGTGAACGTCATCAGAGCGCGCGACCGTGCCGCGGCGCGCAAGCTGGTGCGCGACGGCAAGGTGCTCGGCGCGCTGATCCTGCCGGCGGACATCACGCAGAAGCTCGCGACGGGCCGGGAGCAGCCGACGATCGACGTGCTCTACAACGGCGAGGACGCCGTCAAGCAGCGCTTCGTCGAATCGATCATCAGCGCGCGCATGGCGGAGGCGAACGTCGCGCTCTCGCGCCGCTTCCAGCAGGCGACCGTCGGCTATCTGAGACTGCTGCTGAACGGCGGCACGCTGAGCGTGCTCGGCCGCGACGTGAGCATCCTCGGACTCAAGAACGCGCACGCGATCACGAGCGGCGCGATCGCCGCGCTGCCGCCGAGATCGGCGCTGCGCACGTCGCTCGGGCAGGTCGCGCGCTTCGGGCAGATCGCGATCGACAACCTCGGCCTTTCCAGAGACGTGCTGAAGTCGGTCGGCCAGCCGGTGCACGTCAGGGAGACGATCGTCGGCGGCAGACGCACGCCGCTCGACACCTTCGCGGCGGCGATCTCGGTGACGGTCTCGCTGATGTTCCTGACCGTGCTGCTGGCCGCCGGCCTGCTCGCGCTGGAGCGCGAGGAGCACGCCTTCTCGCGCCTCGTCCGTGGACTTGTCACGCGGCTCGGCCTGCTGGCGGAGAAGATCTCGCTCGCCGCGCTGTGCGCGTTCGCCGTGACGCTCGTGATGCTGCTCGCGCTCGGTGGGTTCTTCATCGAGCTCGACTGGTCGCGCTTCCCGCAGTGGCTCGCGGCGTTGGCCGCCGGCGCGGTCGCGTTCGCCGCGCTCGGCGTGGCCATCGGCGGATTGGCGCGCGAGGTGCGCGCCGCGTCATTGCTGGCGTTCCTGCTGTCGCTGCCGATCGCGTTCCTGGCTCTGGTCCCGAGCGGCGCGGTGTCGGCGGGGCTGTACGACGTCGTCCGCTTCGTCTCGGCGCTGTTCCCGTTCAAGGCCACGCTCCAGGCGTTGGACGCGGCCCTGAACGGCGTCGGCAGCCTCGCCACGCCGCTCGCGCACCTCGCCGCGCTCGCGCTCGCCTACACCGCCCTGGCCCGGCTTGCGGTGGGGCGGCGGTTCGGCTGAGAGTGAGGGACCACTGCAGATCCGCACCCGCCGCGCCGGGCCCGCAGCCGCTTCCCTCCCCCTCGTAGCTCAATGGCGAACGCCGAGGCACCGCAAGCGCCCGAGCAGCGCGCCACCCAGCCGCCGATATCCTGCAAACGCATGCCCTTCCCCGCCACCCGCATGCGCCGGTTGCGCCGGACAAACGCCCTGCGCGGGCTCGTCCGTGAGACGCGGCTCGACGCCGGCGACCTGATCCTCCCGCTGTTCGTCACCCACGGAACGGACCGCCGCGAGCCGATCTCCACGATGCCCGGCGTCGAGCGGCTGAGCATCGAGCACGCCGTCGAGGAGGCGGTGCAGGCCGCCGCGCTCGGGATTCCCGCCGTGATGCTGTTCGGTATCCCCGCGCACAAGGACGAGGAGGGCTCGGGCGCGTGGGACGACGAGGGCGTCGTGCAGCTCGCCACGCGGGCCATCAAGGAGCAGCTGCCCGACCTGCTCGTGATCCCGGACCTGTGCCTGTGCGAGTACACCTCCCACGGGCACTGCGGGATCCTGCGGGGCGACACCGTCGACAACGACGCGACGCTGCCGCTGCTCGCCCGCACCGCCGTCTCCCATGCACGCGCCGGCGCCGACCTGATCGCTCCGAGCGACATGATGGACGGGCGCGTCGGCGCGATCCGCGCGGCGCTCGACGACGAGGGCTTCGCCGACCTGCCGATCCTCGCCTATTCCGCCAAGTTCGCCTCCGTCTTCTATGGCCCGTTCCGCGAGGCGGCCGACTCGACGCCGGCCACCGGCGACCGCCGCGGCTACCAGATGGATCCGGCCAACGGCGACGAGGCCGTGCGCGAGGTGCTGCAGGACGTCGAGGAGGGCGCGGACCTCGTGATGGTCAAGCCGGCGCTGCCATACCTCGACGTGATCCGCCGCGTCAAGGACCAGACCCGCATGCCGCTGGTGGCGTACAACGTCGGCGGCGAGTATGCGATGGTGAAAGCCGCTGCCGCGGCCGGCGCCCTCGACGAGCGGGCGACCGTGCTCGAGGTGCTCACGTCGATCCGCCGCGCTGGCGCCGACGCCGTCATCACCTACCACGCGAAGGACGCCGCCAGATGGCTGTCAGAGATGGACTGACCGATCCCGCCACGGCCACGCCGAAGCTGCGCAGCCGCAAGCACGGCGCCGCGATCCCGCTGGAGGAACTGGACAGACGCCTGCTCAACCTGATGCAGGGCAAGTTCCCGATCGAGCCGCGCCCGTACAAGCGCGTCGCCGAGCTGGCCGAGATCTCCGAGGACGACGCGATGGCGCGCGTCCAGCACCTGCTGGACCAGCGCATCATCCGCCAGGTCACGCCGATCTTCGACACGCGCGCGCTCGGCTACAGCTCGATGCTCGTCGCCGCCAAGGTCGATCCTGAGAACCCGCACCGCGCCGCCAGAGTCATCAACGCGCATCCCGGCGTCTCGCACAACTACCTGCGCAACCACGACTTCAACATCTGGTTCACCATCGCCACCGAGCCCGACTCTCCGCTGGGCCTGGAAGGCACTCTGAGCGTCCTGGCCGAGGAGGCGGGCGCC
>JBQCIQ010000019.1:0-6220 GCA_051953595.1 Conexibacter sp. | reverse complement strand
CGCCGCGCCGCCCCGGCCGGGGCCGCGCACGAAGCCGGCGCGGCTCGCGGCGAGCGAGACGACCGCGTCGAGCGCGGCCAGTCCGACCAGCACGCTCAGCGGCGCCGTCCAGCCGCCGGTCGCGTCGTGCAGCGCGCCGACCGCGACCGGCCCGATCGCCGCCAGCGTGTAGCCGACCGACTGCGCCATCCCCGACAGCGCGGCCGCGTGCTGCGTGTCGTCGGTCCGCACGACGAACAGCGCCAGGATCAAGGTGAAGCCGCAGCCCAGGCCAATCCCCAGCAGCGCGGCCCACAGCCACGGCGCCGCCATTGGCGCGATCAGCACGCCGCCGTAGCCGGCGGTCACAAGCAGCGCCGAGGCGAGCGCGATCGGCCGCTGGTCGCGCATCCGCCCGGCGAGCGCGCCGACGACGAAGCCGAACGGGATCCCGACGATCAGGGCCAGCGACAGCAGCGCGCCGGCGCTGCTCTTGCTCATCCCCTCGTGGCGGTACACCTCCGGGAGCCACGTGACCATCGAGTAGAAGAGCACCGACTGGATCGCCATGAAGCCGGTCACCCGCCACGCGATGCGGTCGTGCCACAGCGTCACGCGCACTCCGGCGGGACCCCCGCCACGCGAGGAGCCGGCGCGCACCAGCGGCAGCCAGACCAGCGCAGCCACCAGCGCCGGCAGCGCCCACACCGCGAGCGCGGCGCGCCAGGAGTCGCCGAGCCAGCCCTCGATCGGCACCGCGAGCCCGGCGCCGAGCGCCGCGCCGACGCCGAGCGCGACCGAGTAGACGCCGGTCACGAACGTCGCCTGCTCGTGGAAGCGCCGCTTGACGAGCGCCGGCAGCAGCACGTTCCCGATCGCGATCGCCGCGCCGGCGGCGAGCGTGCCGGCGAACAGCACCACGACCGACGGGAGCGGGCGCAGCGCGAGGCTCGCGCTCAGCAGCAGCATGCAGGCGACGAGCGCGCGCTCGATCCCGAAGCGTGCGGCAAGGCGCGGCCCGAGCGGCGAGATCAGCCCGAACGCGAGCAGCGGCGCCGCCGCCAACAGCCCGGCCGCCGCGCCTGACAATCCGTCGCCCGCTCTGAGGTCGCGGATCAACGGTCCGATGACCGTCAGCGCCGAGCGCAGGTTCAGCGAGACGAGCACGATCGCCAGCAGCAGCAGCGCGATCTGGCGTCTCGTGGGCGGCGCCTCCGTCACCCGGTCGAACCTAGCAGCGACGCGCCCGCCTGCACGGGCGCCGCGCTCAGTGCGCGAGCGTGATGCCGAGCCACACGATCGCGAGCGAGCCGAGGAAGATCAGGCCCTCGAGCGCGTGCAGCGTCGGGCGGCGCATGTGCCAGACGACGAGCGCGGCGACGGCGACCACGAGCGCGAGCTTGACGTGCAGCGTCCCGTCGCTCCACAGCCGGTAGTGCGACGCCATCGCGGCGCCGGTCGCGAGCAGCACGCCGATCGCGACGAGCGTGCCGGCGCCGAAGCGCCGCGCGATCGCGCGCAATGCCGGCCTTGTCTCCGCTCCGCGCAGGGCGGGCACGACGACGGCCGCGAGGAACAGCTGGCCGCCGACGAAGAACGCCATCGCGACGAGGTGCAGCCAGCGGATCGCGGTCCACCAGGCGCTCATCGCGATCGCGCCTAGAAGATCCCGGTCAGCGCGCGGCCGGCGTGGGCCGCGAGGTCGAACAGCGGCTGCGGCACGATCCCGAGCACGATCGTCGCGGCGGCGGCGAGCCACGCGACGAGCACGACCTCGGGCTGCGGGCGCTCCAGCGCGTCGGCCTCCTGCGAGCCGCCGGCGATGGCGGGCAGGCCGCTCGCGCCGACGGCCGGCTCGGGCGCTTCCCGCATCCACATCGTCGCGACGACGCGCAGGTAGTAGCCGAGCGAGATCATCGAGCCGATCACGAGCACGATCGCGAGCCACGCGTAGCTCCCGTCCACGAGCGCGTCGATCAGGAAGACCTTGCCGATGAAGCCGGCCGTCGCGGGGATGCCCGCGAGCGCGAGCATCGCGATCGTCAGCGGCCAGGCGAGGCCCGGCTGCGTATGGCCGAGGCCCGCGAACGACGCGAGGTCGTCGCTCTCGCCCGCGACGCGCTCGCGCGCGACGACGACCGCGAACGCGGCGAGGTTCATCGCGAGGTAGACGACGAGGTAGAAGACGGTCGCCTTCGCGCCCAGCTGCGAGCCGACGATCACGCCCGCCAGCAGGTAGCCGGCCTGCGCGACGCCCGAGTAGGCGAGCATGCGCTTGAGCGAGGTCTGCCCGAGTGCGCCGACGTTGCCGACGACGATCGTGATCGCGGCGAGCGCCGCGAGCATCGGCGCCCAGTCGTGCTGCGAGCCGATCAGCGCGCTGTCGAACAGGCGCAGCAGCACGCCGAGCGCGGCCGCCTTCGTCGCGACGGCCATGAACGCGGTGACCGGCGTCGGCGCGCCCTCGTAGACGTCCGGCGTCCACTGGTGGAACGGCGCGACGGACGCCTTGAAGGCGAGGCCGACGAGCGCGAGGCCGATGCCGGAGAGCAGCAGCACGTCCCCGCCGACGCCGGTCGAGCCGGTGATGGCGGCGTTGATGCCGGCGTAGTCGGTCGAGCCGGTCGCCCCGTAGATCAGCGCGAGCCCGTAGACGAGCGTCGCCGAGCCGACCGAGCCGACGATCAGGTACTTGAGGCCCGACTCGAGCGAGCGCTCGCGGCGCAGCTCGGTCGCGCACAGCACGTACAGCGGGATCGACAGCAGCTCGAAGCCGAGGAACAGCGTGACGAGGTTCGTCGCGGCGACGAGGATCGCCATGCCGAGGATCGAGAACAGCAGCAAGCTGAAGAACTCGCCCGGGCTCGCCTCCTGCGCGGCGCGCGAGCGCCACGCCAGCAGCGTGGCGCCGATCCCGGCGCCGGCGAACGCGAACAGCAGCGTGAGGGTGAGGTCGTCGGAGATCAGCGCGCCGGAGATCAGCGACGTCGTCTCGTTGAACTGCCAGATCCCGAGCCCGATCGCGGCGCCGAGCGTCGCGATCGCGAGCAGCGGCGTCGCGTGGCGGACCCAGCGCCCGCGGGCGAGGCCGACGAGCAGCGTCAGGATCGCACCGGCGGTCAGCGCGAGGAACGGCGAGAGCCCGGCGTAGTCGATGTGCGGCGCCTTGGCGTGGGCCGCGGCGAGGACGAGGGCGCTCACTTCGTGCTCCCGGCGGTCGCGTCGGCGACCTGCGCCGACTGGGTCGAGACCGCGGCGACGCTCGCCTTCGCGGCCGGCTCGGAGCGCTTGAGCCCGAACTGCGGGTAGAGCGCCAAAGCGAGGATGACGAGCACCATCGGCGCGAGCACGAGCAGGTCGCCGAAGCCGATCTCGCGCGACTCGACGCTCGGGTTCACGCGGTTGTGCATCGCGCGGATGAACGCGCGCAGCACGTACACACTCGCGAGCGCGACGCCGACCGAGGCGACGAACGCGAACACGACCTTCGCCTTGAAGACGCCGAGCAGGATCAGGAACTCGCCGACGAAGTTGGCCGAGCCCGGCATCGCGAGCGTCGCGAGCCCGACGATCAGGAACAGCGTCGCGAGCACGGGCGCGCGGAAGGCGATCCCGCCCATGTCGCGCAGGTCCTCGGAACCGCCGGCGCGCGCGGCCAGCAGCCCGACGATGAAGAACAGCGGCAGCGTCACCAAGCCGTGGTTGACCATCTGCAGAAGCGCGCCCTGCACCCCGTCCTGGTTCAGGGCGAAGATCCCGAGCGTGATGAAGCCCATCTGGGCGACGGAGCTGAAGCCGACGACCAGGCGCGCGTTCGTGGTGCTGAACGCCATCGCCGAGCCGTAGAGGATCGAGGCGACCGCGATCAGCAGCAGCAGCTCCTGGAAGTGCACCGAGGCGTCCGGGAAGACCGGCAGCACGATCCGCAGGAAGCCGTACGCGGCGACTTTGGAGACGACGCCCGAGAAGGCCGACAGCGCAGGCAATGGCATCGTGCGGTAGCCGTCGGGCAGCCAACCGTGCAGCGGGAACGCCGGCATCTTCACCAGGAACGCGGCCGCGAAGCAGAGGAAGATCCACTCCTGCGAGCCGGTCGAGAGCGGCGCCCTCGCGAGCGCGGCGAGCGAGAACGTCAGGTCCGCGTTGTGCTGCTGCGCGGTCAGCACGCCGGTCGCGACGGCGGCGGCGAGCATCAGCAGCGAGCCGACGAGCGTGTAGATCACGAGCTTCGTCGTCGCCCGCACGCGCTCCGGCCGATCGCCGTTCCCCCAGATCCCGGTCAGGAAGTAGAACGGGATCAGCATCAGGTCGAAGAAGGCGACGAACAGGATCAGGTCCTGCGCGCAGAAGGCGCCGAGCACGAACGTCTCGCCGGCGAGCAGCCACATGTAGAGCTGCGACGGCCGCTCCCAGTCCGCGCGCAGGTTCGCCATCAGCGTCGCGCCGGCGAACAGCACCGTCGTCAGCAGCACGAGCACGAGGTTCAGCCCGTCGAGCCCGAGCGAGTAGGAGATTCCGAGCGTTGAGATCCACGAGCGGTCGGTGACGAACTGCATGCCCCCGCCGCTGTGGAAGCGCACGACGAACGAGATCGCGACGGCGAGCGCGGCGAGCGTGCCGAGCAGCGCCAGGCGGGGGGCGGCCTTGGCGCCCCAGATCGCCGAGAGCAGCGCGAACACGAGCGGCAGCCAGATGAGGATGGAAAGCGTCATGAGTCAGCTCAGCTCGCGGAGATCAGGAAGTAGAGGAGGACCGCGGCGCCGCCGAGCAGCAGCAGCGCGGCGTAGTAGCGCAGGAAGCCGGTCTGGATCGCGCGCACCGCGGCGGACCCGGCGCGCACGACGGAGGTCGTCCCGTCGACCAGCGTCCCCTCGACGACGACGCGCTCGAACGTGCGGCGCGAGAAGTTCCCGAACGCGGCGAACGGGCGCACGACGACGAAGTCGATCAGCTCGTCGAAGTACCACTTGTTGACGAACAGCGTGTAGACCGGCTTCAGCCGCTCCTGCCAGACCGCGGACGTGCCCGGCCGCGCAACCCACACGCGGTGCGCGAGCGCGATGCCGGCGAGCGCGAGCACCGTGCCGAGCGCCATGCCGAACCAGACCATCGTGTCGCCGGCCTCATCGTGGATGTACTTCGAGTCGGCGAACGTCGGCTCCAAGAACGAGGTGATGACGTGGTCGACGTTCGGGATCTGCACGAGCCCGGCGACGGTCGCGCCGATCGCCAGCAGCCCCATCGCGACCTTCATCGGCAGAGCCCACTCGGCGATCGTGTGCTCGGGGCCCGGGAAGCCGACGTCGGTGTCCTCCTCCTCGCCGTTGGCGGGGTTCGTCGGCACCTCGGCGTGCGCGAGGTGGCCGTGCTCCAGCTCGCGCGCCTCCGCGCACGGCTCGCCCCAGAAGGCGCGGAAGATCATCCGCCACGTGTAGACCGCGGTCAGGAACGCGCCGATGTAGCCGACGACGTAGAGCGCGACGAACCATCCGCCGCGGTGGCCGACGAACGCGAGGATCTCGTCCTTGGAGAAGAAGCCGGAGAAGGGCGGCACGCCGGACAGCGCGAGGCCGCCGACGACGAAGCAGCCGAACGTGAACGGCATCGATCTGCGGAAGCCGCTCATCTTGTCGAGCGACTGCGCGCCCGCCATCGCGCCGATGATCGAGCCGGCCGCCATGAACAGCAGCGCCTTGAAGAAGGCGTGCGTCATCAGGTGGAAGAGCCCGGCGACGTAGCCGCCGGCGCCGACGGCCATGATCATGTAGCCGATCTGCGACATCGTCGAGTACGCGATCACGCGCTTGATGTCGGTCTGCGTGATCGCGATCGTGCCGGCGATCAGCAGCGTCGCGCAGCCGACGATCGCGGCCGTGTCGGCGGCGGCCGGAGCGGCCTCGAACAGCGAGTGCAGGCGCGCGATCAGGTAGACGCCCGCGGTCACCATCGTGGCGGCGTGGATCAGCGAGGAGACCGGCGTCGGGCCCTCCATCGCGTCCGGGAGCCACGTGTGCAGCGGGATCTGCGCGGACTTCGCGAACGCGCCGACGAGGATCAGCAGGCAGCCGGCGACGAGTGCGCCGTGGTGGCCGTCGAACGCTCCCGCGTGCACCGCTCTGAACGTCCCGAGGAAGTCGAGCGTGCCGCTGTGGCGCAGCACGAAGAACGTGCCGAGCACGAGCCCGACGTCGCCGACGACGTTGATCACGAACGCCTTGATGCCGGCCGCCGTCGCGGTGCC
>JBQCIQ010000018.1:0-16882 GCA_051953595.1 Conexibacter sp. | reverse complement strand
GTGGCGATGCCGGGGAGGACGGTGGCTTTCTAGCTTCAGTTCTTACTCTTAATCGTAATCATAATCTTAATCTGCGTGGCGGGAGGTTTGCGCAGATTACGATTAAGATTATGATTAGGATTAGGAATTGTTGGGCGGGGCGGTTGGTTGGCGGTCGCCCCCCCGCGCCGAGGTGGCGAAGGTCGCCGCCCGCATCGAGCGGTACGCGATGGAGCTCTTGGCATTCGACGACGTCGTCGAGCTGCTTCAGCTCCGAACAGGGTCGGTCGATCGTCCGTGGCGGCAGTTCGGCGTCGACCTCGGTGACGGCTCCCAGCCGATGCCGATCTTGCCGGACTCGATCGAGTGGGTCGACCGCTCGGCACTGCCGGCCGCGCTCGCAGACGCCTATTGACGGTGCGGCTCAGGCGCGCGCCGCCAGCCACTCCTCGATCGCCTGCTGCCACTCGCGGTCCTTCGTCGTCTCCATCAGCTCCTTGCGGTCGATCAGGAGGTAGATCTCGCCGGCGGCGGCCGTGTCGAGGATCAGCGGCTTGCCGGCGTTGAGCAGGCCGCCGATGAAGCGCCCGTACAGCTCGGTGAAGGCGGTCGTCGCGGAGCGGATGTCCTCGCGGCGCAGCGTGAGCGAGCCGGCGTCGCCCCAGGTGGAGAGCGTGAGCGCTTCGTCGGTCAGCTCGATCGTGCCGCGGCGCTTGAAGAGCGCCTTCTGGCTGACCGCGCCGGCGGCCTTGTCGGCGGTCGTGTTGGCGCGCAGCTCGTCGGCGGTTGCGCCGACGTAGGCCCCGGTCTTGATCGGCATGGCGTCCGTACCCTTTCGGTCGTTGAGGGGATGATCCTACAATCCGCTCGCTTGAATCGCGGCTCGGCGCGCTACAGCCTGGGTCAGGGCCAGAGCTGCGCCAGCGCTCTCTCCAACGCAAGCGTGAGCTGGCGGCTCGTCGGGACGCTGTCGGGGTCGATCAGTGACTGCAGCATCAGGCCGTCGCTGACGCTCATGAGCAGCGACGCGATGTGCCGGGCGTCCTCGCGGCCGATGCGCTCGCCGAGCGCCTCGGTGATCATCGTCGTGACGGTGTCGCGCTGCGTGCGGTAGTGCGCGGCGAGCCGCTCGCGGGTCTCCGGCGAGCGCTCGCTGCCGGCGACGATCTGGATGAAGCCGAGGAAGTAGGGCCGCATCGCGTCGAAGTCGTCGAGGATCAACTCCAGCGCACGCGCGAGGCGTGCGTGCGGCGGTGCGTCCGGGTCGGCGCCGATCGTCCGGGCGACGGTCTCGGCCCACTCCTCGAAGACGAGCTTGGCGGCCTCGTCCAAGAGCGCGTCCTTGGAGCCGAAGTGGTAGCTGATCGATCCGAGATTGGTGTTGGACGCCGCGACCAGATCGCGCGCGGTGATGTCGCCGCGGCCGGATCTGCGCATGAGCGCCCTGGCGGCGTTCAGCAGCGCCTCGCGGTGAGTTTCACGTGCCGGCTTCGACACCAGCGGTCAGTCAGATCGTGGGGACTGAGGCGGGCGCGTCATCAGCCGCAGCGGTGGGCTGCCGGCGAATCGCAGCACCTCGACGCAGCGGAAGCCGAGCCGTTCGTAGAGCGCGGCGTTGCGCTCGCTGGAGGCCTCCAGATAGGCGGGCAGGCCTTCCGTGTCGCAGCGATCAAGCGTGGGACGCATCAGCCTCTGTCCCAGGCCCTGACCCTGCGCCTCCGGCGCGACGCCGATGTACGCGAAGTAGTAGTGCGCGTCGCGCAGGTGCCGGCGCTCCATCGCCGTCAGCAGGCCGATCGCACGCGGCAGCCGACCGCGGAAGACGCCGGCATAGCGCCGGCCGTGGGCGATCAGCGACCGCGGCGGCAGACGCCAGCGGCCGGGCGGCAGGCACAGCGCGGCCCCCCGCGATCCCTCCGACGTCCACACGCACCCGTCGGCATGCGCGTGGGCGAGTTGGAGCGCGAAGTACCGCTCGAGGCGCGCCTGTCGGCTCATCGCGCCGCCGCCGACCAACCAGCCGAAGACCGGGTCGTCGAAGAAGGCCGCGGCGAGAGCCGTCGCCAGCGGACGCGACTCGCCGCCCTGGGCTACCCGCGCCGCAGACTGCGTCCCACGGTCCATGGACCGCTTTATAGCAGGACCTTATACAGATGTGTAAACCACTCGGGTCCCGCCTATGCTTGGGGCATATGACGCTTCAGCGGATGGACAACGTTCTGATCGTCGTCGAGGACCTCGACGCCGCCAAGGCGTTCTTCGCCGAGCTCGGCATGGATCTGGAAGGCGAGACTACGGTCGAGGGGCCTTGGGTGGGCAGCGTCGTGGGGCTCGACGACGTCCGCGCCGACATCGCGATGATGCGGACCCCGGACGGTCACGGCCGGGTTGAGCTGACGAGGTTCCACACGCCGCCGGCGGTGCGGGCGGAGCCCGAGAACGCGCCGGCGAACACGCTCGGCATCCGCCGCATCATGTTCGCCGTCGACGACATCGACGACGTCGTCGACCGCCTGCGCAGTCACGGCGCTGAGCTCGTCGGCGAGATCGCGCAGTACGAGGACGTCTACCGGCTCTGCTTCCTGCGCGGTCCCGCGGGCATCATCATCGGCCTGGCCGAGCAGGTCGGTTGACCGAGCCGTGGAACGCGGCTCTCTGCATTGACCATCGAGGCGGAGCGTTCAATCGACGCCGCGCAGCCGAGCCCTGCTGTTCAGCGCGGATCGCACTCACCGGCAGTGGGCGAGCGCGGTCGCGTAGAAGGGGAGATAGTCCTTCCAGCGGCTTTCCCAGTAGCGGTCGTCGTGCCCTCCTGGCGCTGTGTCGAGCTGAGTGCTGGTGTCGCCGGCGTCGTGGAGCGCGGCGACGAACGCCCGGTCGCCCGGCAGGAACGGGTCGTCTGTGGCGGCGTCGATCCACAGCGGCTGGGCGTCGAGCGCTGCCGCGCCCTCGGGGGTCGCGGCGACCGCGATCACGTCGTGCGCGGCGAAGTCCTCGGCGTCGTCGAACGCGCCGTCCGCGGTCTCGCCTGCGGCTTGCCACAGGGCTGGCGAGTGCGCGCCGACGGCGCACCAGCGTTCGGGCATCCGTTCGGCGAGGTCGAGCGCGCCGAAGCCGCCCATCGATATGCCGCCGATGGCGACGCGTCTCACGTCGGCATGAAAGCGCCGTGCGACCGTCGGGATCACCTCGTCGGTGACGTAGCGGCCCCATGCGCCGTCGGCGCGGTCGTGCCAGTAGGAGTGATTGCCGCCATCGGGGAACGCGACGATCGGCGCCCGACGCCCGAGTCGGCGCAGGGCCGTGAACATGGGAGCGCCGAGGTATGAGCGATCGTCGGCGCCGCGCCCGTGCAGGAAGACGAGCAGGGGACGCGGGCCGCGCGGCGCATACCCCGGCGGGACGACGACGGTGACCCGCTCCGCTTGGCCGACGTCGTCGCTGTTAATTGTGAGCCGTGCGAGGTGCGCTCCCTGTGGGTCCGCCGGAGCTTCGACGCCCCCGCATGCGGCGAGCGGCGCGACGACGAGCGCGATCGTTACCAGCAGCACCACTTTCAATTGACACGAGTCCTCGGCTTGCGCCTGTTCACGATGGCTCCCATAGCCGAAGGATCGAGGAGCGCCCGGTCGGACCCGTGGTGCCGACCGTTTCACGCACGATGGAACCACGATAGTCGTTCAACCTGTGCGTTGAGTGACGTGGGTTGTATCGTGCCGCGAATCAACTATGGACCGCCGAGGATCTGCATGCCCGTTCGCCGACCGTAAATGACAGGCGAAACCGCGAACAGCACGAGCGTCGCCTCAGCGTGGGGCCCGTTTCCTCCTGCGCCTCGCGGCGATCGCGTGGCCGTTCATGACCTATCTCTACTTTGCGACCCTTCCGGAGACCTCCGGCTTGGGCCGCCGCGTCGGAGACTGCACGCCGGCGACGCTTGGACTGCTGTTGCTCGTGCTGACGCTGCCAGGGGTCGTGGCCCTGGTCTGCGCGGCGAACATGGCCGGTCGCCGGCAGCGGCACGCCTTGGCAATTGCGGAGACGATCGGAGCGGTCTGGATCGTCCTCGCCGTACTGACGCGTGTTCTCGCGCCTGGGCCACGTGCTCTCTGGGGATCACTTGAGAACGCCAGAAGCCCCGCATCCGCAGGGCTTCCGTCCGATGGAGAGAACTTGGCGTCGCGCAAACCATGCCACGCTCGCCGGTGGCCCTATCGCTGCAGGGTGACGCGGCGTGCTCAGGCGGCGTGCAGGTAGTCGCGCAGTGCTTGGCGGATGACCTCTGAGGCGGTCGTCCCGTCGGCTTGGGCGCGGGCGGTGAGTTGATCGCGCAACTCGGGGTCGAGTCGCACCGACTCGACGCTGGCGGGCGCCGAGCCGAGTGCTGGGCGTCCTCGCTTGTTGCGGCGCGCGATCAGGGCATCGACGTCGTAGCCGCGCTCGGCCTCATCGGCGAGTCGCTGGACGTCTGCGTCGGTGATCGGCTGACCAGATCTCGTGTGTCCGTAGGACTTCTTGCTCATGGTCGCAGCAGGCGTTCATAGATCGGGCGCATGCTCATCGCGTGGATCGCCAGCCGGTTGCCCTCCACGGTGGTCAACACGACCACCTCCAGCATGTTGGCTGCGCGATCCGGCCCAAGCACGAGCCAGCGGTCGGGGTCGTCGCCAATGTCCTCGATGACGAGCGCATGGTCGGTGGCGTGACGGATGTCCTCGTCGGCCACGCCGTGCTTGCGTGCCGACGTATGGATCCTCACTCGCAATAGTGTACTACGAAACTGCTTGGCTTGCGCGAACGCTAGCCCTGCGGGTCGCTCCTGGTTGGCTCGGGCAACGCGCGTCGCAGAACGAGCGCTGCGCCCCCTGGAAGCGCGATTCGCAACTCGGTCGAGCTTTCACCGAGCGCCGCGACCGTCGCGACGACGAGCCCAATGGCCACCAGCCCGACGGCGCCGCACGCCAAGCCGACGACGGTGACCGTGACCGCCAGCGCGAGCAGGACAGCGAGCGCGGGGGTGGAGCGGTGGGCGGGCGGAAGCATGCCCATAGGCTGGGAGATAAACCCGGCGGAAACGTCGTCGGGGGTGCATACCACTCGTGAGTTCCGTCCGGACTGCTGCGGAGCCTTTCACCGCATGAGTCGCCAAATCGCGGTGCGTCTGCCGGAGGAATTGCTCGAACGAGTCGACCGGTTGTGCCGGCGACACACGACGTCATACCCCGATCGGGCCACCGTCGTGCGGGCTGCGCTGCGAAGGCTCCTGAGTGCGGCTGAAGTGGAAGCGCGCGAGCTACGTGGGGCGGCCGATCTGGTCGGCACCTCCGACGTGACCGCCCAAGTCGCTGGCGATGTCGCCCAACGGGCATCGTCCAGCGGGCTGCCTGCCGATCCTCGTCTGCGACAGGGAAGCGTGTGGAAGGCGGCAGTCGGCCGAAGCGACCTGCCGGTGGTAGTCGTGACATGCGACCTGCTTGCGCTTCGCCTGCCGTTTGTCGCGGTGCTGCCAGTTCGTAGGCGCGATTGGCCCCTTGATGCAACCGGGAAGGTGGTTCTCGGGGAGGTGGAGCTTGCGCTGGGCCCGCATCTCACGCTTGTAGACGACATCGAGTGGTCGGTGAACTGCGATCTCATCTTCAGCGTGCCGAAGCGGATGCTCACGTCCTATGTCGGCCAACTCCCGCCTGATGAGACGGCCGCGGCACTTGGAGGAGTTGGCGATCTCCTGGGTATTGAGGTCCCTCAGCGGACCTAGGCACCCGCCCCGGTCACCGAGCGAACCCCACCGCCGGTTGCTCGGTACCGCGAGCCCACTGAAACGACCTCTCTATAGGGGGAGCGGTTTCTCGATGGAGCTAGCCGGGCTCGAACCGGCGACCTTCGCGCTGCCAGCGCGACGCTCTCCCAACTGAGCTATAGCCCCAGGTCGCCGATCAGTGTACCGGCCCGCGCCGCGACCGGGGATCGCGGATCGGCGTGGTCTACGCCCGCTCGCGCGCGACCGCGGGCTCGACTGCGCGCACGCGCGCCATACGCCCGAGCGTGACGGCGACCACGACCGCGAGCGCGACGTAGGCGACGGCGTCGCTGGTGGCGGCGGCGATCGCAGCGCCGGCGACGGTCCCGACGACCTGTCCGCCGGCCCACACGAGATTCACGAGCGCGAACCCGAAGCCCTGGTCGATCCCGGCCGCTTCGACGTTGTCGGACAGCAGCGCCATCGCCGGCGTGTTGAGCGCGCCGACGATCACGCTCCCGGCGATCGTCGCGGCCGCCAGCAGCCACGCCACCTGCGGCAGCGGCAGCACCAGCAGGAACACGACGCCGCCGGCCAGGCAGATGCGGATCGGCCAGAGGCGGCCGTGCCGGTCGGCCACCTTCCCGATCAGCACCTGGGCGGCGGCCTCGATCGCGGCCGCCGCGATGAACGTCCCCGCGATCGCGACGCTCGTCGCGCCGAAGCGGTCGAGCGCGAGCGGCACCAGCACCTCGAGCACGCCGAACACGAGCGCCGGCACGAGCACGATCACCATCGCGAGCCGGATCGGCCGGTCGCGCAGCGCGGTCGCGAGCGGGCGCTCCACGTTGGCCGACTCGACCCCGGGCGCGTCGATTCGCAGCGCCGCCGCGATCAGCACGACGCCGAGCACGGCGACCGCGGTGAACGGCCCCTCTGGCCCGATCTCGCGCGCCAGCGCGCCGAGCGCAGGTCCCAGCAGCAGGCCGCCGAGCGCGGCGCTCATCAGCTTGCCGATCGTCACGCCGCGGCCCTCCGGCGGCGTGAGCGAGACGAGCCAGCCGAACCCGCCGGCCCACGTGCACGCGCCGCCGACGCCCTGCAGGAAGCGCATCGCGTCGAGCATCTGCACGGTGTGGCCGAACGCGAAGCCGACGCTCGCCACGCTCATCATCACGAGCCCCGTCAGCAGCGCGCGCCGGCTGCCGATCCGCGTCGCCAGCCAGCCGCTCGGCAGCGCGCCGAGCAGCGTGCCGGCGGCGTAGGAGCCGGCGAGCACGCCGGCGCCCGCCTTGCCGAGTCCGAAGCGCTCCTCGTACCACGGCAGCAGCGGCGTGATGGCCGCGTAGAACATGAGGTCGACGAAGACGATCGACCCGACGAGGAGCAGCAGGCGTCGCATCGCACCACGGTACCCTTCCGAGCCCGATGAGCGACCTGCGGTACGACCCGAAGACGATCGAGCCCAAGTGGCAGGAGACGTGGGCGCGCGAGCGCACCTGGGAGGTCTCCAACAGCCCAGACGGCCGCGACTCCTACTACGTGCTGGAGATGCTGCCCTACCCGAGCGGCGAGCCGCACATGGGGCACTTGAAGAACTACTCGCTCGGCGACGCGGTCGCGCACTTCAACCGCCGCATCGGTCGCCGCGTGCTGCACCCGATGGGCTACGACGCGTTCGGCCTGCCGGCCGAGAACCACGCGATCAGAACGGGTGAGCATCCACGCGACAGCACCGCCAAGTCGATCGCCTCCTTCCAAAGACAGTTCCGCCAGTGGGGGATCTCGATCGACTGGACGCGCGAGTTCGGCACGCACGAGCCGCGCTACTACCGCTGGACCCAATGGCTGTTCCTGAAGCTCCACGAGCGGGGCCTCGCCTACCGCAAGGAGGCAGCCGTCAAGTGGTGCCCCAACGACCAGACCGTGCTCGCGAACGAGCAGGTCACCGCCGAGGGCACGTGCGAGCGGTGCGGGGCGCAGGTGGAGGCCCGCCAGCTGGAGCAGTGGTTCTTCCGCATCACCGACTACGCCGACCGCCTGCTCGACGACCTCGACGGGATCGACTGGCCCGGCAACGTCAAGGTCATGCAGCGCAACTGGATCGGCCGCTCGGAGGGCGCCGAGGTCACGTTCCGCTGCGAGCAGCTGGGGATCGACTACCCCGTCTTCACGACCCGGCCCGACACGCTCTTCGGAGCGACGTTCTTCGTGATGGCGCCCGAGCACCCGGACGTCATGCGCCTGGTCGAGGGGACCGACAGAGAGCAGGCGGTCCGCGACTACGTCAACCACGCGCTGACCGAGTCCAACGAGGAGCGCGGCGACGTCGACAAGACCAAGACGGGCGTCGCGCTCGGCCGCACCGTCACGAACCCGGTCAACGGCGAGCAGATCCCGATGTACGTCGCCGACTACGTGCTGATGGAGTACGGCACCGGCGCGATCATGGCCGTGCCCGCGCACGACGAGCGCGACTTCGCGTTCGCGCAGGCGTACGAGCTGCCGATCCGCCGTGTGATCGAGGACCCCGAGGGCGGCGAGCTGCCCTACACGGGCGACGGCCCGCTCGTGAACAGCCACGCCGACTTCGACGGGATGGGCAACCGCGAGGCGCTGGAGGCGATCGTCGCGTGGCTCGACCGCGAGGGGAAGGGGCACGCCTCCGTCAACTACCGCCTGCGCGACTGGCTCGTCTCGCGCCAGCGCTACTGGGGCTGCCCGATCCCGGTGATCCACTGTCCGGCCTGCGGGACCGTGCCGGTGCCGGAGCAGGACCTGCCGGTCGAGCTGCCCGACGTGACCGACTACAAGCCGAGAGGCAAGTCGCCGCTCGCGGCGGTCGAGGAGTGGGTGAACGTCGACTGCCCGTCCTGCGGCGGTCCGGCCAAGCGCGACACCGACACGCTCGACACGTTCGTCGACTCCTCCTGGTACTTCCTGCGCTACTGCGACGCCAACAACGACGCCGCGCCGTGGGATCGCAGAGCAATCGCCGAGTGGATGCCGGTCGACCAGTACATCGGCGGCGTCGAGCACGCGATCCTGCACCTGCTGTACGCGCGCTTCTTCACGAAGGCGTTCGCCGACATGGAGCTGCTGGACGCGCAGGAGCCGTTCCAGGCGCTCTTCACGCAGGGGATGATCACGCGCGACGGCGCGAAGATGTCCAAGTCGAAGGGCAACGTGATCAGCCCGGCGACGTACGTCGACAGATACGGCGCCGACACGGCCCGCTGCTACATCCTCTTCATCGGGCCGCCCGACCAGGACGCCGACTGGTCCGACGAGGGCGTCGAGGGCGTGCACCGCTTCCTCGCGCGCCTGTGGCGCGTGGGGGTGGAGCTGGCGGCGGAGGGCGGCGCAGCTCCTGCGCCTGCCGAGTCGCCCGACGCCGCCGGCCTCGCCGACGCCGACCTGACGCTCGTGCGCAAGGCGCACTGGGCGATCGACAAGGTCACGAACGACATGGCCGGCCGCTTCGCCTTCAACACCGCCATCGCGGCCGTGATGGAGCTGGTGAACGAGGTCTACCGCCACCGCGAGTCGGCCGGCGCCGAGGCGCAGCGCTTCGCGGTCGCGACCGCCGCCTCGCTCGTGTTCCCGTTCGCCCCGCATGTCGCGAGCGAGGTCTACGAGCTGCTGACCGGCGCGCGCGTATGGGAGCAGCCATGGCCGTCCGCGGATCCGGCGCTGCTGGAGTCGGACACGTTCGAGCTGGTCTGCCAGGTCAACGGCAAGGTGCGCGACCGGGTGCCGGCGCCCGCCACCGCCTCGCGCGAGGAGCTGGAGGCGCTGGCGCGCGCGCGGCCGAACGTACAGGCGCACGTCGACGGCCGCGACGTCGTGAAGGCGATCGTCGTGCCCGGCAAGCTCGTGAACCTGGTCGTGAAGTAGGACCGCCGCTCTGCGCGCGGATCCGCGCAGAGCGGTGCAGCTCGCGCTCGACGGCGCCGCTCCAGCGCGCTGACGCCGCGATCCGCGCGCGTCCCGTGACGGGCGCCGGCCTAGCGTCGGAGCCATGCCTCCGACCTCGCCCTCCCGCCCGCAGCTGGCGATCTACGCCGCCTTCGCGATCGCCGTCCTGCTGATCGGCGCGCGCTTCCTGCGCTCCAACGATCCCGGCTCCAACTCGCCTGCCGACGCGGCGCCGGCATTCGCGACGACGACCGCCGCTGGTTCACCCGATGGCCTTGGCTCCGCCGACGCCGCGGGAGCGAACGTCGCCGTCGGTCGACTCGTCGTCGACGTCAAGGGGGCGGTGCGCCGACCGGGCGTCTACCGCCTCGCGGCCGGCGCCCGCGCCTACGACGCGATCCGTCGCGCCGGTGGGCTGACCGTCCGTGCTGATCGCATCGGCGTCAACCTCGCCGCGAGAGTCGTGGACGGGGGAGAGGTCGTCGTGCCGCAGCGCGGCGGTCTGCATACGGGCGCCGCGCCGGCGACCGCCGCCTCCGGCGGGTCCGATGCCGCGGCGTCCGACGCACCGCTCTCGATCGACCTCAACACCGCTACGGAGCAGGAGCTGGAGCAGCTTGACGGCGTCGGCCCGGCGATCGCCGCGAAGATCGTCGCCTACCGCGAGCAGCACGGCGGCATCGCCTCGGTCGACGAGCTGGACGAGGTCAGCGGGATCGGCGACGCGAAGCTCGCCGCGATCCGCGCGCAGCTCGGGCAGTGAGCGGCGCCGGCAGGCCGGCCGCGCGCGCCGAAGCGACCGCGCGGCGCGCGCTCGACGCGCTCCGCGCCCATCCGCGCCACCTCGTCCTCGCCGCGCTCGTCGCCGGCCTCCTCGCCGGTCCGCGCGCGGCTTCGCCGACGGTCCTGCTGGTCGCGCTTGCGGTGGCCGCGCTCGCCGGTCGCGCGCCGCTGGCGCTGCTCGCCGCGACGGCGGTGCTTGCCGGCGCGCTCGGCGGACAGGCGCGGCTGCACGCGCTCGACCGCACGCGGCTGCCGCCGCTGTTCGGCGCGACCGTCGCCGCGCGCGTCGTGCTGCTGGAGCAGCCGCGCCCGGTGCGCTTCGGCCACACCGCGCTCGTGCGGCTGACCGCAGGACCCGGCGCCGGCGAGCGCGCGATGCTGCGCATCGGCCAGGACGTCGCGTGGCCGCCGGCGCCGACCGGCGCGCTCGTGGACGTCCGCGGCCGCCTGCGCGCGCTCGGGCCGTTCGAGCAGCACTACGCGCGCCGCGGCGCGCACGCGGCGATCTCGCTCGACGGCGCGACCGCGACGCCGCTGCGCCGCGGCGGGCCGTTGCGCGCGATCGACCGCATCCGCACGCGCGCCGAGCGCGCGCTGAGCGCCGGCCTGCAGCCGCCACAGGTCGCGCTGCTGCGGGGCATCACGCTCGGCCAGGACGAGGCGCTTGACGAGCGCACGCGCGAGGAGTTCCGCATCTCCTCGCTCGCGCACGTGCTGGCGGCGAGCGGCCAGAACGTCGCGCTGCTGCTCGCGCTCGGGCTGCCGCTGCTCGCCGCCGCAGGGCTCGGCCTGCACGGCCGCCTCACCGGCGCGCTCGTCCTGATCGCGATCTACGTCCCGCTCGCCGGCGCCGGCCCCTCGATCCAGCGCGCCGGCGTGATGGGCGCGGCCACGACCGTCGCCGCGCTCGCGGGGCGCCCCGCATCTCGCTGGTACGCGCTGCTGCTCGCCGCCGCCGCGACGCTCGCGGTCAACCCGCGCGCGAGCGCCGACCCCGGCTGGCAGCTCAGCTTCGCCGCGGTCACCTCGATCGCGATCGTCGCCCCACGCATCCGCCACGCGCTCACGACGCGCCGCGTCCCGCGGGCGCTCGCCGACGCCACTGCGATGACCACCGCCGCCACGCTCGGCACCGCGCCGATCCTCGCGCTCACCTTCCACCAGCTCTCGCTCGTCGGCATCCCCGCCAACCTGCTCGCCGCACCCGTCGTCGCGCCGATCACCTGGCTCGGCATGCTCGCCGCCGCGGTCGGCCAGCTCAGCCCAGCGCTCGCCGCACCGCTGAACGCCCTCAACGCCTACCTGCTGGCCTACGTCGCAGCCATCGCGCACGCCGCGGCCGGCATCCCGCACGCGAGCCTGTCGTGGTGAGGACCTGGATGGTCGATCCCACGATCTCGCGGCGCGACGGGCACGCTGGGCAGCGCTGGACGACGCCCGGCGTCTCGCCAATGCCACCGGCATTGACTTCGACACCGCGCGTCGCCCAGCATCTGCCAGCGCACCCGTCGCATCCACGATCTCGTCGAATCGACCATCTAGACTCGCGGCCGTGGCCGCCTTCAAGCCCGCCTACCTGATCCACGGCGACGACCACGGCCGCATCGCCGAGCGCCGCGCGAGACTGCGCGCGCTCGCCGAGCGCGAGAGCGGCGCGCAGGGGATCGAGCTGTTCGAGGGCGAGGCGGCGAGCGCGGAGGCCGTCGCCGCGGCGCTGTCCGCGATGACCTTCGCGATGGGCCGCCGCTTCGTGATCGTCGACGGCGTCGAGCGCTGGAAGGCCGCCGACGTGCAGGTGCTCGCGCCCGCGCTCGCGGCGCTCGCGCCCGACACGACTGTCGTCTTCTTCGGGCGCGAGGAGGGGCGCACGAAGGTCCCCGACGGTCTCGCCGCGGCGGTGCGCAAGGCCGGCGGCGATGTCAGCGCCGAGCAGAGCGTCAAGCCGTGGGACCTGCCGAAGTGGGCCGCCGCGCAGGCCGCGCAGCTCGGCCTCGACCTGCACCCGGCCGCGGCGCGCGTGCTCGTGCAGCACGTGGGGGAGCGCCAGCAGCGCCTGCTGCGCGAGCTGGAGAAGCTGGCGCTTGAGCTGGGCGCCGACCGCGCCAACCCGGTGACGCTCGACGCCGAGCAGGTCGAGCAGATCACCGCCGGATCGGCCGAGCGCAAGAGCTGGACGCTCGCCGACGCGCTCGTCGGGCGCGACGGCGCCGCCGCCACGCGCACGTACTACGAGCTGCGCGCGCAGGGGGAGAACCTTGGCGGGCTGCTCTACTGGATCGCGCGACGGCTGCGCGAAGCGCTCGACGTCGCGACCCGCCTCGCCGCCGGCGAGTCGGCGGCGCAGGTGCGCCGCGGGCTGCGGATGCCGCCGAAGGTCGCCGAGCGCTTCGTCGCCGACGTGCAGCGCAGCGACGTCGCCGGTCTGCGCGACGCGCTCGCGACGATCGCCGACGTCGAGTTGGCCTCGCGGGGCGGCATGCGCGGCGGCCTCGCCGAGGACACGCTCGCGATCGCCGCGATCGCCGCGATCGCGGGCTGACCGCACGCGCCGGCGCGGGGCTTGCGAAACCCGCCACCCCTGCCGATAAGGCTGAGGTGAGCATCGAGACGCTGCCTGCCGGCCTGACGCCGCCGCCCGCGCGCGGGCGCTCCCACCTGCTGATCGGCGAGCTGATCGTCGAGCTTGGCTTCGCCACGCGCGAAGCGGTCCACGATGCGGTCGGCAAGGCGCGCCAAAGCGGCCGCCCGACCGGCCAGGTGCTCGTCGACGACGGCACGATCACGCCGGATCAGCTGGCGCAGGCGCTCGCCCGGCGCCTCGGCCTCTACCACGTCGACCTCGCGCGCTACGCGGTCGACATGGGCGCCGCGAACCTGCTGGAGCCGAGCGTCGCGCGCCGCCACGGCGCGGTGCCGATCGGCTTCCTCGACCAGGCGCGCACGACGCTGCTCGTCGCGATGGCCGACCCGGCGAACGTGCTCGCGGTCGACGACATCGCACTGCTCACGGGCTGCGAGGTGCAGCCCGCGATCGCCGCCGCCGGCGACGTGCACGAGTTGAGCGCGAAGCTCGACCGCTTCGGCGAGGCGGCCGAGCAGGCGGTCGTCGACAGCGTCGTCGACGACGAGCGCGCCGACGTCGAGGACCTTGGCGAGGTCGTCGAGGAGGCGCCCGTCGTCAAGTTCGTCCACTCGATCATCGCCCAGGCGGTCGAGCGCGGCGCCTCGGACGTGCACGTGATGCCGCAGGGGGGAGAGCTGCGCGGCCAGTACCGCATCGACGGCGTCCTGTCGGACGCCTTCTCGATCCCTGCGCGGATGGCCCCGCATGTGATCTCGCGCATCAAGATCATGGCCGACCTCGACATCTCCGAGCGGCGCGTCCCGCAGGACGGCCGGCTGCCGTTCGCGATGGGCGGCCGCCGCGTGGACGTGCGCGTCGTGACGCTGCCGCTCGTCGACGGCGAGTCGGTCGTGATGCGCATCCTCGACCGCGGCTCCGGAACCGTCAGCCTCGACGACCTCGGCATGCTCGGCCCCGAGCGCGCCCGCTTCGAGGAGGTGATCGCCCGCCCGTACGGCGCCGTGCTCGTGACCGGCCCGACCGGCTCCGGCAAGACAACCTCGCTCTACGCCGCCTTGCAGACGCTCAACACCGGCGAGCGCTCGATCCTCACGCTGGAGGATCCGGTCGAGTACCGCGTCGCCGGCGTGAAGCAGATGCAGGTGAACGTGAAGGCGGGCGTGACGTTCGCGACCGGGCTGCGCTCGATGATGCGCGCCGATCCCGACGTGATGCTCGTCGGCGAGATCCGCGACCGCGAGACCGCGCAGATCGCGGTCGAGTCGGCCCTCACGGGCCATCTCGTGCTCTCGACGCTGCACACGAACGATGCGCCGACGGCGATCACGCGCCTCGTCGAGATGGGGATCGAGCCGTTCCTCGTCGCCTCCTCGATCGAGTGCGTCGTCGCGCAGCGGCTTGCGCGACAGCTGTGCGAGCGCTGCCGCAGAGCGACGACGCTGAGCGCCGACGTCCTGCGCGCGAATGGCTTTCCCGCGCTCGGCGACGTGCAGGCGTTCGACCCGGTCGGCTGCGGCACCTGCGGCGGCACCGGCTACCGCGGCCGCGTCGGCATCTTCGAGGTGATGCGGATCAGCGATCCGATCCGCGACCACGTGCTCGCCCGCGACCCGGCGACGGCGATCGCGGCAACCGCGGTCCGCGAGGGCATGCGCCGCCTGCGCGACGACGCGCTGGAGAAGGTCCGCGCGGGGCTCACCTCAGCGGCCGAGGCCGCGCGGGTGACGGTCGCGTCCTAGGAACGCCCGCTACGACTCGCGCGAGGCGAGCGTGCGGGCCGCGCGGGACTTCTTGCGCGAGCCGGTGTTCTTGTGCAGCGCGCCGCGCTTGACGGCCTTGTCGATCGTCTTGACCAGCTCGCGGTGGGCGGGCTCGGCGTCGGCGGCGTCGCCGCCCTCGCCGACCGCGGCCTCGAGGCGCCGGAAGAGGGTCTTGACCTTCGACGTGTAGCGGCGGTTCTCGAGCCGCTCACGCTCGGCGCGCAGGATGCGCTTCTTCTGTGAGTGAATGTTGGCCATGACGTAGAGAGGCCGCGGTCAGGGCCGCGGCGGGCCGTACTATAGCGCGCTCGTGACGGTCGAGTCCCCCGCCGAGCCGACAGGCGATCCGCCGGCGCAGCCGGGCGGGCGGGATTCGCATCCCCGCCGGCTGGCGCGCAACACCGCGATCTTCTCGATCGCCACCGGCGCCTCGCGCATCGCCGGCCTCGCACGCGAGGTGATCGCCTCCTCCTACTTCGGCACCTCGGGGCCGTTCTCGGCCTTCACGATCGCGTTCCAGGTCCCCAACCTCGTGCGCAGCCTGTTCGCCGACGCGGCCCTGAGCGCGGCGTTCGTGCCCGTCTTCATGGAGCACATCGCGCACGGCCGCAAGCGCGACGCCGCGCGCCTGGCCTCGACGCTGCTGTTCGTGATGCTCGCCGCGCTCGGCGCGATCACGGCGTTCTTCATCGTCTTCGCCGGGGTGATCATGCCGCTGTTCACGGGCGACCAGTTCACCGCCCAGCTCGACCAGCTGACGATCGGCCTCTCGCGCGTGCTGTTCCCTGTCGTGCTGCTGCTCGGCATCAACGGGCTCGTCGTGGGGATCCTCAACTCCTACGAGCACTTCGCGATCCCGGCGATCGCGCCGCTCGTGTGGAACGTCGTGATCGTCGTCGTGCTCGTCGCGATCAAGCCGCTGTTCCACGGCCAGAACGAGATGTACGCGTACGCGATCGGCGTGCTCGCGGGCACGACCGTACAGCTGCTGATGTCGCTGCCGATGCTGCCGCGCGTCGGCTTCCACTTCGAGTGGGCGTTCGACTGGCGCGACCCGCATGTCGCGCGCGTCTTCCGGCTGATGCTGCCGGTGACGATCGGCCTGGGGGTCATCAACTTCGACCTGCTGATCAACTCCTCGCTCGGCACGCTCGTCTCCGAGCAGGCGCCGCGCGCGATCGACGCCGCGTTCCGCATCTACATGCTGCCGCAGGGGATGTTCAGCGTCGCCTTGGCGACCGTGCTGTTCCCGACGCTGTCGCGCTTCGCGGCGATGCACGACCTGCCGGGGCTGCGCCGCACGATGGCCTCGGGCGCGCGGCAGATCTACCTGCTGCTGATCCCCGCCGCGGTCTTCACGGCGGTGCTGGCGACGCCGATCGTGCGGCTCGTCTACGAGCGCGGGGACTTCGGTGCGCACTCGACGGAGCTGGTGTCGAGCGCGCTCTTCTGGTTCTCCTTCAGCCTGCCGTTCGCGGGCGTGAACCTGCTGCTGACGCGCACGTTCTTCTCGCTGCAGCGGCCGTGGATCCCGACCGCGCTGGCGGTCGGGAACATGGCGATCGACGTGGCGGTCAGCGTCGCCTTGTACAAGCCGCTGGGGATCCCCGGGCTCGTGCTCGGCACGGTCGCCGGGAACGTCGCGATGACGCTGGGGCAGACGTGGCGGCTGCGCGACCTGCTGCACGGCTCGCTCGAAGGCCGCCGCACGCTGACCGCCGTGCTGCGGATGCTGCTCGCCTCGGCGCTGCTCGGGCTCGTCGCCTTCGGCGTCTGGTGGGGCCTCGACCAGGCGCTCGGCCGCTCGCTGCCGGCGCAGATCGTCTCGGTCGGCGCCGCGCTCGCCGCCGGCGTCGCGGTCTACGTCGGCGCGGTGCTGGCGATGGGGATCGACGAGGCCCGCCAGATCCGCGCGCTGCTCGCCGGGCGCTTCAGACGTTCCGGCTAGTCCAATGCACTAGATTAGTGTCTTGTCAGTCGGGGCCTCACCACGGGCTCGCGACGTCGGGGGAGAAGTCCAGGCACCGCTGATGTCCGTGCTCACCGCGGGCGAGCTCGTATGGCTCGTGGTCGTGCCGTGCGCGCTCGTGTTGATCGCGCTGGTCATCGTGCTGGGCCCGC
>JBQCIQ010000017.1:0-11024 GCA_051953595.1 Conexibacter sp. | reverse complement strand
GGCGTACGTCCGCGAGCAGCTGCTGCGCGGGCTCGGCCCCGCCGAGCGCGACCTGCTGCTGCGCTGCGCGCCGCTCGACCGCCTCTCGGGCGAGCTGTGCGACGCGGTGCTGCGGCGCTGCGGCAGCGGACTGCTGCTGCGCGAGCTGGCGCACGACAACGTGCCGCTGGAACCGCTCGACCGCACCGAGCGCAGCTTCCGGCTGCACCCGCTCGTGGCGGAGACGCTGGTCGCCGAGCTGCGGCGCACCGACGCCGCCTGGGAGCGGCAGCTGCACCGGCGCGCGAGCAGCTGGCACGAGCGGCGCGGCGATGCCGCACGCGCGATCGACCATGCGATCGCCGCCGGCGACGCGCCACACGCGGCGGCGCTGATCCGCACCACGCTGCCGGCGCTCGCGCTCGGCACGGGGCTCGGGCGCCTCTCGGGCTGGCTCGACGCGCTCGGCCGCGACCGCGTCGAGGCGATGCCGGACCTTGCGCTCGCCGGAGCGCTGGAGCGCCTGGTCTCGGGCCGCGCCCGCGAGGCGGCGCATCTCGCCGCGGCGGCAGCGGCCGACGGGCGTCCCGCGGCCCCGATCGACGACACGCGGCGCTGCGGTCCGGCGATCGTGCGCGCGCTGCTCGCGCGCGACGGGGTCGCCCGCATGCGCGCGGACGCCGAGCACGGACACGCCGGCTGCAGGCGCTCCGGCTGGTGCGCGCTCGCCGCGCTCGCCGCGGGCGTCGCCGCGCAGCTCGCCGGCCGCGCGGGCCGCGCGCAGGAACGGCTGGAGGACGGCGCCTGGCACGCCGGCTCGCTGCCGCTCGTGCAGGCGCTCTGCCTCGCCCAGCTCGCGCTGCTGGCGCTCGACCGCGACGAGCCCCAGCGCGCCGTCGTGAGCGCGCGACAGGGGCTCACGACGCTCGCGCAGGCGCAGCTCGCCGAGGCGCCGCTGGCGGCGCCGGTCGCGGCGATCGCCGCCTTCGCCGAGGCCTCCGGCGGGTCGCTTGAGCAGGCGCGCGCCGAGCTGACGCACGTCGACACGGTGCTCCCGCCCGCGGCCGAGCTGCCCTCGTGGCTGGAGGTCGAGCTGCGCTTCGCGCTCGCGCGCACGCGCCTCCAACTGGCGGACGCGGCGGGCGCGCGCCGCGAGCTGGCGCGCATGTCGCACGCGCTGCGCGCGCTGCCCGACGCGGTCACCGCGCGCGCCTGGATCGAGGACGCGTGGGCGCGCGCCGACGCCTTCGCCGCCAGCGCCGTGCGCGGGCCGGCGCACCTCACGCTCGCCGAGCTGCGCGTGCTGCGGCTGCTGCCGAGCCACCTCTCGCTGCGCGAGATCGCCGTGCGGCTGCACGTCTCCGCGAACACGGTCAAGACGCAGGCGCAGGCGGTCTACCGCAAGCTCGACGTCTCCTCACGCTCCGAGGCGGTCGCGCGGGCGCGCGAGGTCGGTCTGGTCGACGCGCGCTGAGCGGCCGCGGCTACGCCGTCGGGACGGAGTCCGGCGCGCCGACGGCGGCGAGGATCCGCTCGGCGATCTTGGCGCCCGTGAACCCGACCTCCTCGTGCAGCAGCGCGGGCGCGCCGTGCGCAACGAAGCGGTCGGGCAGGCCGACGCGCAGGATCCGCGACGGCAGGCCGGCGTCGGACAGCGTCTCCCATACGGCCGAGCCGAAGCCGCCGGCGAGCACGCCCTCCTCGACCGTCACCAGCAGCTCGTGCTCGGCCATCAGCTGCGCGACGAGCCCGGCGTCGAGCGGCTTGGCGAAGCGCGCGTCCGCGACCGCCGCCTCGATCCCGTGCTCGCGCAGCAGGTCGGCCGCCTCCAGCGCCTTGCCGACGCCGCTGCCGTAGCCGAGCAGCGCGACCTTGCCGCCCTCGCCGGCGCGCAGGATCTCGCCCGTGCCGATCGGCAGCGCGAGCGGCGCATCGGGGAGCGGAACGCCGACCGCCTCGCCGCGCGGGTAGCGCAGCGCGATCGGCCCATCGTCGTAGGCGAGCGCGGTGTGCAGCATGTGCACGAGCATCGCCTCGTCGCGCGGGGCCATCAGCACGATGTGCGGCAGCGGGCGCAGGTAGGCGATGTCGAAGGCGCCGTGGTGCGTCGGCCCGTCGTCGCCGACGAGTCCGGCGCGGTCCATCGCCAGCACGACGTTCAGTCTCTGCAGGCAGACGTCGTGGACGATCTGGTCGAACGCGCGCTGCAGGAAGGTCGAGTAGATCGCCGCGACCGGCTTCGCGCCCTGCAGCGCGAGCCCGCTCGCGAACAGCAGCGCCTGCTGCTCGGCGATACCGACGTCGAAGTAGCGCTCCGGCAGCGCCTTCTGCAGGATGTCGAGGCCGGTGCCGGTGTTCATCGCGGCGGTGATCCCGACGATCCGCTCGTCGCGCTCGCACTCGCGCACGAGCGCGTCGCCGAAGACCTTCGTGTACTGCGGCGGCTTCGGCGGCACGGGCGCGGCGCCCGGAACCGGCTTCGCGGCCGGCGCGGGCGCGCCGTTCGCGATCGAGTTCGGCTTGGCGGCGTGCCACTTCTCCATCCCCTCCAGGCCGCCGTCCTCGGCCGGCGCGAAGCCCTTGCCCTTGACCGTCGCGATGTGCACGACGACGGGGCGGTCGGCCGCCAGCGCCTCGCGCAGCGCCTCGCGCAGCTGCGGGACGTCGTGGCCGTCGACGACGCCCATGTAGGCCCAGTCCAGTTCCTCCCAGAAGAGGCCCGGCGCCCAGAACGCCTTGATCGACTCCTTCAGCTGCGGGCCCAGCCGCTCGAAGCGCGCGCCGATCCCGCCCGGCAGCTTCGTCAGCCCGCCCTCGACGCCCTCGCGCGCGTGCCACCACTTCGGGTTCAGGCGGATGCGGTTGAAGTAGCGCGACAGGGCGCCGACGTTCGGCGCGATCGACATGCCGTTGTCGTTGAGCACGACGACGATCGGCGTCCCGAGGCCGCCCGCCTGGTGAACCGCCTCGAACGCGACGCCGCCGGTCATCGCGCCGTCGCCGATGACCGCGACGACCTTCCCGTCCGGGCCGACGCCGTGGCGCATCGCCTCCTTGAGCCCGACCGCGTAGCCGATCGAGGTCGAGGCGTGGCCGGCGCCCATCACGTCGTGCTCGGACTCCTCGATGCAGCAGAACGGCGTCAGCCCTCTGTACTTGCGGATCGTCGAGAGCCGGTCGCGGCGGCCGGTGAGGACCTTGTGCGGATACGCCTGGTGGCCGACGTCCCACAGGATCTTGTCGGTCGGCGAGTCGAGCAGCGAGTGCAGCGCGACGGCCAGCTCGCAGGTGCCGAGGTTGGCGCCGAAGTGGCCGCCGATCTCCCCGACCGTGTCGATGATGTGTGCGCGCACCTCCTGCGCGAGCTGCGTCAGCTGCTCGTCGGAGAGCCCGTGGAGGTCCTGCGGGCCGTCGATCGTGGCGAGGATCTGCGGTTGGTCGCTCATGACGTGCGGGTGGCGATGAAGTCGGCGATCTGCTCCAGCTCGGTCGCGCCGCCGGGACAGGCGGCCGCGAGCGCGGCGCGGGCGTTGCGGTGCGACTCGGCGGCCAGCTCGCGGGCGCGATCGAGCCCGAACGCGCTCACGTAGGTGCGCTTGCCGAGCCGTTCGTCGCTGCCGCGCGTCTTGCCGAGCGCGTCGTCGCTGCCGGTGACGTCGAGTATGTCGTCGACGATCTGGAACAAGACGCCAAGCTCGCTCGCGAAGTCGCGGAACAGCTCGATTCTCGCAGGTTCGCCCGTGTGGACGAGGCGCAGCGGGCACAGCACCGAGGCCGCGATCAGCTTTCCGGTCTTGAGCGTGTGGACGGTGCGGAGGCCATCGGCGTCGGCGGGCGCGCGCGCGGTCACGTCGAGGTACTGCCCACCGACCATGCCGTTGACGCCCGTCGCGGCGGCCAGCTCGCCGACCGCCGCGAGGATCGCCGCCGGATCGCCCTGCTGGCGCGTCAGCACGTGGCGGAACGCCTCGGCGTAGAGGCCGTCGCCGGCGAGGATCGCGACGTTCTCGCCGAACGCCCTGTGGCAGGTCGGGCGGCCACGGCGCAGGTCGTCGTCGTCCATCGCCGGCAGGTCGTCGTGGGTCAGCGAGTAGGTGTGGATCAGCTCCAGCGCGGCGGCGAGGGGCAGGACGCGCGCGGGGTCGGCTCCGGCCGCCCCCGCGGTCGCGAGCGCGAGGACCGGGCGGATGCGCTTGCCGCCGGCCAGCAGCGAGTAGCGCATCGCCTCCTCCAGGCCGTCGACGCCGTGCGCATCGCGTTCGACGAAGCGCAGGGAAGCGAGGTAGTCCTCGACCTGCCGGCGCAGGCCTTCCGGATAGGCGTCGCTCATCGCGCGTCGTCGGCCGCAGCCCGCACGCGCCGGTCCAGCTCGGCCGCGGCGTCGCCGGCGACGCGCGCGCACTCCTCGACGAGACGCGCCGCCTCCTGCGGGTCGAGCTCGCCCGCGCGCAGCTCGGCGGCGGTCTGCTCCAGCTGCTGCGTGAGGTGCTGGAGCGGGTCGATGCCGCTCATGCGCGCGCCTCCCCCGCTTCGGTCGCGCTCTGCCGCTCGCGCAGGACGGCGGCGAGGATGCCGTTGACGAAGCCGGGCGCCTCCGCGCCGCAGTAGGCCTTCGCCGTCTCGACCGCCTCGTCGATCGCGCCCTCCGGTGGGATCGGCTGCTGGCCGGGGACGGCGTCGGGGTGCAGCATCTCCAGCAATGCGACGCGCAGGATGCTGCGCTCCAGCGGCGCGATGCGGTCGAGCGCCCACCCCTGCGCGTGGTCGGCGATCAGCGCGTCCAGCTCGGGCTGGCGGTCGAGCGCCGTCTGCGCGAGCGCGCGCGTGAAGTGGGCTGCGTCGCGCGGGAGCGTGTCGTCGAGCGAGCGCCCGGTGAGGTCGTGCTGGTAGAGCGCGAACACGGCTCTGCGGCGCTGGTCGCTGCGACGGGCCACGGATCCCGGCCTAGGCCCGGGAGACGTAGTCGCCGGTGCGGGTGTCGACGCGCACCTTGTCGCCGATGTTGACGAACAGCGGGACGTTGACCTGTGCGCCGGTCTCCAGCGTCGCGGGCTTCGTGCCGCCGCCGGAGGCGGTGTCGCCGCGCAGGCCGGGCTCGGTCTGCGTGACCTCCAGGTCGACGGCGCTCGGCAGCTGGATGTCGGCCGGCTGGCCGTCGATCGACAGCAGCTCGACCTCGTCGTTCGGGCGCGTCCACTTGAGCGGGTCGGCGAGCGTCGCCTCCGGGATCGCGATCTGCTCGAAGGACTCGGAGTCCATGAAGTGCGCGTCGGAGCCGTCGCTGTAGAGGAACTGCATCTTGCGGACCTCGGTGCGGACCGGCCGGAACTTCTCGCCGGCGCGGAACGTGCGGTCGATCACCGCGCCGTCGCTCGCGCGGCGCAGCTTCGTGCGCACGAACGCCCCGCCCTTGCCGGGCTTGACGTGCTGGAACTCGAGGATCTTGAAGATCGTCCCCTCGACGTCGATGTGGTTGCCGTTCTTGAACTGGTTGGTGGAGATCACCGCGGGGATTCTAGGCGGGGCGGCCGGCGGTGCGTGGCCTCGGCCTATTCGGCGATGCGCCGCGGAAGGACGCTGAGGTAGTCGAGCAAAGCGCCTAGAGCGCGCGGATGACCTGCGCGGGGACGCCGGCGACCAGCGTGCGCCGCGGGACGTCCTTGGTGACGACGGCGCCGGCGGCCACCACGGCGTCGTCGCCGATCGCGACGCCCTGCAGAACCATGGCGCCTGCGGCGATCCACACGCCGCGGCCGATGCGGATCGGGGCGGTCGTGATCGCCGAGCGGCGGGTCGCCGGATCCAGCGGATGGCCCGAGCTGATCAGGTGGACGTTGGGCCCGATCATCACGTCGTCGCCGATCTCGATGCCGCCGAGGTCCATCGCCGTGCAGCCGTGGTTCACGAACACGTTGCGGCCGAACCGGAGGTTGCGCCCGCCGTCGACATGGAACGGCGGAAGCACGCGAACCGACGGGTCGAGCTCGCGGCCGGTCAGCTCGCCGAGCACCTCGCGCATGGCGTCGAAGTCGCCCGGCGTCAGCGCGTTGAGCCGCCCGAGGATGTCCCAGGCCCGCTGGACGTCGGCGGTCATCGCGCGCGACTCCGGCGTCCCCGCATGCGTGACGACTCGACCCTCCCCTGACGCCGTCGGTTCGCGGTCGGCGTCGGGCACGACAGGGGATTCTGCCGACGCGGCCGGCTGCCAACCGGCACAGGCATGCCCGCCGTCTCTCTAGTATCCGGCGCCGTGCTTGGAGGGAGGCCCAGGCGGTGGCGCGCAGGCGCGGCGCCGCGGACGTTCGGTACGGCGCTCGTGCTCGCGCTGGCGATCGCGCCGATCGCTGCATCGCCCGCCAGCGCCGGCGTCGACGACTACCCGGCGAACCTGCGCAACGCGGCGCAGGACTCGATGTTCGACCCGTGGCTGTTCTACAACCGCGAGTGCACGTCGTTCGTCGCCTGGCGCCTGAACAGCCGCAACGGCGTCGGCTTCTCGGACTACTACGGCGGTCCGCGCTGGGGCAACGCCAACACCTGGGACGACGCGGCGCGCGCAATCGGGGTGCCGGTCAACGGCACGCCGGCGGTCGGCGCGGTCGCGCAGACGGACGCCGGCGGCTTCGGCCACGTCGCGTGGGTCGAGGCCGTCAACGGCAACGGCACGATCACGATCGAGGACTACAACCACGACTTCACCGGCCACTACGGCGAGCGCACCGTCCCCACGTCGTCCTTCGTCTACATCCACGTGAGGGACCTCCCGAGCGGCCCGCCGAGCCTCGGGGACGGCACGTTCGTCTCGGTCGCGGGATCCCCCGAGGTCTACGTGATGGCGGGCGGCGCCCCGGTCTACGTCAGCAGCTGGTCGGCGGTCGGCGGCCCGAAGTCCGTGACGGTCATCAGCGCCCAGCAGTTCGCCAGCCTGCGCCCCTACCCCGCCGACGGCACGCTCGTCGCGACGTCCTACTCGGACGGCCGCGTCTACGTGATGGCCGGCGGCGCGCCGACCTACCTCAGCAGCTGGAGCCAGATCGGCGGCGCCAAGCCCGTCGTCACGATCGACCAGTGGGCCATCGACAACCCCGGCAACGCGCTCGCGCACATGCGCGCCTACCCGGCCGACGGAACGCTCGTCGCGACGTCCTACTCGGACGGCCGCGTCTACGTGATGGCCGGCGGCGCGCCGACCTACCTCAGCGCCTGGAGCGCGATCGGGGGCCCGCAGCCCGCCACCACGATCGACCGCTGGGCCGTCGAGAACCCCGCCGACCCGCACGCGCACATGCGCCTCTACCCCGCCGACGGCACGTTCCTGCGCACGGCCGATGGGACCGTCTACCGGGTCGCGGGCGGGACGCCGTTCTGGGTCAGCGCGTGGTCGCTGTTCGGCGGCGCGAGACCGGTCGTCCAGATCGACAGATGGGCCGTCACGAACACCGCCGACGTCCACGCGCACCTTCGTGCGACGCCGCTCGACGGCACGCGCGTGAAGGGCCTGCCGTCCGGCGCCTACTGGTCGTTCACGGCCGGCAGACGCGCGTCGACGGGCGCGTCGAGCACCGCGACCGCCATCGACGACATCTCGCTCGCCGCCTTCCCGCTGGTCGCACCACCGGTCCTCCCGCCGGCGCCTCCACCTCCTCCGCCCCCACCGCCACCTCCGCCCACGGTCACGCCGCCGCCGAGCGTCCATCTGACGGCCGCGCAGCTGCTGCACCGCCGGCTGGCGCACTGCCACACGCTGCACCACCGGCACGCGCGCCTGCGCTGCGTCAAGCAGGCGAGACGCCGCTACCGCCGGGCACTGCGTCGGCGCGCTCGCGGCGCTTGACGAGCAGCCACTGAGGCGGGCCGGACGCATCGCCGCGTCCGGTGCGCTGGAGCGCGAAGCCGCCGCGCAAGCGCTCGCCGTGCAGGACGAAGACCGCGTGGCCGCGGTCAAGTGCCGCGGGCCACGGCACGCGGCCGCCCTGCTCGTAGAGGCCGGCGTCCCAGACCACGCCGGCAGCGTCGGCGGGACCGGCGTCGGCGGCTGACAGCTCCAGCGCGAGCCGCTTCTGCGCCGGCTCCATCGACGGGCCCTTCGGCAGCAGCCAGGCGCGCGTCGCGCCGTCGACCTCCAGCCGCAGCTCGAAGCCGCGCTCCAGCGCGCGCACGACGAACCGCCCGGCCGGCACGCCGCGGATCGCGAACTGCTCGTGCCCCTCGACCGCCACCCGTTCGACGGTCACCTCCGAGACGCGCGCGCCGCGCGGCCCCTCGCGCAGGAACGCCTCCAGCGCGGCGACCGCGTCCGCCTCGCCCTCGGCGTGCACAAGCACCTCGCCGTCGGCGCCGTTGCGGACCCAGCCCGACACCCCGAGCGCCTGTGCGCGGCGGACGGTCGCGTCGCGGAAGCCGACGCCTTGGACGCGGCCGCGCACGACGGCGCGGATCGCGTGCGTGGCGGCAGCACCGGAAGGGCTCACGGCGGAAGTCTCCCCCAACGGAGAAGGGCGGTCTCCGGGACCGCCCTTCCGATGCGCAATCTGCAAGCTGCTCGTATCGTCATGATCCCCGCCGAAGCGGGTTCTTGAATCGTGCTGAATTGCTCGACCGCATCCGTAGTTCACCCCCATTCCGCGGCCGCCCCAAGAACACCACCTTTCGGTGTGGCTCGCTGATTGGTGAGGGCGCGTAGCCTGCACGGGGTCGTGCACGCTCTCCCCCGGCTCTGGCGCGAAACGGACTTCCGCTGGCTCTTCCTCAGCCAGACGATCTCCACGACGGGCGACCGCATCGTGCTCGTCGCGCTCGCGCTGCTCGTGACCGAGCAGACCGGCTCCACGACCGACCTCGGCATCGTCCTCGGCGCCCAGACCGCCGCGCTCGTGACGTTCCTGCTGATCGGCGGCGTGTGGGCCGACCGCCTCCCCCGCCACCGCATCATGGTCTCGACCGACCTGATCCGCGCCGGGCTGCACACGCTGCTCGCCGTCCTGATCTTCGCCGGCGCGCTGGAGATCTGGGCGCTGGTGGCGATCGAGGTCTGCTTCGGCGCCGCCGAGGCGTTCTTCCGCCCCGCCTACAGCGGGCTCGTGCCGCAGACCGTCCCGGAGGAGCTGATCCAGGAGGCGAACGCCGCCAACGGCCTCACGCAGACGCTCGCCGAGTTCGCCGGTCCGGCGCTCGCGACGGTGCTCGTGCTGACGCTCGGCACGGGCGCCGCGTTCGCGATCGACGCCGGCACGTTCCTCGTCAGCGCCGCCCTGCTCGCGCTCGTGCGGCCGCGCCCGCGCGGCGTGCGCCCGCAACGCGCGTCGCTCGTGTCGGAGCTGCGCGACGGCTGGCGCGAGGTGCGAGCACGCGCGTGGGTGTGGGTGACGATCGCCGTCTTCTCGCTGCACCTCGTGCTCGGCTTCGCGCCCTACGTCGTGCTCGGGCCGACCGTCGCCGGCGACCGCTACGGCAACCCCGAGCTGTGGGGCTGGGTCGCCGCGAGCGTCGGCCTCGGGACGGCGGGGGGCGCGCTGATCGCGCTGCGCTGGCGCCCGCGCTTCCCGCTGCGCGTCGGCATCGTGCTGACGCTCCCGTTCGGGCTCGTGCTGCTCGCGTTCGCGCTCGGCACGCCGCTCGCACTCGTGCTGCCATGCGCGGTGGCGGCCGGCGTCGGCCTCGCGCTGTTCGGCGTCTGGTGGGAGACGGCGCTGGCGCAGCGGATCCCGCCGGAAGCGCTCTCGCGCGTGACCTCCTACGACTGGATGGGCTCGTTCGCGCTGCTGCCGCCCGGCCTCGTGCTGATCGGCGTGATCGCCGAAGCGGCCGGCGCCACGACCGTCATGGGCGTAGCCGGCGCAGGCGCTTCGCTGCTCGTGCTCGTCGCGCTGCTGCCGCGCGAGACGCGCAACCTGCGGCGGCTCGCGGACACGCCGGTGCCGCCGCTGCACTCGGGCGTGACGCCCGGGACGAGCGGTGATGCCTTGCCCTAGCCGGCTAGAGCTGCTGCAGCTCCTTGGGCAGCGTGTTGAGCCGTTCGCAGCCGTCGTCGGTCACGCGCACCAGGTCCTCGATCCGCACGCCCAGCTCGCCGGGCAGGTAGATCCCCGGCTCAACCGTCACGACGTGGCCCGCCGCGAGCGTCGCGTCCGACGTTCTCGACAGCCGCGGCGCCTCGTGGATCTCCAGGCCGACGCCGTGCCCCAGTCCGTGCCCGAAGCGCTCGCCGTAGCCGGCGTCCTCGATCGGCTCGCGCGCCGCCGCGTCGGCGTCGCGTCCGCTGACGCCGGGCCGCACCGCGTCGAGCCCCGCCAGCTGCGCGCGCAGCACCAGCTCGTAGACCTCGCGCGCGCGCTCGCCCGGCTCGCCGACCGCGAACGTGCGCGTGCAGTCCGAGCAGTAGCCGTCGAGCTGCGCGCCCCAGTCGATCGTCACGAGGCAGTTCGGTGCGATCTCGACCTCGCGCGGGACCGCGTGCGGCAGCGCGCCGTGCGCGCCGGAGGCGACGATCGTGTCGAAGCTCGGCCGCTCCGCCCCCAGGCGACGCATCTCCTGCTCCAGCGCGAGCGCGACGGCGCGCTCGCTGCGCCCCGCGAGACCGTCCTCCAGTGTGCGCTGGAGCGCCGCGTCGGCGAGCTGCGCGGCCGCGCGGATGCGCGCGACCTCGTCGGCGTCCTTGAGCTCGCGCAGCCGCTCGAGCGTGCCGCCGGCCGGCACCAGCTCGACGCTGTCGGGCAGCGCCTCGCGCAGCCGGTCGAACGTGCGCACCGCCATGTGCTGGTCCTCGATGCCGAGGCGCACGTCGCCCTCCGGCAGCGCGGCGACCGCGTCGTCGAGCAGGTCCTGTTCCCCGATCCGCCGCTCGAAGCCGTGCACCTGCTGCTCGGCCTGCGTGACGTAGCGGAAGTCGGTCACGAAGCAGCGCAGGTCCTGGCCGCCGACGAGCGCGACGCCGTTCGTGCCGGTGTAGCCCGTCAGCCAGCGCACGTTCACGAGGTTCGTGACGAGCAGCGCGTCCAGCTCGCGCTCGTCGAGCAGCGCCGCGAGGCGGTCGGCGCGTGCCGCGG
>JBQCIQ010000016.1:0-27137 GCA_051953595.1 Conexibacter sp. | reverse complement strand
GAGCGTCGCGGCGGCGATCCGCGGCCAGCCGTAGCGGCGGCGCGCGCGCTCGACGCCGGCGCCGCCGTAGACGGCCCGGCGCTCCTCGTCGGCCAGCAGCGGCGCGAGCGCTTCCGCGAGCCGATCCGGGTCGCGCGGCGGCACGTGAATCCCGGTGACGCCGTCGACGACCGAGTCGATCATGCCGCCGACGGCCGAGGCGACGACCGGCGTGCCGCACGCCATCGCCTCCAGCGGGACGATCCCGAACGGCTCGTACCACGGCACGCACACGACCGCGTCGGCCGAGCGCAGCAGCGCGGCGACGTCCTCGCGGTCCATCCGTCCGCGCAGGTCGACGCGGTCGGCGACGCCCTGCTCCCGCGCGAGCGCGCGCAGCCGCCGCGCCTCGGGGTCGCGGTCGAGCTGATGGCGCGGCGGGCCGCCGGCGATCACCAGCTCGGCGTCGGGCAGCGCGGCGAGCGCGGAGATCGCGTTGCCGACGCCCTTGCGCGCGACGAGCCGGCCGACGCAGACGATCCGCCTGCGGCCAGGCCGGCGCCGCGCGCGACGCCCGTCCGGCGTGAACAGGTCGAGGTCGACGCCGCACGGGACGACGGTCAGCCGCCCGCGCGCGCCGCCCATCCGCACCAGCTCGAAGACCTCGTCGCTGCACGTCGCGACGACGTGGTCGGCGCGGCGCAGGATCTCCCTCTCGATCCCGATGCGTTGCGCAGGACTGGTGTCCATCTCGCCCTGGTAGCGGCGCTTGACGACGCCGAGCGCGTGGAACGTGTGCACGACCGGGATCCCCAGCTCGCGCGCCGCCATCAGCGCCGCGTGGCCGGACATCCAGAAGTGGGCGTGGACGACGTCGGGGCGGTCCTCGCGCCACTGCGCCGCGAGGTCGGCGGCGAACGCGTCCATGTGCGGCAGCAGCTCGTCCTTCGGGATCGGCGCCGCCGGGCCGGCCGGGACGTGGTCGACGACCGCGCCGGGGGCGAGCCGCACGCGCTGCGGCAGGCGCGGGTCGTCGCGGCGCGTGTGGACGGTGACGTGCGCCCCCTGGCGCCCCATCTCCGTCGCGAGCGCGGCGACGTGGACGTTCTGGCCGCCGGCGTCGACGCCGCCGAGGGCGGCGAGCGGGCTGGCGTGCTCCGAGACCATGGCGACTCTCATGCGGCGGCTCTCCGTTGCGTCGAGGGGGATGGAGCCGCAGGGGCCGGGCGGCGTACGGGTGCGGAAGCGGCGGGACGGCGGTGCTCGGCGAGCACCTGCGCGAGCAGCGCGTCCCAGTCGGCGAGGAAGCGGTCGAGCCCGTAGCGCTGCAGCGCGGCGGCGCGCGCCCGCTCGCCGGCGGTGCGGGCGTGCTCGGGCTCGTTGACGAAGTGGCGCAGCGCGTCGGCGAGGTGGTCGACGCGCGTCGAGATCGCGCCGGCCTCGGACGGGACCGCCTCGCTCGCCTCCGTCGTCGCGAGCGCAACGACCGGCATGCCGAGGTGCATCGCCTCCAGCAGCGAGAGGCCGAGCGAGGTCCAGCGGATCGGGTGCAGGTAGACGCGGCGCTTCGCCAGCTCGTCGTGCATCAGCGCCTGCGGGATGTCGCCGTGGCCGCCCAGCGACTCCGCGTCGATCCCGAACAGGTCGAGCGGCGCGGCGGAGGCGAAGCGCAGCAGCAGGTCGGTGCCGGTGACGCGTCCGCGGCGGCGCGCCTCGTTGATGACGACGGCGGCGCGCGGCAGCTCCCCCGTGTAGCGGTGGCCGGGGTCGACGATCCCGTGCTCGATCACGCGCGTCGGCGTCGAGCCGGCGTCCCAGAAGAGGTCGTTGAAGTGGGTGACGTGGACGAGCGTGAGGTCGGGGCGGTCGGCCGCCGGATGGCGCATGTCGGCGATCCGCCCCTGCGGCGCGTTGTGCTCGACGTAGATCGCCGGCAGGTCCTTGCCGGGCATGCGGCCGCCGAGCCAGCGTTCGGCGAGGCCGCCGTGCATCAGCTCCTCCGGGCGCTGGAGGATCACGACGTCGACGTCGGCCTCGGCCGCCTCCTCCGGCGTGACCTCGACGGCGTTCTGCGGCCACTCCCACGTCTGCGCGCGGCCGCGGCCGTCGGGGCCGCGGTCGGGCAGGACCGGCAGCAGCACTTTGTGCGCGCCCTGGACGAAGGCGGTCGTCCAGCTGCCGTGCACGTGCCAGAGCAGGACGTTCATGCCGCGACCGCCTCGCGTGTCGGCGTGGCGAGCCGGTGGACCGCGTCGAGCACGGCGCTCGTCGGCAGCGCGTCGATGCACGCGTGGCCCGGCACCGGACAGGTGCGCGCGCGACAGCCGGCGCAGGGGACCGGCTCATTGAGGATCGCGTGGGGGACGCGCCAGGGGTGCCAGCGTGCGGCGGGGACGGTCGGCGCGTAGAGCGAGACGACCGGCGTGCCGACCGCCGCCGCCAGGTGCGCCGGGCCGGTGTTGCCGACGACGACCGCGGCGGCGCCGGCGAGCACGGCGGCGAGTTGGGCGAGGTCCGTCGCGCCGCCGAGGTCGCGTGCGCGGGCGCCGGCGACCCGCGCCGTCAGCGCGCGCTCGCTCGGCGATCCGGTGACCGCGACGTTCCAGCCCGCCTCCACGAGCGCGCCGACCAGCTCGGCGTTGCGCTCGGGCGCCCACGCGCGCGCGGGTACAGATGCGCCCGGGTGCACGACCACGTAGGGCTCGTCGAACGGCAGCTCGGCGGCGCCGTGCAAGACGCGCAGCGCGCCGTCGTCGTCGTCCGCCAGCGTGTGGCCCATGGCGCGCATCAGCGACAGCGAACGCTCGACCTCGTGCACGTCGTTGCCGACGCGGTGGCGCACGTCCAGCAGCGAGCCGGGGTAGTCCTCGCTCGTCGCGCCGATCTTCGGCACCCCGGCGAGCCGCAGCAGCAGCGCGAGCGGCAGCGGGCTCTGGTGGAACGAGGTGAGAACGACGGCCTCGTCGATCGCGCGGCGCGCCAGCTCCAGCAGCAGCCGCTTGATCGGGCCGTTCTCGAACGGTCGCGGCTCCGGATCGATCCACTCGGCGCGGTGGACGAGGATGTCGTCGACCCCGGGGAGCAGCGTCGCCGCCTGGAGCCCGCGCGGTCCGCACAGCAGCGTCAGCCGCTCCGCATCCCGCGCGACGGCGCGGATCGCCGGACCGGCGAGCAGCACGTCGCCGTCGTTGTCGAGGCGGGCGACGAGGACGTGCGTCACGACAGCACCATCCCGACCGCCGTCGGCAGGTCGGGCGCCACGAGCGGCGCCGCCGCGACCTCCTCCGGGCGCGTGCGCGGCGTCGGCACGAGCACCGCGCGTGCTCCAGCGGCGCGCGCGGCCTCGACGTCGGCGCCGATGTCGCCGATCACGACGCAGCGCTCGGGCGGGACGCCCAGCCGCTCGGCCGCCCGGCGCACGAGGCCCGGCGCCGGCTTGCGGCAGTCGCACTGCTCCTCCGGCGCATGCGGGCAGAAGAGCCACGCGTCGAGCGGGCCGAGCAGCGCGTCGGCCTTCGCGTTGACCGCACGCACCTGCGCCTCCGTCAGCAGTCCGCGGCCGATCCCCGACTGGTTGCTGATGACGGCTGTGGGGATGCGAGCGTCGCGGAGGCGCCGCAGCGCCTCGCGCGCGCCCGGCATCGGCTCGACCTTCGCCGGATCGCCGTTGTAGGGAACGTCGAGGATGAGCGTGTCGTCGCGGTCGAGCAGGACGGCGGCGGGGCGCCTGTCCCGCTCGCGCGCCAGCCTGCGCGCCCGCACCTCGCCGCGCAGGCGCTGCCCGGTCGCGGCGAACGGCATCAGCGCGCTCGTGGCGGCCATCGTGGCGACCTCTTTCGGCGTCCTCGGGCCCTTCAGGATCCGCGCCGCCGCCAGCTCCAGCGTGCCCACTGCCCAAGCGGCGCCGGCTGCCTTCGCGGTGCGCCGCGCGCCGGCGCTTTGGGCTGCGAGGGTGAGCAGACCGGCGGCTGCGGTGGATGCGTGGCGTGGGAGGCGGCCCGGTGGCGCTCCAGCGCGGGCGCGCCAGTCGCGGCCGTGGAGCGCGCGCATCAGCGCGTCGTCGGCGTTGCCGGCCTGCGCTCTGAGGCTGATCCAGGGGCTCGCGGGGCCGACGGGATGGACGATCGTGCGCTCACCACGGACGATCTCCCAGCCGGCGTCGAGGATCCGCAGCCCGAGGTCGGCGTCCTCGCGGTAGTTGCGCGTGAAGCGCTCGTCGAAGCCGCCGACCTGCTGCAGCGCCGCGCGGCGGTACGCCATGTCGGCCGTCGCCCATCTCGCACGCTCGAGCCCTTTGACGTTGCGCTCCCAGTCGGTCGGGCGGCGGCCTGTCGGAAGCGGCACGACGATCCGGCCCTGCACGCCGGCGACCCGATCGCCGGCCGTCGCGAGGTCCGCCACCAGGGCCTCGGTCCACCCCTCCGGCGGGATCACGTCGTCGTCGAGGAAGGCGATCCATTCCGCCTCGCTCGCCCTCCACCCCACGTTGCGCGCCGCCGCCGGGCCGCGACGGCCGTGGTCCTCGACGACCCAGATGCGGCCGGGGCGCGGCTCGGGCTGCGCCGCGAGCGCTCGCAGCAGGCGCGCGAGCGAGGCGCGGCCGACGGTGGGGATGACGACGTCGTAGGTCATGCGACCGCCGCCGGCTCCTCGGTGCGCGCGGCGTCGCCGACGCCGTTGGCGCGGCGCACGACGAAGGGGCCGATCGCGAGCAGGTCGATCGGGGCGGAGCCGAAGCACTCCAGCGCGTCGCGCGGGTCGTCGACCATCGGCCGGCCGGCCGTGTTGAGCGACGTGTTGACGACGACCGGCACGCCGGTGCGCGCCTCGAACTCCTCCAAGACGCGGGACATCAGGGGCTCGTCGGCGGCGCTCACCGTCTGGATGCGCGCGGAGCCGTCGACGTGCACGACGGCTGGGATCCGCTCCCGCCACGCAGGAGCGACGTCGTGCGTGAACAGCATGTGCGGTGACGGCAGCCGTCCGCGGAAGATCTCCGCCGCCCGGGTCTCAAGCACCATCGGCGCGACCGGGCGGAACTGCTCGCGGCCCTTGACGTCGTTCAGGCGCTCGGTGTTCTCCGCGCGGCGCGGATCGGCGAGCAGCGAGCGATGACCGAGCGCACGCGGGCCGAACTCCGACCGTCCCTGGAACCACGCGACGATCCCGTCGCGCGCCAGCGCCTCCGCCACGACCGCCGCGACGTCGTCGACACGCTCGAACGCGACGCCCGCGCCGACGAGCCACGAGCGCAGCTCCTGCTCGGACCACGCGCGCCCCAGCGCGGCGGTGCGCATCGGCCGCACGCGATCGCCGAGGCGCGCGGCGACGTGCAGCGCCGCGCCGAGCGCGGTCCCGGCGTCGCCGGCCGCCGGCTGCACCCACACCTCCTCGAACGGACCGTCCGCGAACAGGCGCGCGTTCGCGACGCAGTTGAGCGCCACGCCGCCGGCCATCGCCAACCGAGGAGAGCCGGTCTGCGCGTGCAGCCACGAGCCCAGCTCCAGCAGCATCTCCTCCAACCGCGTCTGCACGCTGGCGGCGAGGTCGAAGCGGTCGCCCTCGCCGAACGCGCGCCAGTCGGGCGGCTGCGCGACGAAGCCGCCGTCGCCCGTCGTGTACATGACCTCGCGCAGGGCGTCGAGGAAGCGCGGCTCGCCATACGACGCCATCGCCATCACCTTGTACTCGTCGCTCGCGCGGCGGAAGCCGAGGTGCGCCGTCAGCTCCTCGTAGACGAGCCCGAGCGAGTGCGGCAGCCGCTGCGCGGCCAGCACCTCCAAGCGGCCGCCCGCCACGCGCCCGGCGAGGTGCGAGGCCGCCTCGCCGCGCCCGTCGAGCACGAGCGCCGCGCAGTCGCGCCAGCCGGCGGCGGCGTACGCCGAGGCGGCGTGCGCGACGTGGTGCGGGACGAACCGCACGATCGCGGGGTCGAGCCCCGGCAGCGCGGTCGCGAGGAAGCGCGGCGCGCGCTGCACGTAGAGCGTCCGCAGTCCCTCCCACAGCTCGTCCATCACGTCCGTCGTCGGCGGCGCGAGCGAAGGGTCGTACGAGTAGGCGACCGCGTCCAGCTCCGACGCTTCGACGCCGGCGTGCTCCAGGCACCAGCGCGCCGCCTGCTCGGGCAGCTCCCACGTCGAGAAGGCGACTGGCGGCTTGCCGTGCTTGCGGCGGCTGAAGCGCTCCTCCTCGGCGGCCGCGACGATCTCGCCGTCGACGACGAGCGCGGCTGCAGGGTCGTGGAAGACGGCGTTGACGCCCAGCACCTTCACGGCATGGCTCCTTCCTCAGGGAGTGACCGGGCGGCCACCCTGGGAGGCCCCGGCACTACCCCGAGGAGTAGTGGACAAACAAGTGCTTCCCGGGAAGCGCTTCTCGCTTACACCGCCTGGCGCGTGCGCGCTGAGGCGGCGCCGGAGCGGGTACGTGGGCGCGTTCGCGCGCGCTCCAGCTGGCGCATCGCCGCCTCGACCGCGCGGGGATGCGGTCGCCGCTCGCGCACGACCCACGGCAGGCCGCGCAGCGCGGCGCCCGCACCGCGCAGCGTCTGCGGGTTGGCGCCGCCGTCCGCGAGCGTGCGCAGCGTCGCCGCGGGCAGGCGACGCGCCGGTCGACGCAGCCACGCCGACCACAGGTCGTTGCGCACGACGTCGGCGTTCCGGCCGGCGCGTCGCTGCGGCGTCGACGGCGGCGGCCAGTGATGCACGACGAGCCGTTCGTCGTAGCGCACGAGCCAGCCGGCGGCGGAGAGGTCGTCGGCGAGCAGCCGCTCCTCGCCGCCGACGCCGTAGCGCGCGTCGAAGCCGCCGACCGCCAGGAACGCCGCGCGCCGCACGACGGCGCCGCAGGCGACGAAGCCGAGCACCGGCACCCCCGGGACCGCGGCGCCGCCCACGTCGCTCAGCGGGCTGCGCGCCATCTCCGCGCACGTCGGGTCCAACCGCCGCTGCGGTCCGACGAGCACGCGCGCCGCCAGCAGCCCGAGCCGCGGATGTGCGGCCAGCAGGGCGGCGGCCCGCGTCAGCGCGCCCGGCTCCCACCACGCGTCGTCGTCGCAGAACGCGACGAATGGCGCCGCGACCGCCTCGACGGCTGCGTTGCGGGCGGCGGCGCCGCGGTTCTCCTGCAGCGCGAGCACGACCACCTCGGGGTAGCGCGCCCGGACGGCGTCCGCGGTCCCGTCGCTCGACGCGTTGTCGACGACGAGCAGCGGCGGCCGTTCCGGCAACGCGCGCAGGCGGTCAAGCGTCTCCAGCAGCCGCTCGCGGCGGTTGCGTGTCGCGATCGCGACGGCGATGCTCACGTCGCCGCGCCGACGCCGGTGCGCAGCTCGCGCTGGCGCAGCGGCGCGGTCGTCTGGGCGGACAGCGGCGGCGTCGGGAAGTCGGCGCCGTCGTGCAGGCCGTCGAGCAGGTCGGTCAGCGCCTCGACCGAGGTGCGGCGCGGCTCCCAGCCGAGCACGGTCCGCGCCCGCGTCGTGTCCATCAGCGGGACGGCGAAGGCGAGGTCGACCCAGCCGGGCGGCGAGGGCTGCAGCCGCAGCTTCCACGACAAGGCCGCGGCGCCGCGCAGCAGGCCGGCGCGCAGCGGGATCCGTCGCGCGTGCAAGGCCGCCGCGAGCGTCGCCGGGTCGAGCACCGGATCGGCGGCGACGTTGAACGCGCCGCGGGCGTCCAGATTCACGATCGCGAGCCGGTACGCCTCGCCGACGTCGAGCGAGTGGACCGCCTGGAAGCGCAGCCGCGGCACGTCGGGCACGAACGGGATCAGCTCGCGGCGGATCAGCGGGCTTGGCAGCAGCGGCCCCGCGAACAGGCGGCGGATGCCGGTCGCGGCCTCGCGCTTGAAGATCAGCCCCGGTCGCATCCGCACGACGCGAACGCCGGGCCGGTCGCGCTCGAAGCGGTCGAGCATGCGCTCGGTCTGCGCCTTGTGACGCGAGTAGAAGAGGCTGGGGATCCCCTCGGTCGGCCACGACTCGTCGACGAAGCGGTCCTTCGGGCCGGGCGAGTAGGCGCCGACCGACGACGCGTAGATCACCGCTCTCACGCCGGCGTGCGCGGCGGCGCCGAGCACGTTGCGCGTGCCCTCGACGTTGACGGCGTGCAGCGCGGCGTCGTCGCGCGAGGGCTGGATCAGCCACGCGAGGTGGACGACCGCGTCGGCGCCGGCGAAGTGCGGCGCCAGGTCGGCGCTGGCGATGTCGGCCGCCACCATCCGCACGCGCGCGTCGCCGACATGCGCGGGGCGCCGCGCGATCGCGACGATCTCCTCGACCGTGGGCTCGTGCGCGAGCGCCGCAAGCACGCTCGTGCCGACGTTCCCGGTCGCTCCGACGATGACGATCCGCATCCCGACGCGGCTACCCCGCGGGCATGCAGGCAAACGACGCGCGTCCGCACATCAGCGGAGCGACTTCGATGTTGCTTTCCAACGTCTGCTGGGTAATTCCTAGGGTCGATGGCAGCAGGACAGCGACGAGCCACCGCGCGCACGATCCGGCTCCTCGACTACGACCCGGAGCTGGGCGCCACGCTGCGCCCCGAGCGGCGCGCGGAGGCGCTCGAGAGTGCGCGGACCACGCTCGTCGAGATCGCCCGCGGCGTCCGCGTCGCGGCGGAGCTGACGGGCGGCCATGAGGCCCCCTACGGCGTGCTGCTGCTCGACGGGCTCCTCAATCGCACGGTCGTGCTCGACGGCGTCGTCTCGGCGCAGCTGCTCGGCCGTGGCGACCTCGTGCGCGTCGGCGACGACGGCGGCCACGCGCTCGTCTCGACGGCCGTGCGCTGGACCGTGCTCGAGCCGCTGTCGCTCGCGCTGCTCGACGAGGGGTTCCTGATGACGGTGCGCCGCTGGCCGGAGATCGTGGCCGCCCTGTTCGAGCGCCTTGCGGCGCAGGAGCAGCGGCGCGAGATCCACCGCGCGCTGTCGCAGCTGCCGCGGGTCGAGGACCGCGTCCACGCGCTGTTGTGGCTGCTGGCCGAGCGGTGGGGCCACGTCTCGCCGCAGGGCATGACGCTGCGGCTGCGGCTGACGCACGAGCTGGTCGGTCAGCTCGTGGGCGCCAAGCGCCCGACCGTCAGCCTCGCGCTGAAAGAGCTGGAGGCGCGCGGCACGGTCCAGCGCCGCGCCGACGGCAGCTGGCTGCTCGAGCAGGAGTGGACGCTGCCGCCGACCGGCGATCCGGCGCTCGCATCCGACGGCGCCGGGCTCGTTCCGGACGACACCGGGGCGTCCCACGCCGCACCGGCGGCATGAGCACGCCGCCGAGCTGACGCTCAGTCGACGAACTCGAAGAAGCGGTCGAGCGCGGTGACCTCGAACACGCGCTGGACCGCGTCCGGGCCGCGCCGCAGCACCAGACGGCGGCCGGCGTGCAGCGCGCGCTCACGCGTGGTGAGCATCAGCCGCAGGCCGGTCGAGTCCATGAACGCGAGCGACGAGAGGTCGAGCTCGAGCAGCGGCGGCTGCAGCCGCTCCGCTCGCATGATCGCCTGCTCCGCCCGAGGCGCCACCGCCAGGTCCAGCTCGCCGATCAGGCGTACGAGCGCGCGCCCCTCGTCGTTGGCCACGTGCGCCGTGAAGGGCGCCAGCGTGGCTGCTTCGATTCCGGTCATGCAACTGACCCTACGCCGTACTGCCGGACCGTCCAACCGGCTGCGCCGGAACGGTTGATTAGCAACCTCAGCCCTCGACGCCGGTCGCGGCGTGGGAGGCGCCCACCGGCTTCGACTCCGGCGAGCCGCGCTGGCGCAGGTAGACGGCGAAGATCGCCATCGAGCCGACCGCCAGGAACTCCGACTGCCAGTTCTGCAGCGTGCGGTCCCAGAAGTCCGCGCGCGTGAGGTACTCCGCCCACGAGATCGCGCCCTGACCGTGCGCCTGCTGCTGCTGGTTGAAGTCGACGACGCCGGTGATCGACTGGCCGAGCCACGAGAGGACCCAGATCGTCGTCATCAGGATCAGCAGCGAGTTCGAGTACACGGCCGTGCGCAGGCCGCCGACGCGCGCCCACAGCGGGGAGTCGGCGTCCGCGTGCGCGCCGACTCTCTGCTCTTCCGCGCTCTCGGTCCCTTCCTTGCCCGGTTCCTTCGACTCCGGCGAGCCGCGCTGGACGAGCCACACCGTCAGCAGGATGAAGAGCGTGAACTGCAGATACTCCGACTGCCAGTTCTCCAGCACGTCGACGCCGAAGCTGGCGGAGGTGACGTAGCGCGCCCACGAGACGACCGACTCGTGGTGCGAGAGCTGTTCGGCGTTGTAGTTGTGCCAGCCGGCGATCGACTGGAGCGCGAGCGCGCCCAGGAACAGCGCGAGGAAGACGATCGAGAGGCTGTTGTCCTTCACGAAGCGGCGCATCGCTGCCTCCCTTCAGGTCAGCGCTGCAGCAGGCCGAGCAGCGTGAAGCCGATCAGGCCCGCCACGATCAGCGTCAGGTAGATCACGAACATTGCTCGCATGGTGCTCGCGGCATACCCGCGAACAGCACTTCCAATTTCCAGTTTGCCTCTCGGTCCAGCGGGAATCTGTCTGCATGGCGAACCGACCCCCAAAGATCGACCCCACGATCCCGGGATCGCCCCATCCCCCCGGTCCTTCGGCCTCCTTCGCCGAAGGGCCGGGGTTCCCCCGCTCCCCGGACGCCGCATCGGAGTACGCTCATGCGGCCAGCGACGACGGAGGGCATGACGGGAATGAACGAGCCGCGAGGCTTCCAGGCCGGCGAGCTGTTCGAGATGGCGGAGCGCCACGACGGCGCGGCAACGGTACTGGCGCTCAACGGCGAGCTCGACTTCGGCACCGTGAGACCGGTGCAGGCACGGCTCGCCGAGCTGCGAGACGCGGGCGAGCCGACGGTGCTCGACCTCGACGAGCTGACCTTCATGGACTCGACGGGCATCCGGCTCGTGCTGACCGCCTGCGAGGACGCGGAGCGGACGGGGTGGGAGTTCCACGTCACGCGCGGCTCCGAGCGCGTGCGGCGCGTGTTCGAGGCGGCCCAGGTGATCGATCGGCTGCCCTACGACGACTCGGCGGGCACATGAGCCGCGGTCGCGCATGACCCGGCGCACGCTGCCGCGCGATCCGAGCGCCGCCGCGATGGCGCGGCGCGCGGTCGAGGTCGAGGCGGCCGCGCTGGACGAGGCGCAGCTCGACGTCGCGCGCCTGCTCGTGTCGGAGCTGGTGACGAACGCGGTGCGCCACGGCGCCGGCGAGGAGGTCGTGCTCGCGCTGCGGGTGGACGACGCCCGCGCGCGCTTCGAGGTGCACGACGCCGGCAGCCAGCGGCCGGCGCTGCGCGAGCCGCGCGGGGCCGCGGGCGGCTACGGGCTCAACCTCGTCGCGTCGCTGGCGACGCGCTGGGGCGCCGACGCGGACGCCGGCGTCTGGTTCGAGCTGGACCGCGCGGACGGCGACGGGGCGCACGCGACGCCGATCGCGGCCGAGGCTCCGGGCGGCCGGATCGACGAAGCGATCGCCGGTCAGCTCGGGACGATCCTCGACCGTCTCGCCGAGGCCGTGACCGTCTCCGACGAGCACGGTCGCACCATCTACGCCAACGACGCCGCCATGCGGCTGCTGCGGCTGACGCCCGAGGAGCGCGAGCACGGCGCCGCGGGCCCGGACCTGATGCGCCGCTTCGACGTCTACGACGAGCACGGAGCGCCCGTGGCGATCGAGCAGCTGCCGGGGTCGCGCATGCGCGCCAGCGAGGACGACGCCGCGCCGATGCTCGTGCGCAACGTCGTGAAGGCGACGGGCGAGGAGCGCTGGCTGCTGAACAAGACGACCGCGCTGCGCGACGCGTACGGCCGCGTGACCGGCGTGGTGAACGTGATCGACGACGTCACGCAGGCCAAGCGCACGGAGCTGGCGCAGCGCCTGCTCGCCGAGGCGAGCGACGCGCTCGCCTCCTCGCTCGACTACGAGAGCACGCTGCAGCGGATCGCCGAGATCGCCGTGCCGGGCTTCGCCGATTGGTGCGGCGTCGACGTACCCGGCCTCGGCGGCGAGGTGCAGTCGGTCGCGGTCGCGCACGTCGATCCCGCCAAGGTCGCGCTCGCCCGACAGCTGCGCGCCCGCTACCCGGTGCGACTCGACGATCCGGAGGGCATGCCGGCGGTCGTGCGCGGCGACTCGCCGACGATCGTCGTGCACGAGATCGCCGACGACGAGCTGATCGCCTACGCGCGGGACGAGGAGCACCTCGCCATGCTGCGCGGCATCGGCTTCTCGTCGCTGATCATCGTGCCGCTCGCGGCCGGCGGCCAGACGCTCGGCGCGCTCACGCTCGTGCGCTCGAAGCCCGGTCGCACGTTCGACGACGCCGACGAGCAGCTGGCGCAGGAGCTCGGCCGCCGCGCCGGGACGGCGGTGCTGAACGCGCGCGCGTACACCGAGCGCGCGGCGATCGCGGCGACGCTGGAGCGCGGGCTCAAGCCGCCCAACCTGCTCGCGCCACCCGGCTTCGCGATCGCCTCGCACTACGACGCCGCCGGCGCGTTCAACGAGGTCGGCGGCGACTTCTACGACGCCTTCACGACCGCTGACGGCTGGATGCTCGCGATGGGCGACGTCGCCGGGCACGGTGCCGAGGCGGCCGCGCTGACGGCGCTCGCGCGCTACACGCTGCGCAGCGCCGGACAGCTCACGCGCGACGCGGTGCGCGCGGTCCAGCAGCTGAACGCGACGCTGCGCGACCTGCCGCAGCTGTCGCTCTGCACGGCCGTCTGCGCGCACCTGCGCGTCGCCCGGGCGGGCGGCACGGCGCTCGTGACGCTTGCGAACTGCGGCCATCCGCGCCCGCTGCTCGTGCGCGACGGGACGCTCGAGGAGGTCGGCTGCGTCGGCCCGATGGCGGGCGCGTTCGATGACGGCTCCTGGGGCTGCGCCGAGATCGCGCTGCAGGCGGGCGACACGCTCGTGCTCTACACCGACGGCGTGCTCGACACCGTGGGCCCTCGGGATCGCTTCGGCGTGGAGCGTCTGCGCGCGGCGCTCGGCGAGTGCGACAGCGGGGAGCCCGACGCGCTGGTGACCGCGCTCTCGGGCGCCCTCGACGCCTTCCGCGAGGGCCCGCAGCGCGACGACACGGCGATCGTCGCCGTGCGCTTCACCGGCGTCCCGGCGGACGCGTACGAGGTGGCCGCAGCGGGAACGTGATGTCGCGTGCCGCGCACGCGCCGCGTCGACTGCTCCGGTCCCGGAATCGCCCGCCTGCGGCGCGGCCGCGGCTTCGCGTACGTCGACGCGGACGGCACGCGCATCGACGACGAGGCGACGATCGACCGCATCCGCGCGCTCGCGATCCCGCCGGCGTGGCGAGAGGTGTGGATCTGCCGCGACCCGCACGGCCACATCCAGGCGACCGGGATCGACGCGGCCGGGCGCAAGCAGTACCGCTACCACGACGACTGGCGCAGACGGCGCGACCAGGCGAAGTTCGACGCGATGGTCGCCTTCGCCCGCGCGCTGCCGGCGCTGCGGCGGCGGGTGGCGGCGGACCTGGCCGGCGACGGACTCGACGAGGCGCGCGTGCTCGCCTGCGCGGTGCGGCTGCTCGACGTCGGCCTCTTCCGCATCGGCGGCGAGGACTACGCGGCGCGCAACGAGACGTATGGGCTGACGACGCTGCGCAAGCAGCACGTGCGCGTCGAGCGCGACGGGCTGCTGTTCGACTTCCCCGCCAAGCACGGCGTGCGGCGCGTACAGCGCGTCTGCGACCCGGACGTGCGCCCGGTGGTGGTGGCGCTGAAGCGCCGTCGCGGCGGCGGCGAGGAGCTGTTGGCGTGGCGGCGCGCGGGCGCCCGCGGCGGCTGGGTCGACGTCAAGGCCGAGGACGTCAACGCCTACCTGAAGGAGGCGGCGGGCGGCGACTTCAGCGCGAAGGACTTCCGCACCTGGCACGCGACGGCGCTGTGCGCGGTGGCGTTGGCGGTGCGGGTGCAGGACGCCAGCTCCCGCACGTCGCGCAGACGGCTGGTGAAGGCGGCGATCGACGAAGTCGCGACGTTCCTCGGCAACACACCGGCGGTCGCGCGCGGGTCCTACGTCGACCCGCGCATCGTCGACCGCTTCGAGGAGGGGCTGACGGTCGCCGCCGCGCTCGCCGCCGAGCACGAGGAGATCGAGCAGGACGAGCCGGTCCCCGAGCAGAACGTCAGCGAGCGCGTCCGGCGCGCGGTCCTCGCGCTGATCGCCGGCGACGAGGACGCGCCCGGCGTCGACGAGGTCGAGGCGCTGGCCGCTTAGCTCACGCCGGGCGGTTCGGCGTCCGGCTCGGGCTCGGGCGGCTGCGGGTCGTTCGGGATCTCCGGGCCGGTCGGGTCGGGCGAGGGCACGTTCGGCTCGCCCGGCTCGGGCTCGACCGGCGGCTCCGGATCCGGCACCTCGGGCGCCGGCGGGGTCTCGGCCGGCTGCTCGGGCGGCGTCGGATCGGCAGGCAGGTCCGGGCCGCCCGGAGGCCCGGTCGGGGCCTCCGGAGCACCGGGATTGGGGATCTCCAGCGTCGCGCTCATCGCTACCGGTTCGCCGGCGCGCCGCTGATGTCGGCGAGCGCCGAGTGCTCCTGGCGCGCGAGCGCCAGGTCGCCGATCGAGACGATGCCGACCGGGTGGTCGCCTTCCTCGACGACCGGGATGCGGCGGATGTGCCGGTCGCGCATCAGCTGCACGGCACGGTCGACGTCGTCGTCCGGTCTGAGCGCCTGTATGTCCGAGCTGCAGATCTCCTGGACCTCGACCTGCGCCGGGTCGCGTCCCTCCGCGACCGCCCGCACGACGATGTCGCGGTCGGTCAGCAGGCCCTTCAGGTGGCCGTCCTCGGCGACGAGGATCGCGCCGCTCTCGACCTCGCGCATTCTGCGCGCCGCGTCCGCCGCGCTGTCGTGCGGGTCCACGCACACAGGATCCGGCGTCATGACGTCCTTGATCGCCTGTGCCATCGCTTGACTCCCTTCGCTCGGGTTCTCTCCTCCGCTACCCCGCGGGTGGGCGGCGAAACGGCGCGCAGGCGGTGCGCGGACCCGCGCGCGGCTCAGCGCCGGTCGAGCAGCGCCGCGACCGCGCGCAGGTCGGCGACGAAGCCGTCGTACGCGTCGCGCCGAGCAGCCTCGTCGGGCGCGCGCAGCAGCGAGGAAGGGTGCACCGTCGCGAGCACGTAGTCGGCGAGCGGCGAGTCGAGCGGGCGGCCGCGGTCCTGCGTGACCTTCACGTGGCGCCCGATCAGCGCCTGCGCCGCCGTCGCGCCGAGGCACACGAGCACCCGCGGTCTCACGAGCTGCAGCTCGGCGTCGAGCCATGGCCGGCAGGCGGCGACGTGGGCGGCGTCGGGCTTCTGGTGGATGCGCCGCTTCCCTCTCGCCGTGTAGCGGAAGTGCTTGACCACGTTCGTGACGTAGACGCGGGCAGGGTCGATGCCCGCGTCGGCGAGGCCGCGGTCGAGCATGCGTCCGGCGGGTCCGATGAACGGCGCCCCCTCAAGGTCCTCTCTGTCGCCGGGCTGCTCGCCGACGAGCATCGCCTCCGCCGGCGTCGTCCCTTCGCCCAGCACCGCCTGCGTCGCCCCCGCCCACAGCTCGCACGCGCGGCACGTCTGCGCCGCGCTGCGCAGCCGCGCGAGCGTCGGTCTCTGCGGGACCGGCGCCGCCGGGCCGCGCCGCTCAGTGGATCGCGGCAGCGGCATGGTCCGGCAGCTCGAAGACGTGGAAGTCGCGGCCGAGCACGTGGATCGAGACGTTGCGGACCGGCACCGTCCCGAGCGAGGCGGCGAACGTGCCGGCGTGCGCGTGGCCGTGCAGCACGAGCGTCGGCTCGTGCTCCAGGATCGGCGGCGCGAGCCGGTCGGTGCCGAGGAACGCCTGGATCCCCGGCGACTCGCCGACGAGCGTCGCGTCCGTCGGGGCGTAGTGCAGCAGCACGATGCGGACCGGGCACAGCGCGATCTCGCGCAGGCCGCGGTCGAGCGCTTCGACGTCGCGCGAGGTCTCGGCGTACACCTGGCGCAGCAGCGGCTCGCCGAAGTCCGGCAGGTGCGAGCCCGGGAAGCCGCCGACGAAGCCCTTCACGCCGACGACGCCGACCTCGACGCCGGTGCACTCGCAGGTGCGCCACGCGCGGTCGAGCACGGTGACGGAGCCGGTCGACTCGATCGCCTCCACCAGCTCGTCGCGGCGGTTCGCCTGCCAGTCGTGGTTGCCGAGCACGGCGAAGACCGGCATGCCGATGTCGACGCACGCCTCCGCGAGCACGGCGCCCTCCTCGGGCACGCCGGACGTGGTGAGGTCGCCGGCGAGCAGCAGCAGGTCCGCCTCCCCGCGCAGCCGCGCGAAGCTCGCCAGCGTCGCGTCGCGGTGGTCGACGCGGCAATGCACGTCGCCGGCGGCGGCGACGCGGACGACATCCTGCTCGCGCCCGCGCCCGTTCGTCGCAGCCCGCTCGGCTGTCGCCTGCTCGTGCACCTCCGTTTCCCTACCCCGCTTCGCCGCGCGGCTAGCGTCGGCCGCGGCGGGGTACGGCTCCTCCACATGGGCAGCGGCGTGAACGAGAGCTTCGACGGGATCGTCTCCGCGCTGCGCGCGGCGGTCCCCGTGCTGCGCGAAGCGGAGATCCCGTTCATGCTCGGCGGCAGCATGGCGGTGTGGGCCTACGGCGGCCCGGAGCCGACGAACGACCTCGACCTGATGGTGCGCGAGGAGGACGCCGAGCGTGCGCTGCGTGCGCTGGAGGCCGCCGGCATGCGCACGGAGCACCCGCCGGAGGAGTGGCTTGTGAAGGCATGGCACGGCGACGTGCTGATCGACCTGATCTTCGGCCCACGCGGCCTGCCGATCACCGACGAGGTGCTGGCGCGCAGCGTCGAGCGCAACCTCAGCGCGCTGCGCGTGCCGGTGATGGCGCTGGAGGACGTGCTCGCGACGAAGCTGCTGTCGCTTGACGAGCACCAGCTCGACCTCTCGTGGCTGTTGCAGATCTCGCGCGCGGTGCGCGAGCAGGTCGACTGGGAGGCGCTGCGCGCGCGCACCGACCACTCGCCGTACGCGGCCGCCTTCTTCACGCTCGTCGAGCGGCTGGGGATCGTCGCGGACGAGCGCGTGCCGGAGCAGCTGTAGGTCTGTCGAGACGGACCGGCGACGGGGGTCGCAGTTGCCGCTGCTGTTGACCCCCGCCTCCGTCCGGGCGCCTCCCTGGCGCAGCCTGGGCGCTCCCCAGCGCAGCTTCTGCCACCGACCCTGCCCTGCGCGCCGACGCGCCAAACGGCCTGAAGTCAGTCCGGCAGCAGGCGGTGCGTGACGGCCGTCGCGCTGATCCCGTGCACCGCGATCGAGACGATCACGCACGCGATCGTCGTCCACAGCACCGCGGGCGCGTGCGCGCCGAGCAGGCCGCTCGCCGCCGCGATGACCGCGTAGTTGAGCGCGGCGACGCCCTTCACTCCGAACCACGCGACGTACAGCCGCTCGCGCGGCGCGATGCCCGAGCCGACCAGCGCGAGCAGCGCGGTCAGCGGGCGGATCACGAGCAGGAGCAGCGGCGCCAGCAGCCAGCCGGCGAGGCCGGGCTCGCCGAGGCCGGAGGTCGTCAGCGCGCTGCCCAGCAGCAGCAGGACGGCCAGCTCCAGCACGGTCTCCGCCTGACCTGCGCCGTCGTGGAACTCGCGGTTCGCGTCGCTGTCGTACTCGTGGCGGCGGAACGCGAGCCCGCCGGCGAAGGCGGCGACGAAGCCGTAGCCGCCGACGAGCTCCGCGCCGGCGAACAGCAGCAGCGCGGCGGCGACCGCCGCCCACGCCTCGTAGCCCTCGTCGAGCAGGTCGCGCCGGCGCATCGCGTGGAAGGCGGCGGCGAAGCTCCAGCCGGCGGCCGCGCCCCACACCGCCGCGACGCCTACGGCGAAGAGCAGATCCGTCGCCAGCCACGAGCCGAGCGTGTGGACGTCGGCGTTGTGCGTCGTGAGCGCGAGGCCGAGCACGAGCAGCGGCATCGCGGCGCCGTCGTTCGCGCCCGCCTCGGCCGTCAGCACCGCCCGCGCGCGCGGCTGATGCTCGGAGCTGCCCGGCGGCCCGAGGCCGACGTCGCCGGCGAGCACCGGGTCGGTCGGCGCGAGCGCGGCGCCGAGCACGATCGCCGCCGCGACCGGAAGGCCCATCGCGAGCGACGCGTAGACGGCGATCGCCGCCGTCGTCAGCGGCATCGTCACGAGCAGCAGCAGCGCGAGCGTGCGCCACCGTCTCGGCGGCGCGCGCCGCAGCCGCAGCCCGGTCGCGAAGACCGCGACCGCGATCGCGACGTCGGTCAGGATCTCGACCGTGTCGTGACCGGTCAGCAGGCGGAAGGGGTCGATCCCGAGCGGGCGCACGAGCAGCGCGCCGATCGCGCCCATCCCCAGGTAGACGAGGCTGGCGGAGAAGTGGCGCTCCTCTTCGTGCGAGAGCGCGCCGATCGCGCCGAGCGCCGCGAGCGCGACGAGCAGCAGCGCGGCGGGGATCGCGCCGCCGGGCGAGATGCCGGAGGCGGCGTCGGCGAGGACCGGGAGGAACACGCCACTCGATACCCGCCGCTGTGGGCGGACAACCGCGCCGCGGCGAGCGCCGCTCAGTCGCCCAGCGGCTTGCGCTCCAGCCGGTGGACGGCGGGGCCCTCGAGGACCGTGCCGTCGAGGCCGAAGCGGGAGCCGTGGCAGGGGCAGTCCCAGCTGCGCTCGGCGTTGTTCCACTGCACGAGGCAGCCGAGATGGGTGCAGCGGGGTGAGACGGCGTGCAGGCTGCCGTCGTCGTCGCGGGCGGCGGCGACGCGCTCGCCGTCGTGCTCGACGATCGCGCCCTCGCCCGGCCGCAGGTTCTCGATCGGGCGCTTGTCGGCGTGGCGCAGCCGGTCGCCGACGAAGCGCGCCGCCACCTGCGCGTTCTCCGTCACGAGTCTCGGCAGCGACTGGCGGGGCGTGAGGCGCCACGGGTCGAACAGGTCCTTCCACATCGTTGTGCGCCCAAGGCACAGATCCGCGAGCAGCAGCGCCGCGGCGGTGCCGCCGGTCATGCCCCACTTCGCGAAGCCGGTCGCCATCAGCACGCGGTCGCTGAACGGCAGCAGCCGCCCGACGTAGGGGATCTGGTCGAGCGTCGTCGGGTCCTGCGCCGATCAGCGGTGCTCGACCGCGCGCACGTTCCAGTGCTCGCGCGCGAACGCCTCCAGCCGCTCGTAGCGCAGCTCGGTGTCGGACTCGGTGCCGGTCTTGTGGCCCTCGCCGCCGACGAGCAGCAGCTCCTCGCCGCCGTCCATCGGAATCGAGCGAATCGAGCGCGTCGGCGCCTCGCCGCCGCTGATGTGCATCCCCGGCGGCGGCGTGCCGGCGATCCGGCAGGCGATCGCGTAGGAGCGCGTCGGGTGCAGCCGCGCGAACGCGAGCGAGCGGTCGAGGAACGGGTAGTGCGTCGCGATCACGACGCGCTCGGCGAGCACGCGGCCGCCTGGCCCCTTCGCCACCTGACGACCCTCGTGCTCGCCCACCTCGACGGCGTGCGAGCGCTCGAAGATGCGGGCGCCGTCGATCGCGGCAAGTCTTTGGGCCAAAGCGAACAGGTACTTGCGCGGATGAAACTCGGCCTGGTGCTCGAAGCGCACCGCCGCCTCGACGGCGTAGGGCAGCGGCGTCTCCTCGACGAGCGACGCCGGCAGACCGGCCTCGACCGCCGCCTCCGCCTCGCGCTCGACCTGCTCGACGTCGTCCGCCGAGGTCACGTAGGCATACGACGGCTGGCGCCGGAAGTCGCAGTCGATCCCGTCGCGCTGCACGCGCGCCGCGATCCACGCGAGCGCCGCCTCGTTCGCCTCGCCGTAGCGGCGCGCGGTCTCGCGTCCGTGCTTAGAGCGCAGCGTGTCGTAGATCAGCCCGTGCTGGGAGGAGACCTTCGCGGTCGTGTAGCCGCTCGTGCCGCCGGCGAGCCGACCGGCCTCCAGCAGCACGACGCTCGCGCCGGCCTCCGCGAGCAGCAGCGCGGTCGTGATGCCGACGATCCCGCCGCCGACGACGGCCACGTCGGCGCGCACGTCGCCGTCGAGCTGCGGATGCAGCGGCGGATCGGGCGCGGTGTCGACCCACACCGAGGTCGCGCGGGCGCTGGGGACGCCGGGGCTGCGCGCGGCGCTCACGAGGCCGACCGCCCCGCGGCTCTCAGCGCCAGCTCCTCCAGCCGCATCAGCGACTCGGCGTTGCGCGCCTGCACGAGCAGCTGCGTAAGCGGGTTGAGCGAGAGCCACGCGCTCAGCCCGGCCGGGTTCTCGCGCATCCGCACGCGCGTGCCGCCGTCCTGCGGCGTCAGCGTCAGCTCCACCTGCGCGGTGCCGAGCGGACGTGCCTTCGCGCGCATTCGCAGCAGGCTCGGGCGCCGCGCCTCGACCGACTCCGTGTGGTCGCTGACGCGCAGGGGCCGGATGCCGACCGTGTGGTGAAAGCGCGAGCCCGGTGCGGGCCACGTCTCGTCGACGTCGCGGATCTCGCTGGAGCCGACGACCCAGTAGCCGTAGCCGCGCGCGTCCACGAGCGCGTCCCAGACGGCCTCGGGCGGAACCGGCATGAAGCGCTCGTTGCTCGCCATGCGCCTCCGGCTACCCGCGCGCCCCCGCGTCGGAAACGGCTTGCGGCGCGTCGACGCGGGGTACGGGCCTTGAGGTGCGCGCGGACGTCGACGCGGTCGTGATCGGAGCGGGCCACAACGGCCTCGTCGCCGCGAACGTGCTCGCCGAGCACGGCTGGCGCGTGCTCGTGCTGGAGGAGCAGGCGGTCCCCGGCGGCGCCGTCAAGAGCGGCCAGATCACCGAGCCCGGCTTCACGAGCGACCTCTTCAGCGCGTTCTATCCGCTCGCCGCGGCGTCGCCGGCGCTGCATGCGATGGAGCTGGAGCGGTACGGCGTGCGCTGGCGCCGTGCGCCGCTGCCGGTCGCGCACCCGCAGCCGGACGGGCGCTGCGCCGTGCTGTCGCTCGACGTCGCGGAGACGGCCGCCTCGCTGGAGCGCTTCGCGCCCGGCGACGGCGAGCGCTGGCGCTCCTTCTACGGCATCTGGGAGCAGGCCGGCGGGCCGTTCATGGACGCGCTGCTGCGGCCGTTCCCGCCGCTGCGCGGCAGCGCGCGGCTGGCGGCGGCGCTCGGGCCGAGAGGGCTGCTGAGATTCACGCGCTTCGCGCTGCTGCCGGTGCGCCGGATGGCGGAGGAGCGCTTCCGTGGGGAGGGCGCCGCCTGGCTGCTGTCGGGCAACGCGCTGCACGCCGACCTGACGCCCGACTCGGCCGGCGGCGGGCTGTTCGGCTGGGTGCTGTGCGGGTTGGGACAGGAGCACGGCTTCCCCGTGCCGGAGGGCGGCGCGGGCAGGCTGATCGAGGCGTTGGTGGCGCGGCTGCGCGCGCACGGCGGCGAGCTGGCGTGCAGCGCGCCGGTGTCGGAGGTGGTCGTGCGCGGCGGCCGCGCGGTCGGCGTGCGGCTGGAGGACGGCTCCGACGTGTCGGCGCCGCGCGGCGTGCTGGCGACGGCGGTCGCGCCGACGCTCTTCCACCGGTTGGTCGGCGACCAGCACGTGCCGCGCGACTTCGTCGACGACCTCGACCGCTTCCAACTCGACAACGGGACGGTGAAGGTCGACTGGTCGCTCGACGGGCCGATCCCGTGGACCGCCGCGGAGGCGCGGCGGGCGGGCACGCTGCACATCGCCGACGGGATCGACGCGCTCACGCGCACGACCGCGCAGCTCTCGCGCGGCCTGATCCCCGACGAGCCGTTCCTGGTGATGGGCCAGTACGCATGCGTGGACCCGACGCGGATGCCGGACGGTCGCGAGGTCGCGTGGGCGTACACGCACGTGCCGCAGCGGGTGCGCGGCGATGCGGGTCCCGACGGGCTGACCGGGTCGTGGGACGAGCGCGAGGTCGAGCGGTTCGTCGCGCGGGTCGAGGCGGAGATCGAGCGGCGCGCGCCGGGCTTCGGCGCGCTGATCCGCAGACGGCATGTGTTCACGCCCCCGACGCTTGAGGCGGCGAACCGCAACCTGCTCGGCGGCGCGGTCAACGGCGGCACCGCGCAGCTGCATCAGCAGGTCGTCTTCCGGCCGGTGCCGGGGCTGGCGCGGCCAGCGACGCCGCTGCGCGGGCTGTGGCTGGCGGGGGCGTCGGCGCATCCGGGCGGGGGCGTGCATGGGGCGGCGGGGATGAATGCAGCGCGGGCTGCGCTGTGGGCGTGGCGGACCGGAGCGGTCGGCCGCGCGGTGCGTCAGGCGCCGCTGGCCAGCGCGCGATAGGTCGCCTCGCCGGCAGCGGCGTAGGCGACGTGATGCGCGGCGCTGATCGCGATCTCTGTGGCGCCCCATCTCCATGGCGGCGGCGCGGCGCCCGCTGCCGGGACGGCGACGAGGTCGGGCAGCCAGGCGATCGCGAAGAAGGCGGCGGGCGCGGCGCGCCCTTTCACGCCGGCCAGGTCGAGCGCCGCGCGCGCGGTGCCGAGCGTCGTGCCCGTGGCGAGGTGGGCGACGGTCGCGAAGCGCGCGCCGGATCTCTTGCGCGGCTTGACGCCGAGCAGCCTGCCGGCGACCTCTGCCGGCGCGCTGCTCGGCTCGCGTCTGCGCAGCTTCATCTCGGCGGTGGAGGCGACCGTCATCGCCGCAGTCGCGGCGATGCCCGCGACGATCCCGCGCCCAAGCGCGACCGCGACCGCGTCCAGCGCCTCGACGGCGGGCGGACGCCGCGGCGACCTGCCGCGCAAGAGCTTGCGCACGGCGCCGCGGTGCGCGCGACGCGCGGGACTGATCCGCGCGAGCGCGCTCACGAGCGCTGCACTCCCCCGCGCGGCCGCGTCCCGCGCAGCTGCAAGGCGGCGAGCAGGCTCGGGCGGCCGTGCAGATGGCCGCCCAGCTCGCCTTCGCCGGACGGCTCCCACAGCCCGCGCGGCGTCGCGTCCGGATGCGCGCGGGCGCGCGCGAGGCGACCGGCGAGCGCGAGCGCGCGCTCCATCAGCGGCCGCGCGTGGCGCTCCGCGAGCGACAGCAGCAGCGTCGAGCCGCCGACGGTGACCGAGCGACGCGGCGCGATCGCCTGCGCAGCCACCGCGCGCGCGACCGACTCGGCGGTGTACGTCGTGAGCGGCGGGATCGACGGCGGCACGAGCCCCGCACGGTGCGTGAGGTGCAGCCAGAAGGGCGTGTCGACCGCGCCCGGCCGGACCTCAGCGACCGTCACGTTCGAGTCGTTCGCGCGCAGGTCGGCGCGCAGGCTGTTGAGGAACCCAGGCAGCCCGTTCTTCGCGGCGACGTAGGGCGAGAGCAGCGGCAGCTCGATCTCGTCGACGGCCGAGCCGACGACGACGAGCCGGCCGGCGGTGCGCTCCAGCTCCGGCAGCACGGCGCGGATCGTGTCGACCGCGCCGCCGAGCGTGACGCGCACGCAGCGGTCGAAGTCCTCCGGCGGGATCTCGTCGAAGCGCCCGAACGCGCCGGCCGCGGCGGCGACCACGACGACGTCGAGCCCGCCGAGCTGGCGGATCGCCTCGGCGATCGCGGCCTCCAGCGCGGCGCGGTCGGCGACGTCGGCCTGCAGGATCGACGCCTGCCGACCCTCCTCCTGCACGCGGGATGCGACGCGCAGCAGGCCGGTCTCACCGCGCGCGAGCAGCGCCACGGCGGCGCCCTCGCGCGCGAGCAGTTGCGCGGTGGCCGCGCCGATCCCGCTGCTCGCGCCGGTCACCAGCGCACGCTGTCCGTCGAGCCGTCCCACTCAGAGCGCGTCCTCGGCCTTGCGGTAGGCGATCTGGAGGACGTCGGAGGCGAACACGACCGCGAGCACCGAGGCGACCCAGCGGGTCGCGCGGGGGGCGACGAGCAGGGCGGCGGTGAAGAGCGTCGCGAACCACATCGAGAGGCAGTACGGACAGACGATCAGCTCGCCGATGACGCGGCGGAGCCCGTGTCCCCGCGCCGCCTCCTCGACCTCGTCCGGACCGCCGTCCTCCTGGTAGCGCGTGAACGGCGCGCGGATCGCGCTCATCACGCGCGCCTTCCCCAGCAGTCGCGAGCCCTTGTGCGCGGCGACGGCGAGCAGCGCGAGGTCGCGCGCGTCGATCCGCTCCGGCAGCTCGCGCCCCGAGCGGCGGAACCACGTCGAGAAGCCGGCGAACAGGCCCAGGTACGTCGAGATCAGCAGCGCGTACCAGCCGAGCGGCCGCTCGCGCTCGGGCGAGTGGCCCGCGAACGGCGGCAGGTCCTGCACGCGCGTCTCGGTCACCGTCACGGAAGCTCGTGTACCCGCGCGCCCGCGACCGAAGCGTCGAGGCGTCATGCCGCAGGCACGCGCGGGGTATGGATCGCGGCATGGCCTCCGCCGCGCTGCTCGTCGTCGACATGCTCAACCCGTATGACCACGAGGACGCCGCCGCGCTCGCCGACAACGTCGCGGCGATCGTCGAACCGCTCGCGGACTTGGTCAGACGCGCGCGCGAGGACGACGACGTCGAGCTGATCTACGTCAACGACAACCTCGGCGACTTCGCCGCCACCCGCCACGACCTCGTCGGGCGCGCGCGCGACGGCCGCCGGCCCGAGCTGATCGAGCCGCTGATCCCGTCGGACGACCTCCCGTTCCTCCAGAAGGTCCGCCACAGCGTCTTCTACGGCACCGCGCTCGACCACCTGCTCAGACAGCGCGAGCGCGACATGGTGATCCTCACCGGGCAGGTGACCGAGCAGTGCATCCTCTACAGCGCGCTCGACGCGTACGTGCGCCACTACGACGTCTGCGTCGTACGCGACGCGGTCGCGCACATCGACGCCGCGCTCGGCGAGGCGGCGCTCGCGATGATGGAGCGCAACATGCGCGCGCAGGTCGTCGAGGCGGGCAGCTGCCTCGACGACCTGCGCGGCGGGGCAGCTTCCGGCTAAGACTCGATCTCGTTCGGATCCTCGGCGCCAGCGAGCTTCACCGAGCCGGCGAGCACGGTCTCGTAGTGGCGCTGCTGGATCGGCAGCACCCACTCGACCAGCTCGCCGATCGCCGGATCCCCCGCCTGCTCGTTCAGCTTCTCGACGATCGCCCAGTGGCCGACCTCGCCGGCCTCGGCCATCGTCAGGAACTCGAAGCCGTCGAGCGGATCGTCCTCGCCCGAGAGGTACGTCTGCATCATCTCCTCGGCCTCTCTGCGCGTCTCGCGGGCGGAGTCGAGGATCGCCGTCTTTCTGCCGTCGCGCTCGCTCGCGACCTGCGTGCAGCGCTCCTCCGTCTCGCGCGCCTCCTCGTGCATGCGCTGCAGCTCGGCCTTCAGCTCGTCGTCCTGGCCGTCGAGCATCGAGGCGACTCTTCTCGTGGCGCCCTGCGCCGCCATCGCCAGGCCGAGCACCTCGGCCAGCTTGCTCTCCAGCTTCGTCAGCTCCGCCATGACGGGACCTCCTCGGGGGTTCTCTCTGCGGTGGGGTCGTGCGGGCGGATCGCTACCCGCTCGCAGCGGCCTGCAAGCACGACCAGCTCCTCCTCTCGCGCGCCCGGCGCGAGCAGGCCGCGCGCCTCCAGCAGCGGCGCGCGCTCGCGCATCAGGGGGCCGAGCGGCCCGCGCGCGGCGGCGACGCGCTCGGCGCGCAGGCCGGCCGCCTGCAGCCGGTCGAGCGTCGCCTGCTCGCCGCAGATGGAGGACTGCACGAGCAGCAGCGTCCCGCCGGGGTCGAGGTGCGCCGGCGCCTCCGCGCACAGGCGGTCGAGCAGCAGGCGGCCGTCGCCGCCGCCCTCCCACGCGCGCGCGGCGCCGCTGCGCGGCAGCGCGTCGTCGGGACTTGGGACGTACGGCGGGTTGGCGAGGATCAGGTCGAAGCGCTCGCCGGCGACCGGCGCGAACAGGTCCCCGCGCTTGACGCGCACGCGCGCGCCGTTGCGGCGCGCGTTGATCCACGCGCTCGCGAGCGCCCGCCGCGAGACGTCGACAACGGTCACCTCGCGCGCGCCCTCGTGCGCCGCCGCGACCGCGATCGCGCCGCTGCCGGCGAACACCTCCAGCACGCGCGCGCCGACCGCGAGCCCGCGCTCGCGCATCGCGGCGGCGAGCAGCCGCGCGTCGCTGTGTGGTTGGAAGACGCCGGGCAGGGTGATGATCCGCACGGAGCGCGCCATGCCCGCTTCCGTTCGACTCCAACCGCCGCCGACCGCCGCCGAGCTGCGTGCCACGTTCGACGCGGTCGAGCCGTTCACGGTCGGTCTCGAGGAGGAGGTCATGCTGCTCGACCCGGCAACGCTCGACCTCGCCCCGCGCGCCGGCGACGTGCTGGAACGGCTCGACGGCGACGCGCGCTTCACGCGCGAGCTGCCGGCGGCGCAGGTCGAGATCGCAACCGCGCCGACCGCCCGCGCGAGCGACGCGCTCGATCAGCTCGCGGCTGCGCGGACGCGGCTGCTCGACGCGTGCGAGGGGATCGCGCGGCCGGCCGCCGCCGGCGTGCACCCGTTCGCGGCGCTCTCCGGGGAGCTGAACGACGGCGAGCGCTACGAGCTGATCCACGATCGCTACGGCCCGGTCGCGCGGCGCCAGCTCGTCGCGAGCCTGCAGGTGCACGTCGCGGTCGGCGGAGCGGAGCGGACGCTGGCAGTCCACGACGCGCTGCGCTCGTTCCTGCCGGAGCTGGCCGCGCTCGCCGCGAACGGCGCCTTCCACGGCGGACGCGACAGCGGGCTCGCGTCCGCGCGCCCGCTCGTGTGCGGGCTGCTGCCGCGTCAAGGCGTGCCGCCGGCGCTGGGGAGCTGCGAGCGGATGGCGGACGAGCTGGCGTGGGGCGCGAGCGCCGGCACGCTCGCCGAGCCGCGGCTGTGGTGGTGGGAGCTGCGCCCGCACCCGCGCTACGGGACGCTGGAGCTGCGCGTGCCCGACGCGCAGTCGACGCTCGCCGACGCGGCCGGCGTGGTGGTGCTCGCGCAGGCGTTGGCGGCGTGGCTGGCGGAGCGCTTCGACGCCGGCGAGCCGCTGCCGGTCGCGCCCGACTGGCGGATCGATGAGAACCGCTTCGACGCCCTGCGCCACGGCCTCGACGGGGAGCTGGCCGACCTCGCCAGCGGCGTCCGCGTGCCGACCCGTGAGCGGCTGACATCGCTGCTCGACACGCTCGCCCCGGTCGCCGAGCGGCTCGGCGCGGGTGCGCTGCTGCCGCATGCG
>JBQCIQ010000015.1:0-7335 GCA_051953595.1 Conexibacter sp. | reverse complement strand
GTCTCGAGGTAGCGCCGCACCGCGGCGAGCGCCGGCTCGCCGGCCGGCACGAACCGGGTCTTGCCGCCCTTCCCCTCGACGCGCACCTCCTCGGCGTCGTGGCGAATCGAGTCGACGTCGAGGGACACGAGCTCCTCCGCGCGCAGGCCGCCCGAGTACGCGAGCTCGAAGAGCGCGCGGTCGCGGACGTCGAGCGGCGTCGTCTGCGGGATGCGGTCGAGCAGCGCGGCGACCTCCGCGGCCTTCAAGACGCGCGGCAGCCGCTCGCCGCGGCGCGGAGCCGACAGCAGGTCCGCCGGGTTCTGCTCCAGCACGCCGTGCTCGACGAGCGAGCGGAACAGCGCGCGCATGGACGCGAGCTTGCGGGCGACGGTCGTCGGCGCCTGCCCCGCCTCGGTCAGGCCGGCGGCATAACGGCGCAGCAGGCGCGGCGTGACGGCGTGCGGCGCGAGCCGCTGCGCCAGCGCCCACGCGATGAACTGCCGCGCATCGACCTCGTAGGCGTGCCGCGTCTTCTCGGCCGCCCCGCGGCGTCGCAGGTCCTGCTCCAGCAGCACGAGCGCGCTGCGCCAGCCGTCCTCCGGCGGGCGTTCGCCGCTAGGCTCGGGCGCGATGGCCGTCTTCTTCATCGACACCGGCACGGGTCAGGTCGCGACGCGTCGACAGCTGATCGAGGCCGGCCTCGCGAGCGAGGTCGAGAATCCGCCGCGCCCGTGGCTGCGGATCCAGGGCAGCGATGACGCCACAACGATGTGGTACGCGGTGCTGCGCAAGCGGGAGCGAGGGATCTTCATCGGCGCTCTCGCTATTCGCCACGGCGACCACCATGCCTCCCTGCTGCAAGGCGGCTGGGAGGACGTGCCGCTGGAGGAGCTGCGCGCCGGCCCCGGGGCGAGAGCCGCCTGAGCTACGCGATGTAGACCGTCGTGCCCATTGGCACGCGGTCGTAGAGGTCGATCACGTCGGGGATCGCCATGCGGATGCAGCCGTGTGACGCGGCGCTGCCGAGCGAGCCGACGTCGTCGGTGCCGTGGATGCCGGCGCCCGCGTAGATGCCCATCCAGCGCGCCTTGATCGGGTCCTGGGGGCCGGGCGGGATCACCTTGCCGGCGAGATCGCCCGCCCACGCGCTGTTCGGCACGTGCCAGGACGGATTCACCTGCTTGTCGTTGATCGTGTAGACGCCCGCGGGCGTCTCCAGGCCGGCGCGGCCGACCGCGATCGTGTAGGTCTTGACGAGCTTGAGGTCCTTCCACAGCCGCAGGCGGAAGTTCGAGCGGTCGACCGTGATGACGGTCGGATACTTCGACGCCAACTGGGCGGTCGTGACCTTCGGCTTGACGGTGCGCGCCTGCACCGCGACGGTGTGCGGCGCCTCAGGGCTCGTGAGCGCGCGGACGATCGCGCGACGCAGCGGCCGGCGCTCCACCGTGATGCCGTCCTGCGCGCGGACCGGCTCCAGCGAGGTCGGCGCGAAGTCGATGCTCGCGTCGCGCGCCGGCCGGTCGAAGCCGTCGCCGACCTGGGCGATGAAGTGCGCGACCGCCAGCCGCGAGTACACGACGCGCGGGCGCACGTCCGCGTGGACGCTGCCGCCGGTGATGTCGCGCGCCGCGCGCGAGACGAACGAGCCGTCGCGGCTGCGCGCGAGCGCGGCGTCGACCGCCGCCTCCACGTTCACCGCGACGCCGGCGCGCCGTGCCGACAGGACCACCCGTCTGCCGCGGAACGTCGCGACGACCGGCGTGCGCAGGCGGTTCAGCAACTGCGTGCGCAGCGTCGCGCGAGCGCGCTCGGCGCTCATGCCGCCGACGTCCACCCCGCCGACGCGCACCCCGTGCGCGATCGTGTCGCGCCTGCCGTGGTCGTAAGCCCACGCGCCCAGCGCGACGACGGCGAGCGCGACGGCCGCGACTGCCAACCCGATGACGATTCGACGACTGCGCACCGCGCCTCCCGCGCGATTCTACGCGGGACGTAGACGTTCAGAGAAGGCCTGCACGCGATCGTTCACGCGCACGTCGGAGGGCCCTGTCGGCTACCGCGCGCGAACGGGTGCGGCGAGGACCGGCGCCAGCCGCTCGGCCAGCTCGTGCCAGTCGGCGGCGCAGACGATGCCCTCCTCCTCGCACAGATCCCGGTTCCACGGGTGGGCGATCGTGGCGGGCACGATGCCGGCCTCCTGCGCGCGCAGGATGTTCTGCGGGCTGTCGTCGATCAGCACGTCGATGTCGATCTCCGCGCAGCGGGCGATCTTGTCCCACGAGCAGTGCAGGTCGTCGAACGGCAGACCGATTCGCTGAAGCCACGCGGCCGTCGTCTCGTGCGCCTCGGTCGAGCGGTGGCTCGTGACGTGGATGAAGTGGCCGTCGGCATGCCACCTGGCGACCGTCTCGACCGCGCCGGTGTACGGCGTCGCGCCGAGCACGTGCTCGGGCCGGTGGCTCTCCGCGACGAGCGCGGCGACCTGCTCCCGCCGCAGCTGCACGACGTCCCACGTGACCTGCTCGTCGTAGCTCAGCGTCACGCCGAAGCGGCGCCTGGCAAGCAGCGCGAACAGGTCCCAGTAGTGGTGCAATGTCGAGTCGATGTCGATCGCGATGCGCATGTGCGTCACAGGGTAGACCGACGCGCGATGCGAGATGTCCCACCCCTCCACGCCGGCGATGGCTCGACCGGGCGATCCGCCTGGCTGGACATCGACTGGCCGGCGCACCAGCGCTGGGTGACGGTCGACGGCACGCCGGCAAACGTGATCGAGCTGGGCTCCGGACCGCCGCTGCTGTTCGTGCACGGCCTCTCCGGCTGCTGGCAGAACTGGCTGGAGAACATGCCGCGGTTCGCGCGCACCCACCGGGTGATTGCGGTGGACCTGCCCGGCTTCGGCGCCTCGCCGATGCCGCGCGGCGAGATCTCGATCCCCGCCTACGCGCGCTTCCTCGAGGGCGTCTGCGACGCGCTCGCGATCGACGCGGCGACCGTCGTCGGCAACTCGATGGGCGGCTACATCTCCGCCGAGCTGGCGATCGCCTCGCCGCAGCGCGTCGAGCGGCTGATGCTCGTCTCGGCGGCCGGCATCACGGCCGAGCACCTGCACCGCGACAGCATCATGGCCGGCGCCCGCGTCGTCGCCGCGATCGCGACCGGCACCGCCGCCCGACACGAGCTGTTCGCGCGCCGGCCCGGCCTGCGGCGGATCGCGCTGCAGTTCGTCGTGCGTCACCCGCAGCGCCTGAGCGCGCCGCTCGCGCACGAGCTGATGTCCGGTTCCGGCAAGCCGGGCTTCCTGCCCGCGATGGAGGCTATCCTCGTCCACCGCATCAGCGAGCGCCTGCCGCAGATCGCCTGCCCGACGTTCGTCGTCTGGGGCGAGGACGACCGCGTGATCCCGGTCCGCGACGCGAGACGCTTCGCGCAGCTGATCCCGGACGTGCGCGTCGAGGTCCTGCCCGACACCGGCCACGTCGCGATGCTGGAGCGGCCGGCGACGTTCAACGCGCTGCTGGAGGCGTTCTTGGCCGAGGCGCCCGGGGAGCGCGTCGCGCCGGCCGAGCCTTCGCTCGACGCCGACGACGAGCGGGCCGCCTAGCGGGTGATCGCGCCCTCTGCGGCGCTGCCGACCAGCTTCGCGTACTTGCGGATCGCGACGTCGACGTGCTCGTCAGCCCGCGGCGGCGCCGCGTAGTCGCGCAGGCGCGCGGCGATCTCCTCGTCGGAGAGCGCGACGTCGATGCGGCGAGCATCGACGTCGATCGCGATCTCGTCGCCGTCGCGCAGCGCGCCGATCGGGCCGCCGCGCGCCGCCTCCGGCGCGACGTGCGCGGCCATGAAGCCGTGCGTGGCGCCGGAGAAGCGCCCGTCGGTGATGAGCGCGACCTCCTCCCCCAGCCCCTCGCCCTGGATCGCCGCCGTCACGGCAAGCATCTCGCGCATGCCGGGCCCGCCGGCCGGGCCCTCGTTGCGGATCACGACGACGTCGCCGGGCTGGATCGCGTGCGCGAGGACGGCGGCCATCGCCGCCTCCTCGCCGTCGAACACGCGCGCCGGGCCGATGTGGCGGCGGCGCTCGTGGCCGGCGAGCTTGACGACGCAGCCGTCCGGCGAGACGTTGCCGTGCAGGATCGCGAAGCCGCCCGTCGGCTTGATCGGGTCCGCCAGCGGACGGACGACGTCCTGACCGGCCGTCTCCTGCGCCTCATCGGCGTGCGCCCCGATCGTGCGACCGGTGACGGTAACGGCGTCGCGCTGGAGCAGTCCGGCCTCGGCGAGCCGCTTGAGCACGAGCGGCACGCCGCCGGCCTCGTAGAGGTCGGTCGCCGCGTATCTGCCGCCGGGCTGCAGGTCGCACAGCAGCGGGGTGCGCTCGCTGATCGCGTCGAACTCGTCGATCCTCAGCGGCGCGCCGATCTCCTGCGCGACCGCGAGCAGGTGGAGCACGGCGTTCGTCGAGCCGCCGCTCATCGCGACCGCGGCGATCGCGTTCTCGAGCGCCGGCTTCGCGATCACGTCGCTCGGGCGCTGACCGCGGCGCAGCACGTCCATCACCAGCTCGCCGCACGCGCGCGCGACCTCGCGCTTGCGCCCGTCCTCGGCCGGGACCATCGCCGAGCCGGCCGGCGAGATGCCCAGCACCTCGAACGCCATCGCCATCGTGTTGGCGGTGAACTGGCCGCCGCACGCGCCGGCGCCAGGCGAGGCGACCTCCTCCAGCTCATGCAGCTCCGCCTCGCTCATGCGGCCGGCGGCGTGCGCGCCGACCGCCTCGAACACCTGCTGGATCGTCACCTCCTCGCCTCTCCAGCGGCCGGGCCGGATCGAGCCGCCGTAGAGCATCAGACCCGGGATGTCGAGGCGCGCGAGCGCCATCACGGTGCCGGGAATCGTCTTGTCGCAGCCGCTGATCGCGACGAGGGCGTCGAAGTGGTGCGCGCTCGCGACGAGCTCGATCGAGTCGGCGATCAGCTCGCGCGAGACGAGCGAGGCCCGCATGCCCGAGGTGCCCATCGTGATGCCGTCGGAGATCGCGATCGTGTTCAGCTCCATCGGCGTCCCCCCGGCCGCGCGGATCCCCTCCTTCACCGCCGCGGCGAGCACGCGGTTGTTGAAGTTGCACGGCATCGTCTCGATCCAGGAGTGCGCGACGCCGACGATCGGCTTGGCAAGGTCCTCGGCGCTGTAGCCGATCCCGTGCAGGTACGCGCGGGCGGCCGCGCGCGCCGGCCCCTCGGTGAGGGCGCGGCTGCGGTGCTTGACGTCGAAGCTCGCGGGGGCGCTCATCCCGCAGCAACCGCGGCGCGAGCGCGCTCGCGTTCCCACTGGCGCAACCGCCACAGGTCGCGTCTGATCTGGCGCGGGTCGAACTGGCGACCGGGGAGATGCAGGTTGGCGCTCTCAATCAGGCGCCGCTCGTCGCCCGTCAACGCCATCCACTTCGCGAGCACGTCATCGGAGTCCGGCAGCAGCGCGCTGCCGTAGGGACGCGTCTCGTCGCGGAAGGTGACGCAGTACTCGTTCAGCAGTCGGCCGGTCTGCGGCAGGTAGGCGAGGATCGGCTTGTGCGGGTAGATCAGGTACGCGTACGGCGTGCCGGTCGCCGCGTCATGCTCGCCGGGTCGCTCGGACCGCGTCCCCCACACGCGGATGAAGCCGAGGTCGCGGTACATCGCCCACTCCTCCTCGTTGACGCACGACTTCAGCAGCTGGCGGGCGCGTGCCTCGGCGCGCCGCTCGCGGCCGGGGTCGTAGTCGAGCGTCGTCACGAGCTTGCGGCGCGCGCGGTGGCGCTCGACCAGCTGGGCGAGTCGCGGCGCCGTCGTCTCCCACAGCAGCGCGATCGCGACGAGGGCGGTGGCGGCGAGCGCGAGCAGCATGAGCGGGTGCTACCCGCCCGCGGCCCGTGGGAAGAAGATCACGCGCTCAGCGTCGCGCGGCACCTCGGCGAAGCTGCGCGCGAGCTGCGCGGTGCGCCGTCCCTCGCCGCTCAGCGGGACCGCGGCCCACATGCCTGCGTCGAGCTGGCGGCGGAACTCCTCCACCAGCTGCTGCTCCTGCTCGCGCACCTCGACGTCGCCCTCGGCGATCAGCACCTCGCCATGACCGGGCTTCATGCGCAGGAACTTCATGCGCCGATTATGGCAGGGATTATGTGCCCACCGGCGGGCTCGGGCGGCGTGCGCGCACGTCCAGCGCATCGACGGGGCCAGCCCCTCTGCCGATCTCGCGCAAGCCGTCACGCACGGCGCGTGCCGCGAACGCCTTGGCGGCGCGTGCCGCCGCAGGCGGCGTGAAGCCGTGCGCCAGATGCGCCGCCAGCGCCGAGGAGTGCGTGCAACCCGAGCCGTGCGCGGCGCCATCCGGGTAGCGCTCGCCCGGCAGCTCGACGAGCTGATCGCCGTCGAAGAAGACGTCGGTGGCCGCGTCACGGTGGCCGCCGGTGACGACGACGCAGCGGGAGCCGAGCGCGTGGATCGCGCGCGCGAGCTCGGGCGCATCGGCCTCCGGCGCCCCGACGATCGTGCGCGCCTCCGGCAGGTTCGGGGTGGCGACGGTCACCCGCGGCAGCAGCCGCTCGACGAGCGCCGTGCGAGCGTCGTCGGCGAGCAGCACGGCGCCAGACTCGGCGACCATCACCGGGTCGAGCACGATCGGCGTGCCGGGGTCGAGCAGGTCGAGCGCCCGCTCGACGGCAGCGATCGTCTCGACCGTCCCGAGCATCCCGATCTTGACTGCGTCGACGCCGATGTCGCGCTGCACGGCGCGCACCTGCGCGACGATCAGGTCAGGATCGATCGCGCCGACGGCGTCGACCCCGACCGTGCTCTGCGCGGTGATCGCGGTGATCGCCGTCATCCCGTGGACGCCGCAGGCGGCGAACGCCTTGAGATCGGCCTGGATGCCGGCGCCGCCGCCCGAGTCGGAGCCGGCGATCGACAGCACGGCCGGCAGGCGCGGAGCGGGCGTCGTCACGGCGCGCAGGTTAGTGCGTGCTCCAGCCCGGCGCCCTGCGCAGCCGCTACGCCGTGACCGTGTAACGCCCACCGGCGCCCCGCCGAACGAGGCCGCGCAGCTCCAGCTGTGCGAGTCCGGCGAGCACCGCATCGAGCGGACCGCCCGCGACACCGGCGCCGGCGAGCGCGGCGACCGTGTCGCAGCCGCTGCCGATCCGGTCGAGCAGCGCCTGCAGATCGGGCGCGAGTGCCCCCGTGTCGTCGTCGGCGCGCGCCGACAGCAGCTGCAGCGCCGCCGCGCCGAACAGCAGCTCCAGCACGTCGTGCGCTCCGCGCACCAGCTGGGCGCCGTCGGCGATCAGCGCGTTCGTCCCCGCTGCGAGCGGCG
>JBQCIQ010000014.1:0-6943 GCA_051953595.1 Conexibacter sp. | reverse complement strand
CACGTTCGGCAACGCGCCCGAGCTGATCATCGCGCTGTTCGCGCTCGGCGCCGGCCTGCATGAGGTCGTGAAGGCCTCGATCATCGGCTCGGTGATCGGCAACACGCTGCTCGTGCTCGGCGCGTCGATGTTCGTCGGCGGCCTCGGCCGCGACCGGCAGCGCTTCAGCCGCACGAGCGCGGCGGCGCAGTCGGCGATGCTGCTGCTGGCGGTGGTGGCGATGATGATGCCGGCGATCTTCGAGCTGGTGGAGGGGAAGGGGCTGCCGCTGCCGGGCGCCGAGCGCGTCAACTACGACAGCACCGTGGAGCACCTCTCGCTCGCGGTCGCGATCGTGCTGATCGCCTCCTATGCCGCCGGCCTGCTGTTCTCGCTCAAGACCCACCGCGACCTCTTCAACCCTCCTGCCGCCGCCGACGGAGACGACGCCGAGGAGCACGGCGAGCCGTGGAGCGTGCGCAGATCGGTCGGCGCGCTGGCGCTCGCGGGCGTCGCGGTCGGTGGGATGTCGGAGATCCTTGTCGGCTCGATCTCCGAGGCCGCGAAGTCGATCGGGCTGACCGAGTTCTTCGTCGGCGCGATCGTCGTCGCGATCGTCGGCAACGCGGCCGAGCACTGGGTCGCGGTGCTCGTCGCGCGCAAGGACAAGATGGACCTCGCGGTCAACATCTCGATCGGCTCCAGCGCCCAGATCGCGCTGTTCGTGGCGCCGGTGCTCGTGCTCGCCTCGTTCCTGCTCGGCCCGGGCCCGATGCCGCTCGTCTTCAACGGCTTCGAGCTGGGCGGCGTCTTCCTCGCCGTCCTGATCGCGATCCATGTCACGAACGAGGGCGAGTCGAGCTGGTTCGAGGGCGTCCAGCTGCTCGCGGTCTACGCAGTCCTTGCGCTCACCTTCGCGTTCGCCTAGCGCGGCGAGCGGCCGGGCTACAGCTCTTCGACGTCGTCCTCGTCGTCGGGCTCCAGCTCGTCCTCGTCGTCCTCGTCGAGGTCGTCGTCGTCCTCGCCCAACGCGGGGGAGGGGCCGCCCTCGTGGTAGGTCGCCTGGAACTGCTCGAGCAGCTCGTCGCGCGCGGCCTCGTCGATCGGCGCCTCATCGGAGACGAGCACCCACTCGCCGGCGCCGGCGCCCGCGTCGGCCTCCAGCGTCGCCTGGTCGATGTCGGCGGAGTCGTCGACGACGATCAGGACCTCGGTCTGCGGGTTGAGGTACGTGCCCGGGCGCACGAGCAGCTCGTCGATCTCGAAGCGGCGCGCACGGGGCATGCGCGCACCCTACCGCGCCGATGCGCGGAGCCGTCCGCTACCCTTCTGGCATCGGTTGACTGACCAGTCAATCTGTCGCAGCCGGAGCGTGCCCGACCACGCGCCGGGCCCACCGCTTCAAGGAGATCCACACCGTGGTCGACTTCACCCTCACCGACGAGCAGAAGAACCTGCGCGAGATGGCGCACGACTTCGCCGAGAAGGAGATCCGGCCCGTCGCCTGGGAGTACGACAGAGACGGCACCTGGCCGGAGGAGATCATCAAGAAGGCATGGGAGGTGGGTCTCATGAACACCCACATCCCAGAGGAGTACGGCGGACCCGGCGCCGGCTACCTCGACGGCTGCCTGATCGAGGAGGAGCTCTCGTGGGGCTGCTCCGGCATCCAGACGTCGGTCGGCTGCAACGGCCTCGCCTCCGCGCCCGTCGTGCTCGGCGCCTCGGAGGAGCTGAAGAAGGAGTACCTCGGCCGCCTCACGGAGGCGCCGCTGCTCGCCTCCTTCTGCCTCACCGAGCCCGACGCCGGATCAGACGTCTCCGGCATGAAGACCACTGCCGTCAAGCAGGGCGACAAGTGGGTCATCAACGGCTCGAAGTGCTTCATCACCAACGGCGGCTACGCCAACTGGTACACGGTCTACGCGAAGACCGACAAGGAGGCCGGCCATCGCGGCATCTCCGCCTTCATCGTCCCGCGCGACGCCGGCGTCGTGGTGGACAAGAAGGAGGACAAGATGGGCCAGCGGGCGTCGAACACGGCGACCGTCTCCTTCAACGACGTCGAGATCCCCGCCAACCACCTGATCGGCGAGGAGAACAAGGGCTTCAAGCTCGCGATGATGACGCTCGACCGCACGCGCCCGGGCGTGGCGGCGATGGCGACGGGCATCGCGCGCGCGGCGATGGAGTTCGCGATCGACTACTCGAAGGAGCGCGTCCAGTTCGGCGTGCCGATCGCGATGCACCAGGCGATCCAGTTCATGATCGCCGACATGGCGACCGACGTGGAGGCCGCGCGCCTGCTGACCTGGAAGTCGGCCACGATGCTCGACCAGGGCCAGCGCAACACGCTGCTGTCGTCGCACGCGAAGCGCTTCGCCGCCGACGCCGCGATGAAGGTCGCGACCGACGCGGTGCAGGTCTACGGCGGCTACGGCTTCATCAAGGAGTACCCCGTCGAGAAGCTGATGCGCGACGCGAAGATCATGCAGCTCTACGAGGGCACGGCGCAGATCCAGCGCCTCGTGATCGCCCGCGAGACGCTGCTGCCGCGCCGCGTCGAGGAGCCCGCCACCGCCGGCGTCTAGTCAGCGGCTCTTCGACATCCCCCTGCACGCGCTTATCCCCCTTTGCGCGTTGCACGCAACGGCCCCGGACTCCCCCTCCGGGGCCGTTGCTCTTTCTCCGCCCGTCCCTCAGTCGAAGTGCACGAGCTGCGAGTGCGCGTCGAACGGCGTCAGGATCGCGTTGCCGCCGAAGTGCACGTGCACGCGCAGCTTGGTGACGCTGCGTGAGTGCGGCAGCGCCCGCGTCCGCAGTCGGAACGAGCAGTGCCCCGGCGCGATGCGGACGCTGTTGCGCGCGACCGTGCCGAAGCGCGACGTGAAGCGCACGGAGATCGTGCCGCCGCTGCAGCCCTCCGCGACCGAGACGCCCGAGCCGAGCACGAGCTGTCCGCTCGTGAGGAACCACGGGTGCGAGCGCTTCGCGCCCGTCCGCGGCCGCGTCGCGACGTCCAGCCTGCCGGGCGGGAACGGACCGGTCTGGGCGAGCGTGTCCGGCCCGAACGTCGTGCCGGCGCGGTTGGAGGCGACGACGCGGAAGTGGTAGGTCGTGTGCGAGGCGAGCGAGTTGATGCGGAAGCTCACCGACACCGGCTGCACGCCCGCCGCGATCGTCTTGCCGAACGTCTCCAGCCCGTACGCGGTCGAGGTGCCGTACTGGAAGCGGTAGGTGGTCTGCGCTGCGCCCGGATTGAGCAGCGCGGTGAACGTCACGCCGGTCGCGTCAGGCGCGAACGGCGCGGTGCCGAGCACGGACGGCGCCTTCGCCGGCGGCAGCGCCGTCTTGAAGGAGTGGTCCACGCCGGTGCTCGTGCCGTCGGCGTTCGAGGCGAGGACGCGGAAGTGGTAGCGCACGCCCGGCGTCAGGCCGGTGAGGCGGAACGTGACGCGCTTGACGACGGTCCCGCTGCCGGCGCTGCGCGCGGGCGTCTGCGATCCGTATGCGCTGCTCGTCCCGTACTGGAACGTGTACGTCGTGGCCTTGCCGTGCGGGTTCACGTCGGCCTGCAGGGTGGCGGCGGTCGTCGTGATCGACGTCGCGGCGCGCGTCGCCACGGTCGGGCTGGAGGCCAGCGCCGCGGCCGGGAGCGCAAGGCTCCCGAGCAGCAGCGCGGCGGGGAGGAGGGCTCTGAGAGGTCTCATGACCTCGGGAACACTCCCCCGGCCGGCGAGTTGCCATGCGCCAGCGTCAGGGGCGACGGCCCCGGCCGAGCCGCGCCCCTGACGTGATCGGAGCTAGTTCACAGAGAGGTCCGCCTTCACCTCGGTCGTGTACGCGCCCTTGGCCGTGCCGTTGCTCTGCAGCCCGCCGAAGTACGCCTCGCGGCCCGTCTGCGTGCCGGTCGCGTACTGGTCGTGCGCCTGGTAGAGGTAGAACGCGCCGAGGCGACTCCCGTAGCGGCTCTGCATGCCGGACAGGACCGAGTGCAGCGTCGTCGCCGCTTCGGCGTACGTCATGCACTTGCTCCAGCCGTAGTTGTCGGACAGGCAGCGGCCGTTGTCGCTCGACAGCCCCCACTCGGTGACCCAGATCGGTCGCGCCGGCGAGCCGGCGGTGGCCGTCGAGTTGATCGTCGAGTCGATGCGGGTCGCCCAGCTGGGCCCGTAGGGGTGGATCGTCCAGCCGGCGGCGTAGCTGCCGAGGTCCGGGACCGCCCTGAACATGTTTTGAATCCAGGCGGTCTGCTGCTGAGCGTTGTCGCCCTGCACGAGCAGTCCGACGTTCGGGTTGGCGGCGCGGATCGCCGTGACGGCGTCCCGTGCCCGCTGCGCGTACGTCTGCGCGCGCGCCGCATAGGTGCTCGAGCTGTTGTCCGAGAACTGGTAGCTGTAGCTCGTCTCGTTGCCGAACTCGATCTGCGTCACGGCGGTGCCGGCGGGATACGTCTTGCCGGCCCAGAACGTGCCGCCGGGGCCGTAGGCCTTCGCCCAGGTGGCGAGGTTCTGCGCCTCGGCCGTCGTCGGCGTGCGGCCGTAGAAGGTCGCCAGCAGCAGCGGCCGGATGCCGGCCCTCGCGTAGGCGTCGACGTCGGACGCCAGGTTCGACGCCGGCGTGCCGATCCCGAACTCCATGCGCGCCGTGTGGACGCCCAGCGACCTCAGGAAGCTGAGCTCGTACTGGTGCGCGGAGCCGGCGACGGCGCCCATTCTGAACGTCCCGTCGACGGGACTCGGCGTGGGCGACGGCGTCGGACTTGGCGACGACGCCGGGTAGGCGATCGAGACCTCGTCGGCCCAGGTGCTGCCGGTCACGTTCGTGCGCACGCCGTAGTCGACCGTCTGCCCGGAGACGACCGGGGGCGTGGCGGACGTGCCGTTCACGATCGAGTACTGCGGCGTCTGGTTGGGCACCTTGCGGACGAACACGTACGAACTGACGCCCGGGATCGCGGTCCAGTTGACCGTGTTGCCGGAGACGGACATCGTCGGCGCGGTCTTCGGGTCGACCGTCGTCGTGTCCGGATAGGTGATCGAGACCTCGTTGGCCCAGGTGCTGCCGGTCACGTTCGTGCGCACGCCGTAGCTGACCGTCTGGCCGGAGACGACCGGGGGCGTGGCGGACGTGCCGTTCACGATCGAGTACTGCGGCGTCTGGTTGGGCACCTTGCGCACGAACACGTACGAGCTGACGCCGGAGATCGGCGTCCAGCTGACCGTGCTGCCGGACACCGACATCGTCGGCGCGGTCAGCAGGTCGGTTGTCGTCAGGCTCGCCGTGGCGGTCGTCGTCGTGGTGCTGGTGGCTGTCAGCGTGTCGGCGGTGAGGGCGTTGGCGGCGAGCGCGTCGCTCGTCGCCGGATCGGTCTGTGCCGGATCGGTCGCCGCGGGAGCGGCCGCCGTCGTGTCGACCGGCGCCGCGTCTGCCGGCGCGGCGTCTGGCGGCGGGTTCCCGTACCAGTCGTCCCACGTCCAGTCTTCGACGGAGGCGTTGGCGAACCAGTCGTCCCACGTCATATCACTCCACACCACGTCTTCCGTGGCGGGCTGCGCGTCACTCGACGGCGCGGTCTGGCCGAGCGGCACCGGTTCATCGGCACGCGCTGGCGAACTTGTCATAAGCACTGCAAAACAGGCGGCGACGGCGCACAGCATGGCGACCATCGCCGCTCGACACATGGTGGCCGGACCCATGTCAATCCCCTTGTCGGACGGCGAACGAGCGGGATCAGTACCGGTTCTGCGGGGACGAGGTCAAGGAGAGACGTCCGTGTACCTAAACGTTTGCGCGCCAACTGAGGTTTGAGACACGTGCTGGGCCCTGAAGTGTTTGCCCCTGCGTACAATCCTGCGCGTGCCAGCACCCGACCCGTCGATCGTACCCCGTACCAAAGCCGAATGGGGGGACGAGCTGGTCAAGCTGGAGACGCGCGGACGCGTCGTGATCGCCTGGCTCGACCATCCGCCCGCAAACGCGCTCTCGCCCGACACGGTCGATGCGCTGCGGCGCGCGTGGGAGGCGGTCAGCGGCGCCGACGTCCGGGCCCTCGTGATCGCCTCGGCGAACCCGCGGCTGTTCTGCGCCGGCGCTGACATCAAGGCCTTCACGTCGCTCGACGCGGCCGCGAGTCGCGCCTACATCGGCGGCATGCACGAGCTGCTGCGCGGCTTCGAACGCAGCGCGATCGTCACGATCGCCGCCGTCAACGGCCTTGCGCTCGGCGGCGGCTGCGAGCTGGCGATGGCATGCGACCTGCGGGTCGCCGCCGAGTCGGCGCGCTTCGGCCAGCCCGAGATCAAGCTCGGGATCATCCCGGGCTTCGGCGGCACGCAGCGGCTCGCGCGCCTGATCGGGCCGGCGAAGGCGCTGGAGCTGAACCTGGTGGGCGAGCCGATCCGGGCGCAGGAGGCGCAGGCGCTCGGCCTCGTGAACCGCGTCGTGCCGGACGAGCAGCTGCTGGAGGCCGCGCTCGAGCTCGCGCAGGCGCTCGCCGCCCAGGCGCCACTGGCGGTCGCCGCGATCAAGCAGGTCTCGGCGCACCACGATCTCGACGATGGCATCGCGGCCGAGCAGGCCGCCTTCGCCGAGGTCTTCGCGTCCGCCGACGCGAGCGAGGGCATCGCCGCCTTCCTGGAGAAGCGCGCGCCCGAGTTCCAGGGCCGCTGACCCGCCTGTATAAAGCTCGACCTGAGCTTTAGTCTGTCGCCGCGACGTGCGCTCGCAGCGCGGCTTCGAGGCGCTGAAGCGTCTCGGTCAGCGACGCGGATCTCGTTTCCGGCAGCTCGCTGGTCAGCGCGTCGGCGGCGAGCGCCGCGACGGCCGGAGCGCGCTCGCGCAGCTCCTCGATCCGCGTCGCCATGCCGGCGGTGGCTCCGCTGGCGCCCGGCAGCTCGACGAGCGCGGCCTCCAGTGCGATGCGCAGCTGAAGCGCCGCCTCGCGCAGCCGTCCGGCGTCGAG
>JBQCIQ010000013.1:0-22096 GCA_051953595.1 Conexibacter sp. | reverse complement strand
GGCGGGCGCTGATCGAGCCGATCCACCAGCTCGCGCCGCGGCGGCGCGCGAGGGTGACGTCGCGGCCGGGGTAGCCGGCGAGCGGGCGCGTGTCGTCCCACGCGACCGGCACGCGGCGCAGCACGTCGGCGGCGAGCGGCCGCGACGTATACGACGGCGGGCCGTCGGCGAAGTGCTGGAGTCCCGACTCGAACACAACCGCGAGCGCCAGCTCGTGGCCGGCGGTCGTCCCGCGGCGGGTCGCGGAGAACGTCACCGGCGTGTAGTCCATCGAGCCGATCGCGTTGCGCGTGAAGGGCAGCGTCGTGTTGTGCGCCGGCGTCATCGCCGGGTTGACGCCGCGGTAGTTCTCGGCGCCCAGCACGGCCTCCATCGTCAGCACGTTCGGCCAGCGGCGCTGGATCCCGCGCGGGACGGTGCAGCCGTGGAAGTCCACGAGCAGGTGGCGCTGCGCCGCGCTGCGCGCAACCGCGTCGTACCACGCCATCCGCGCCTGCCCGTCCGACTGCGGGAAGTCGAGCTTCACGCCGGCGACGCCCCACGAGCGCCACTGGTCGAACGCGGCGGCCTGCTCGGCCGGCGTGCGCACGTCGCTCCAGCGCGCCCACAGCAGGATCCCCACGCCGCGCTGGCGCGCGTAGGCGACGAGCTGCGGCATCCACGACGCGTCCCAGCCCTCGTCGACCGTCACGTACTCCCACCCGAAGCTGGCGGCGAAGTCGACGAACGCCTGCTGGCGCTCGTAGGAGGCGGGGCTGAATCTGTCCGACCACCAGGACCAGGCGACGCGGCCCGGCCGGATCCAGCTCGTGTCCGCGATCTGCGAGCGGCCGCCGAGCGAGGTCGGGAGGTCCGACGCGACGATCGTGCCGAGGTCGCCGAGGACCGCGACGCGCCACGGCGTGACGAACGGGCGTTGCGCGCGGGTCGCGCCCTGCGGGACGACGTGGAGGACGCCGGGGACGACGGCGCTCGTCGTGAGGTGGGCCGCCGCCTGGTCTGTCACGCCGCTCTCGGTCAGCAGCGCCCAGGCGCCGCGGCCGAGCCACAGCAATGCGGGGAAGCCGTAGCGGCCGGCCGGCGCGGCGCGCAGCGGGGTCGCGTCGTACGGGCCCTCGTAGTTGGACGCGTAGCGCTGGAGCCACGCGCGCGCGCCGGCCGGCGCGGCGAAGCTCGACCGCTCGCCGACGATCCGCAGCGCGCCGCGGCCGGGCAGCTCGTAGCGGTAGGCGACGCCGTCGTCGGACACCTGGACGCGCAGCCGCATGCGCAGCGCGCCACGGCGGAAGCTCACCGTCAGCGCGCGCGCCGCGTAGCGGTGGAGGCGGCGCTTGCCGGTCGGGGTGCGGTAGATCTGCGCGACGCGGCCGCGCCGCACGCCGGTCGGCGTCAGCCCGCGCACGAGCGGCCCGCGCGAGGTCAGCAGGCCGAGCTGGCCGCCGAGCAGCGCGCGGCCGTCGCGCGCCAGCTCGATGCGCAGCGGGGTGCCGGCGCGGGGCTGGGTCACCGTCGCGGCGAGCCGACCATCGGGCGAGCGGACGCTCCAGCGCGTGGGCGCGGCGCTTGCGCTCGCCGTGAGCGCGGCGAGCAGCGCGAGCGCCGCGGCGCTGCTCGCCAGTCGCCGACGCGCCGTCATCGACGGGACCCTACTGCGAGGCGGTCGCCGCGCCCGACGCGCTCAGCCGCGCCCGACGAGCAGCGCGATCCCCTGACCGCCGCCGATGCAGAGCGTCGCGAGGCCCAGCTCGTGGCCGCCGCGCTCCATCTCGGCGAGCAGCTTCACGGTGATCGCGGCGCCGGTCGCGGCGACGGGGTGGCCGAGCGCGATCGCGCCGCCGTTCGGGTTGACCTTCGCCTCGTCCAAGCCCAGCTCGTCGATCACGGCGAGCGCCTGCGCGGCGAACGCCTCGTTCAGCTCGATCACGCCGACCTCGTCGAGCGAGCGGCCGGCCTGCTCCAGCACCTTGCGCGTGGCCGGCACGGGGCCGATCCCCATGATCTTCGGGTCGACGCCGCAGGAGGCGTAGGCGAGGATGCGGCCGAGGACCGGCGCGCCGCGGCGCTCGGCCTCCTTTGCGGACATCAGCACGACGGCGGCGCCGGCGTCGTTGAGCCCGGAGGCGTTGCCGGCGGTGACGGTGCCGTCGCCCTTGAAGGCGGGCTTGAGCTTCCCCATCGCCTCGGCGTCGACCTCCGCGCGGATGTGCTCGTCCTGGTCGAAGGGGACGAGGTCCTTCTTGACCTTCACGTCCACGGGGACGATCTGGTCCGCGAAGCGGCCCTCGGCGCGGGCGGCCGCGGCGCGGCGGTGCGACTCGGCCGCGAACGCGTCCTGGCGCTCGCGGGAGATCGAGCCGCGCTCCGCCAGGCGCTCGGCCGTGATGCCCATGTGGTCCTTGTCGAACGGGTCGGTGAGCGCGCCGACGACCGCGTCCACCAGCGGCGCGTCGCCCATGCGCGCACCCCAGCGGGCGCCCGGCATCCAGTACTGGCCGCGGCTCATCGACTCGGCGCCGCCGGCGAGCGCGATCTCCGCCTCGCCGGTCTGGATCGTCTGCGCGGCCGAGACGATCGCCTGCACGCCGGTGCCGCAGAGGCGGTTGACGGTGTAGGCGGGCGTCTCCTGCGGGATGCCCGACTTCATGCCGACGACGCGCGCCATGTACATGTCGCCCGGCTCGGTGTGGATGACGTTGCCGAAGACGACGTGGCCGACGTCGACCGGCGCGATCCCCGCGCGCTCGATCGCGGCCTTCGAGGCGGTCGCGCCGAGGTCGCTGGGGGCGATGTCCTTGAGGCTCTTGCCGTACGAGCCGATGGCGGTGCGGGCGGCGCCGGCGATCACGACGTCGGTCATGGGTGTCAGGTGCTCCTCGGTGGTCTGGAACTGGGCGCCTACAGTGACAAAGCATGAGCGATACGCGTCGCGATTCGCCGGCTGAGCGGCTTGTGCGCGAGCGCACGGCGGACCTGCCCGGCGTCGGCAGACCGCTGACCGAGCGCGCGCGGCAGGCGCAGCGCTCGGTCGAGTCCTACCTGCTGGGAGCGAACAACCCGCCGCGGTGGATGGAGCGGGTGCGCGAGATCGACCAGGCGCTGCGGCGCGAGCGGCGGCTGCTGGAGGCGGAGCGGCGGACGCTGCGGGCCCGGCATGCGCGGGACGGCGATCCCGCCGCCTTCGCGCGGGCGTGGCGGGCGTTCGCCGAGCGGCGCGGCCGCTCGCGCGCGTATCGGGAGCTGAACGAGCTGATCCGTGCGCACAACGAGTGGTATCCGGTCGAGCGCAACCTGCCGGTGAACCCGCGCACGGGGGAGTGGGTGACGGTCGGCGGGCGCTCGTTCCTGCGGCCGATCGTCGGACCGGAGTGGATCCTGCGGGAGCTGCCGGCGGAGGACGCCTGAGGCGGCGCGTCCGCGGGCGCTCGCGCGCGCCTACTCGCAGGCGATGCCGTCGTGGTCGGCGTCGAGCCGGTAGTGGTCGTAACCGACCACGCGGAACGGGCCGGTGACGTAGTAGGGACCGTTCCCGCCGCCGCCCGCGCAGTCGTAGTCGGAGACGTTGGGACGGAGGCAGCGACCGCGGTAGTTGGGGTCGCAGCGGTGGTGACGCCTGGCGGCCGCGGGACCGGCGGTCGCGGCGAGCGCGAGCGTCGCCAGCGCGATGGCGAGGAGCAGGACCGACAGAGGCTTGCGCAGCATCGGGCGACCTTACACCCGAAAGCGGCGCTTCGTCGCACCGGCGGTCCGACCTCCGCCGCCGCTCCCGCCGCGGCGCCGGCGCGGGTATCATCTGCACTCAGCCTGCGGGCGAAGTGTTGTGGCTGCACAGAAGCCTTCCAAGCTTCTAGGGCGGGTTCGATTCCCGTCGCCCGCTCTGGCACATAGCACCACGGGGAGTGGCGCAGTCTGGTAGCGCACCCGGCTGGGGGCCGGGCGGTCGCAGGTTCAAATCCTGTCTCCCCGATCAAGGAAAGCCCTGGAAATCAGGGCTTTCTGCTCGGGGGAGCGAATATGACATGGGAAGTCGCCATGTCACAATTTTTCGTGGACGGATGTCCGAGGCGGTATCAGGAGGTGGTCCCCACGGCCGGTCAGGCCAAGCGAGACGCGCGCACGTGGGCCGGGTCATACGGGCTGGGTGGCCACTTGTCGGCGGCAAGCTCGTCCTCGTCGCGTTCGTGCAGCGGAAGGTCGTTGGGGTCGATCGCCGCGCGGCCCCAGTAGGCGGCGAGCTTGACCTTGAGGTGGCGGCGTGCGGGCGCCTGGAGCTGCGCGACGCGTCGCGGCGGCTCGCGCAGCAGCTCGTCTGAGACGAGCGTGGGGCGGAAGAGGCACGCGACGTGCTCGCCCGCTAGGACGCCGTCGAGCTGGGGCAGGTACATGTAGGGCGTGATCGCGTCGCGGCTGCGGAGCAGGCCGAGGCTTCTCTCGATCGCGCCTGTCTGTGCGACCACGGTCTTGAGCGGCACGACCGGCACGAGCGTGCGGAACGGATGCGCTGCCGAGCGCTCGCCGTGCTGCTCGCTCATGTCGCACGTCGGCGTGATGAGCAGGCCGAAGCCGAAGGCGACCTCGCCGAGGAAGTGCTTACCCGATGACGCGCCGTGCTCGGACGTGTAGAGGACCGTCGGCTGCTCGCCGAACGGGATCGCCTCGAAGAGGTCACCGGCGAAGAGCGTTCGCGCCCACGGGCGCTGCCAGTACTCCTCGTCGTGTGGTCGGTGCTCTCCAGGTCCCATGCTGCGCCGAACGTGCGTTCGTGCAGAAGCGTAGTCGGCGTGGCGGCGGGAGCCGGATCAGTCGACGGAGCACGCAGGAACCGGAGTCACGTCGTCGTCCGCACGCAGCGGGGCGAACCCGCTGAACATCTGCTCGCGCATCTGCTCGATGTCCTCAGGCCGAAAGCGCCGGACACCGCTCGGCAGCCGAACGGCATGCAGGAGCCCGCGCTCCTCCCAGCGCCGGATGGTGTTCTCGTGGACCCCAAGTGCCCGGGCCGCCTGTCGAACCTGCATCAGCTGCGCCATCACGATCTCCTTTCGAGGTTGAGAGTAGCAACCTGGAAGAGAGAGTGGAAGTGGTGGAGCTGGTGGACTTTACACTCCTTGCGCTAGGAGCCGCGCAGGTCGGTCGGTGAGAACGTCTCAAGTTTCGCTAGGTGTTGATCCGGCCTGGGGGCGATTGCCCCCATGGCGTCTTCGAGCGAGTCGATGACCTCGTAGTACGGACCCTCGGCAGAGGCACTGGAGGCGTTGCACACTCAGGCAACGAAATCTCCTGAACTCTTCCCGACTCCGATCCCAAAGCGGATGGTGCTCCTCGAAGACCTGGAGACAGCAGATCCGAGAGTGGCCGAGAGAAATGCAGCACGCGGTTGGGACCGATATCTCGTTGTAAGAGACGAAGACGGCGTCGAGCGACTCATGTCCTATTGAGGCCGTTTTCCGGGACGCATTGGCCGGGCAGCCATCAAACCACCCGGATCGCCGGCCCCACCGCCGATCCCGACCCCTCGCGGATCGCTGGCATCTATCTCTAGAACACGATCTGCCTTTTCCGACTGCTGGCTGGCCGCACGGCCGCGCTCGCTCGCTCCCCGCTCGTGCCCGTGCTCACCGGTCTTGCTCCGCGGGCCTCGTCGCATCCGCTCCTCGCCATGCGCTTCCGTCATCTCGCCGCCTCAGAGTGTGTCGCTGATGCTCCTGCTCGCCTTGACAACTGCCGACTGGGCTCAAGTCGGAAGTGCGTTCTTCACAGGGTTGGCCGCGCTCGCTGCATTCGCGACCGTGTTTCGGATCGAGCGCGAGCGGTGGAAGCAAGGTTTGCCTGACCTGCACATCGAGCTGCTTGCGGATCTCCCCAACCAAGAGTTCCGGGTCTCGGTCTCAAACCATGGGGGGCCAGCGCGAGAGGTCCGGATCTACGGCGTGGTCGGAAGCTTTGGCTTTGGCGGCTTGGTCGGTCCGACAACGCACTGGCGCGCAGGAGAAAGCCGCATCATCAAGGTCTCGATGCCCCCAGCGGTCGATGTCGACGAGGTCTATGCCTTCGTAGACGGTCGCGACATGGGCAAGCGGTACCTCTTCATAGGAACGGTTGGTGGTGCGCAATACCGGTGGCGATTGCGGAGAGCGAAGCGGATGAGCGCTGAGAAGGAGTGGCGTTGGCTCTTCCCGGATGCGCCAATCCCTATCGAAGCCGCCCACTCACCGATGGCTATGGAAACCGTCGAGCGCGTAATCTAGATGCCATCTGTAAGAAGAACCGGTTCGCGTACAGAGCCCGCGCGGCCAAGAACGCTGGGCGCTGAGTACCTTCAACAAGCGATCGAGGCGATCCGGGCTACCGGTAGCTCTGAGGCGCTGTATGACCACACCTATCGAAGCGCAACGCCTGGCGAGCGCACCGAGATCTGGCAAGTGATCGCATCCAGAGACGCTGCTCGACGTCGGGTCCGCTACTCGCGCGCTGCCATTCTGTTCGCGGCATTTGCGGCAGAGGCGTACATCAACGAGTTCATCAGTGCCTACGCCAAAGGTAGAGATCGCGACGCACTCGACCGCCTGCAGCCGATCGCCAAGTACACATTGGCTCCAAGACTTGCGCTCGCTCGGCCCTTGTTTCGTCGTGATGCGGAGCCGCTACGAACAATCGCGGACTTGTTCAAGCAGCGGGACGTGCTTGTGCACCCCAAGCCCGGTAGAGGCATTACCGAGCCAAGCCCTTGGCTGGCTGACCCTCTCTACAACCCGCTACAAGCGACCATGTACGTCGTGTGCGTCGCGGCGGCAGCGAGAGTGCTGGTGCTGCACATCAAGACCGGCGACAGAATCGATATGTATGCCGAGCTCATCTTTCGCGGTGCGGCGTATCTGTCTGAGTACGCGGAAACGTCCTCCCGACAGCTCGCCGGACCGGATAGCCCGCCTGCACCCGATCTCTTGACCGAAATACTGCGACGGGGCATGGCCGAGCTTGAGCAAAACGGTGGAACCGCCCGGGAGGACGACACGAAAGCGAGTCGTTGACTCAGCAGAGGATTGCCTGCCGGGCTGCGGCTCGCGTGTCGACGGTCTAAGACTGAGGTAGTAGTCCTGCCCTCCGGCGGCAGCGCGCCGTGCAGTCGGGCGATGGCGCTACGCGCCCCCGGTTCAAAAGCCGTCCGGTCAGCCCGACTCCCTTCAACCGTGCGGTTGAAGGTCTGATTCCCTGGGCCGGGAAGAGGACGCTTCGGCGTCAGGATGGGCTTGCGTCGACGATCTCCAGAAGATGGTCGAGGCCGGTGAGGTCGCGGGGATTGCGGGTGTAGAGGGGAAGCTGGTTCGCGACGGCAGTAGCTGCGATGAGCAGGTCGACGGCGCGACGTCCGCGCGCCTTGCGGCCTTGCGCGACGATCGCGGCGAAGACCGTCCCGTATACGCGTGCGCAGGCGGTGTCGAACGGCAGCGGGTCGTAGGTCGCCTCGATGGTCTGCAGGTGGTGTTGGCGGCGTGCGCGTTCGGCTGGGTCCTCGGTGGCGTGGGGACCGGCTGCTAGCTCGGCGAGACTCAGCGTCGAGACCCACGTTTCGCTCGGGAGCATGCTGCTGCCGGCCGGGTCAACGAGGATGGAAGTGTCGAGCAGGCCGGCGCCCGGACGGATCTCAGGCACGCGGCGTGGGATCTTGGTCGGCGACGGCGTCGAGGTCGGCGCGCAGGCGGTCTGGGTCGATCTGCGGTGCGGTCGCGAGAGCTTCGAGCAGCGCCTCGGCGCTCACGGGGCCGCGCCGGCCGATCGGAGTGAGGTCGGCGACAGGAACGCCGCGGCGGGTCACGACGAAGCGCTCGCCGCGGTCGAGCGCGCGCATGATCTCGCCGCTTCTGTTGCGCAGCTCGCGCTGTGTGAGCTGGTGGGGCATGCGGCCAGTGTAGCACTGGTGCGACAAGGCGCCGAGCGCTCGTCCTGGCAGAAGGTCGCGTGGAGGCGACGCAGTCGCATGTGCGCCTCGCGGTTCAAAAGCCGTCCGGTCAAGTCGATCGAAGCGGCCGGAGCGGCTGGGGATGCCGGGAGACGTCATGGATTCCTCGTCGTGGCGCGCGATCCCGTGGTGTTCAGGCGGTCGTTGCGACGCTCCGCTGCGATGCCGTCTTGGCGGCGTTCCGCCCACGTCACCGCCCACGCGGCGAGCGGCTGACCGCACACGCCGAGTGGCGTCAGCGCTCAGGGCCGATAAGCCGCTCGGGTGTGCCGATGCGGCGCAGGTACTCGGTCTCGACGGGATCGCGCGGCTTGTCGCGGACGATCGGGCCGAGGCGTGCGAGCAGGGGCGCGATCTTGGCGCGCTGCTTGGGCACGTCGCGGCGCCACTCCTCGAAGCTGATGGTCTGCGTTCTCATGGGCTCGCGGCAGCGTACTCGGCTCTGAGCGCCGCGCGGGCAATCTCGTGCATCTCGGCGGTGTCGGGCGGTTCGCGCCGGCCGCTCTTGATGTCGTCGGCGAGCGGCGCCGGGGGCCGTCACGCTCGCGCTGCTGCTGCGCCCGCGAACTTACGGACGGGCTGACGCGCTGAGCACCTGCCGAGCACCATGCGGCTCGTGGATCGCCCAGGGGACGGGTGCCCAGTTCGTGCATCCTGCGATTGCGGGGCCTGCCAGCGCCAACGTACGTTCGCGCCGATCATCGACTCGATCATCAAACGGATCCGCGACGCCGGCATGGAGGATGCAATGGCCACACTGAGTCCTGAGCAGGAGATGCTGAACTGGGGCCGGCTCATCCTCGATGGCGTGCCCTACGCAGACCTGGTCGCCGCGCAGAACCGCGACCCTGCGGTCGACTGGTTCGATCATTGGATCGAGACGGCAGATCGCTATGAGCGGCTCGGTGATGCCGCGCTTGCCAAGGGGCATACGCTGACTGCCGGTGAGTTGTTCGTCACTGCGTCGCTCGCGGCGCACTACGCCCAATACCTCTGGTTCGACGACCGACGCAGCCGGGGACAGGCGCGCAAGGTCGAGCTCTATCGACGCGCCGCTCCCTACCTGAGCCCGCCGGCGACGCGGTTCGATCTGCCGATCGATGACACGCACATCCCGGGCTACCTCCGGCTCCCGGTCGTCGGGACGTCACCGTGGCCGTGCGCGGTGATGCTCGGTGGGCTGGAGTCAACCAAGGAGGAGAGCTACTGGTTCGAGCAGCTGCTGCTCGACCGCGGGATCGCCACCGCGACCTTCGACGGTCCCGGGCAGGGAGAGATGCTCCCGCACGTTCCGTTGCGGGGCGATTTCGACCGTTACACCTCGCGTGTCATCGACCACCTGACGACCGTGCCAGAGGTCGACGCCGATCGCATCGGCTTGCACGGGCGCAGCCTCGGGGCCCTGTACGCCCTTCAGAGCGCAAGCGTCGACCACCGGCTCCGCGCGTGCGTCGCATGGGGCGGCTTCGTCGACATGGAGTGGGACACCGACACGCCGCTCACCAAGGAGAGCTGGCGCTATGTGAGTCACCTTGCGACCCAGGCCGAGGCCCGCGACCACATTCGCCATGCGCTGGACATCCGTCCCGTGCTCGCGGGCCTGAGCTGCCCGACGTATTTCCTGCACGGCGCTCTCGACGAGGCCCCGATCGATCAGGTGGAGAAGTTCAAGGAGCTGGCGGTGAATGCGGAGGTGCACCTCGTGGTTGAGCCGGAGGGCGACCACTGCTGTCACAACCTGGGTCCGGCGCCACGTCTGGAGATGGCTGATTGGCTGACCGATCAGCTCGCGCCGCGAGCCGCTGATCGATAAGGGCGTCAACGCCGAGCGGCTGTGGCAATAGGCGCGCATCGACTCCGCGTTGGTTAGCGTCTGCGGCGCAATGGATCTCTCTGTCCCACCATGCGGCAGCGCACGTGCGCGGTTGCTGGTGCTCGCGATGCTCGCCTCGCTCGTCGCCTCCGCGCTCGCGGTGGCGGACCGGGCTGTCGCGTCACCGCTGGTGTGGACGCAGCCGCAGCTCATCGACCCGTCGTTCGCCGCCACCGCCGTGTCCTGTGCGCCGGCGACGTCCTTCTGCGTCGCCGCGGCCTCGGACGGCCGGGTCTCTGCGCTCGCTGGCGGCTCATGGGCGGCGCCGACGACCGTCGACTCCTCGCACGCGATCACGTCGATCTCCTGTCCGACCGCGTCGTTCTGCATGGCTGTCGATGACCATGGCTATGCGCTGCGGTATGCGGGCACGTGGGGCGCTCCGCAGAACGTCGACAGCCCCGCGTCGCTGGCATCCGTCTCGTGTGTGTCCGCGAGCTTCTGCAAGGCGGTCGACGGTGCGGGCTACACGCTCTCGTACAACGGCGTCACATGGTCCAGAGGGAACCTGCTGGACGCCGGCCACAGCCTCGCGTCGGTCTCATGTGCGTCGACGGCGTTCTGTGCGGCGACGGAGAACGGGACGTCCGTCTTCCTCTTCGACGGCAGCTTCTGGAGCAGACCGATCGCGGTCGGCTCCGGCATCGACGACGGCAAGGTGTCCTGCGCGACCCCGTCGTTCTGCGTGGACGTGAGCGCGCTCGGCTATGTCACCGCATACGACGGAAGCTCGTGGAGCACCCCGACGGCGCTCGCGAGCTCAGAGCCGTTCACCGCGATCTCCTGTCCGTCCGGCTCGTTCTGCGTCGCGACGAACGCCGACCATTTCGTGGTCGGCGGCGACGGCAGCAGATGGGCGAACACGTACTTGGATGGGACGATGAACTCTCTGGAGGCGGTGTCCTGTGCGTCAGTCACGTTCTGCGTGGTGCTCGACGACGCTGGCAACGCCCTTACCTCCTCGGCGAGCGTACCTCCCGCGTTCGAGACGCCTCCGACGATCTCTGGCACTCCGGCGGTAGGGCAGTCGCTCTTCTGCGACGGCGGCTCGCTGTCCGGCGTTCCGGCGCCGCAGATCAGCGGGAGATCCTGGCAACGCGACGGCGCGCCGATCCCCGGAGCGGCGGTCGGGACCTACCAGGTCGCGACGGCAGACGAGGGGCATGCGCTGACGTGCTCCGAGAGCGTCTTCAACGTCGCAGGGAACGCGAGCGCGACGAGCGCCCCGGTGGAGGTCCCGATCGTCCCGATCGTCACGTCCGGTCTGCCGCCAAGTCAGGGGACGCCTGCGACGACACCGGCTCCCGGAGGTCGTCTGGAGCTTCCCGGTGCCCGGCGCTTCGTCGTTCGACGGGGGCATGTTCGTCTCAGACTGGACTGCCGTGCGTCGGCGCCGTGCGTCGGCACGGCACAGCTCCTGGTGCCTACGCGCAGTCCGGCATCGCGTGGGTGCCCGGGTCACCACCGCAAGCGCATGCGGGGATGCTCGATCGGCTCGGCACGCTTCCGGATCCCCGCCAACAGCGCGGAGCTTGTCGGGATCGCCCTCGACGTCACCGGCAAGCGCCTGCTGCGATCGGCCCGTCGGGGACTGGCTGTCGAGCTGACGGTCACGACCGCGATCGGAGGGCGTCCGAGCACGGCGACCAAGCGGATCCGGCTGACGTCAGCGCGCTGAGCGGCGCCACCCCAGCCGAAGCCGGGTGGCGCCGCCAAAGCGCTCGCTACGGCGTTAGCGTCATTCTCTGCGACGTCGACAGCCTGAAGACGCCCGTCGTGGTCATGCCGCCTTCACCGGGGCATTCCGTGGTGCCGGCTAGCGCGACTATCCTTAGGATGATCTCGCCTATGAACGCTAGTTCGTTCTCCGGGTTGGACCTCGAACGGAACTTCCATAGCTCTTCGTATAGGCAGTCGAACGCTTCGGTTTCGACTAGGTAGGTCACTAGGACGGCCCAGGTGTTTCCGGCGCCTTCGACCGTCAGGAACGAGATGTTCGATTCAGACGAGACGGGTCTTATCGTTCCGCCTCTGCACGATTCGAACCTGAGGTTTCTGAGCGTTCCGCCTCTGTTTCCCCCTAGGGCTAGCGTGCCCGTGGTCGATCTTTCATACGTCACTTCGTACGACGCGACACATGTGACCCTGAGCAAGCCGCCGAAGAATTCCTTCGTGAAGGCCGTGCTGGTCTCCCTCGTGAGACCTCCTGGTGAGACAGTTATCGTCGAGGCGTTCGCGCTGGCGAATGCGACGGCGAGCGTGACCGCAGCCACCAAGGCAGCGGCGAGAAGTCTTCGCATGTGACTCTCCCCCTAGATCAACGATGCGCCAGCGGCGCGCGATGACCGATGCGGCCTGCGCGCTCGCGTCGCGGCTGGCGCGTCCAGTGCTCCGCTCACGCGAGAGAACGGCGAAGCGAGGTGCGAGGTTCCCCAATCCTCGACAAAAAAGCGTAAGGACTGCCGCCGCTTGTGTCAAGGGCAACAAGCGGGCCGCGGCGCTTGGCGCTGACGCGCCCCGGGCCCGCCGATGTCCGACCACGACCGACCCGATTCAGGGATGAGCGCCAACGCGCCGATACGTCGGCCATGGAGTTCCAAGGAACGCTCCTGTGTCCAACGCCGGCGGACCGTGAGCGCCTGCTGGACATGGAGCCGCGGATCGCGAAGGCGCGCGCGCTCGCGTTCTCGGCTGCCGGCGTCGGGCTGCTCTCCGCCGCGCCCTGGTACGGCTGGTGGATCCTCGTCCCGCTCGCGTGGATCGTCCTCAGCCACTTCCTCCTGCTGCTGCCGCTGATCGCGCGCAGCCGCCATCCGGAGTGGCCGATCTTCGCGACGGTCGTCAACGCGCAGGCGACGATCGGCGTCGCGATCGCCCTCACCGGCGGCCCGCGCAGCCCTGCCCAGCCGCTGCTGCTGTTCTCGATCGTGACCGTCTCGGCGCGCTTCCGCGGACGCGGGGTGATGGCCGCGGCCACCTTCACCGGACTCGTGCTGCTCGCCGCGACGATCCCGGTCGATCCGGCCGGCTACCTGGACGACCCGGCCTACGTGAACGCCACCTTCATCTGCCTGATCGGCTTGGCGGCCGGCTGCTTCGCGCTGATGAACTCCGACATCCGCCAGCGCGCCGAGGCGATCCTCGACCCGCTCACCGGCCTGCTGAACCGCAAGGCGCTCGGCCAGCGCTTCGCCGAGCTGTCCGAGCAGGCCTCGCTGACCGGCGACCCGGTCGCGCTCGTGCTCGTCGACGTCGACCACTTCAAGGCCGTCAACGACGAGCACGGCCACGAGCGCGGCGACGCGGTCCTCAAGGAGGTCGCCTACGCGATGCGGCGCAGCCTGCGCTCGTTCGAGCTCGTCTACCGCCTCGGCGGCGACGAGTTCCTGATCGTGCTGCCGGGCGCCGACATGCCGCTCGCGCACGAGCTGGGCGAACGCGTGCGCGAGGCGCTTGAGACGACGCGGCCGGGCGGGGTCGCGATCACCGCGTCGGTCGGCGTCGCGTCCGCCCGCGGCAGCGTCTCCTTCGAGGACCTGTTCCGGGAGGCGGACGACGCGCTCTACCGCGCCAAGCGCGCGGGCCGCAACCAGGTCGCGTTGGCCGCGCCGGCGCTGGCGTTCGCGGGCTGACGGTCTCAGCAAAGCGGCGGTGTCGCGAACGCTCCGGGCGTGCGACGGTGAGGGGACCTACGACACGCAAAGGGGGAATGCGTGGACGCTTCACGCAAGATCCGCGGGCGCCGCACGGCGCTCGCCGCACTGCTCGTCGCGCTCGTCGTCGCGGCCGGCGCGGGCACGGCGCACGCCTCGGCGACGTCGTGCAGCACGCTGCCGCCGAGAGAAGCGACGACCTGGAACGGCTACAACGTCATCTACGGCTCCGGCACGATCGAAGGCACGCCGAGGGACGACTTCATCGTCGGCTCCTCGGGCCCCGACACGATCAGCGCCGGCTACGGCAACGACATCGTCTGCGCCGGCGAAGGCGACGACGTCATCTATGGCGGCGGGATGGGCGACGACCTCCACGGCCAGGGCGGCAACGACTCGATCTTCGGCGAGCTGCTTGACGACGAGCTCTACGGCGAAGCGGGACGCGACCTGCTCGTCGGCGGCCACGGCGTCGACGAAATGTTCGGCGGCGAAGGCAACGACTGGCTGCGCGGCGGCACGAACGGCGAGACGTTCGACGGCGGCACGAACTCCAACGACAACGACGTCGCGAGCTTCGCCGACGCGACGCCGAGCGCCGGCCACGTGTCCGGCTTCAACGGCGTCGCCGTCAACCTCACCGGCGCCGCGAGCGGCGGCGTCGAAGCGCACACCGCGATCGGCAACGGAACCGACTCGGTCACCAACATCGAGAGCGTGATCGGCTCGCCGTTCGACGACGAGATCATCGCGCCGTCCGGCGTCGCCAACCAGCACCTCTACGGCGGCATGGGGACGGACACGTGCACGCCCGGCCCGTGCATCGAGCCGGCCGTCTCGCTGACCGCGCCGTTCGCCTACCTCGACACGTACTCGCCGTTCGCGACGACGCCGACGCCGGACTCGGCGTTCATCGTCGTCGGCGGCTCCTCCGCCGAGACGTTCGGCCTCTCCAACGCAGGCTCCAGCTTCACCGTGACGGCGAGCGCCGGCGGGCTGCCGGAGGCGCTGGCGACGACCGGCGAAGCATGCTCCGTCCCGACGACCGGCACGGTCAGATGCACGCTCAGCGCGGCCCCGATCGGCGGCGCGCAGACGTGGTTCGGCGGCGCCGGCGCCGACACGATGACCGACTCGAGCGCCGCGCCGAACGGCGTCACGACCGACCTCGACGGCGGCGACGACTCCGACACGATCACCGGCAGCTCCGGCAGCGAGACGCTCTACTCGGGCAACTCGGGCGCCGACGTGCTGCACGGCGGCGAAGGCGCCGACGCGCTGATCGCCGAGGGCAGCGGCGGCGACGGCCTGTACGCCGAAGGCGGCAACGACCAGCTCGTCACGACCAACCCGTGCAACGGCCACGTCTTCAGCGGGGGCAGCGGACAGGACATCGCCGGCTTCGCGCGCACCGTCCCGGGCGAAGGCGAAGTCCCCGGCGTCGGCGAATACGGCATCAACGCCACGCTCGGCGACCCGAACGGCAATCCGGCGGAACTCGGCTCGACCTTCTACGGCCACGCCTACGTGCTCGGCGAAGGCGGCACCGGGAACATCTGCGCCGGCGGCGCCTACACGTGGGTCGGCGGCGACAACGAGATCCTGGAGGGCACGAAGAAGTGGGACGTGCTCTCCGGCAACAACGCGGCGAACACGATCTGGGGCCGCCAGGGCAACGACACGCTGTTCGGCCGCGGCGGCGACGACATCGTCGAAGGCCAGGCCGGCAACGACGTCGTCTGGGGCGAAGAAGGCGTCGACTCGCTGTTCGGCAACGCCGGCAACGACAAGCTGCGGGCGAAGGACGAAACGAGGGACGCGACCGTCAACTGCGGCGACGACGTCGACGAACCGACCGCGAAGGACTCCTTCGACCCGGTCGTCAACTGCGAGTAGGGATGCACGGCGGTCAGGCGGCGCGTACGTCGCCTGACCGCCGCTCAGGCCCGCCCGCGCCGCAGCAGCCGCTTGAGCCAGCCCGGCCGCCGCGGCTCGACCTCGTCGCGGAAGGGGAGACGGCCGGCGCGGCGAGCCGCCAGGACGCACGCCGTGTGCGCGTGGCGACGGCGCTCGCGGTCGCCTTCGGGGAACACGAGCCGGTGCTCGCTCAGCGCCGGCAGCAGCTCGCCGCAGAACGGACAGCGATACGTCGTCGGCTTGCGGTTGGCGGCCGGCCGCGCCTCGAACCAGCGGGCGTCGAGGAAGTCGCCCATGCCTCACCCCGCGCGGGCGGCCTCCGGCAGCGCGGCCGCCGCCGGCTGCTCGTCCGGCCGCGCGCGCCCGCCGCGCATCAGCGAGGCGGCGGCCGCGATCAGGCAGGCGACGATCGCGAACGCGAAGGCGGCGTGCAGTCCGTCGCGGAACGGGCCCGAGATCAGCGTGGGGAAGAACGTGTGGCCGGTCAGCACCGCATGGTCGTGCGCCGGCAGCGCGGCCAGCACGTGCGGGCCGAGGAAGTGCCCGATCGGGTTGTAGCCGAGGAAGGCGGCGAACAGGATCGACACCGGCGGCAGCGTCGCCACCCCGTGTGCGGTGGCGGACGAGACGCCGTGCGCCTGCAGGCCGGCCGCCATCGTCTGCGGCAGCGTCGCCGAGAGGCCGGCGATCAGCAGCGTGAAGAAGATCCCGATCGACAGCACCTGCGCCGAGTTCTGGAACGTCTGGTTCATCGCGCCGCCGGCGCCGCGGTCGCCGGGCGGCAGGCTGTTCATCACGGCGGCGCGGTTGGGCGAGGCGAACATCCCCATCGCGATCCCGATCAGCGCGAGCACCGCCGCCAGCTGCCAGTAGGCGAAGTCGGTCGGCAGCAGCATCAGCAGCGCGAAGCCGAGCGCCGTGAGCAGCATCCCGCCGGTCGCGAACGGACGCGCGCCGAAGCGGTCCGACAGCCAGCCGGACGTCGGCCCGGCGAGCAGCATCCCGACCGTCAGCGGCGCCATGTACAGGCCGGCGTAGAGCGGCGTCTCGTGGAAGCTGTAGCCGTGCTGCGGGAGCCAGATCCCCTGCAGCCAGATGATCAGCATGAACATCAGCCCGCCGCGCGCGATCGCCGACAGGAACGTCGAGAGCGTGCCGAACGTGAACGCGCGGATCCTGAACAGCGAGAGGCGGAACATCGGCTCGCGCTGGCGCCGCTCGACCGCCACGAACGCGGCGAGCAGCGCGACCGCCGCGCCGAGCAGGCCCAGCACGCGCGGGCTCGTCCAGCCGGTGGCGTGCCCTGCGGCGGGGCGGATCCCGTACGTCACCGCGACCATCACGCAGATCAGCGCAAGCGCGAACGTGAGGTTCCCGGCCCAGTCGATCGGCGCCGCGCGGGGCGTGCTCAGCTCGCGCAGGCTGCGGTAGGCCCACACGGTGCCGAACAGCCCGACCGGCACGGAGATCAGGAACACGAGCCGCCAGTCGATCGGCGCCAGCACGCCGCCGAGCATCAGGCCGATGAAGAAGCCGCTGACGCCGACGATGTTGTTGATCCCCAGCGCCATCCCGCGCTGATGGGCGGGAAACGCGTCGGTGATGATCGCGGCTGAGTTGGCGAGCAGGCAGGCGCCGCCGATCCCCTGCACGACGCGAAAGCCGATCAGGAAGCTCGCGCCGGCGCGCCCCTCCAGCCAGCAGGCCGCGAGCGCCAGCGAGGCGAGCGTGTAGATGACGAAGCCGAGGTTGTAGATGCGCACGCGCCCGACGATGTCGCCGAGGCGGCCGAGGCTGACGATCAGCACGCTCGTGACGACGAGGTAGCCGAGGATCATCCACAGCAGGTAGAAGCTGTTGGCGGGGATCAGCGGGTCGAGCTTGATGCCGCGGAAGATGTCCGGCATCGCGATGATCGTGATCGACCCGTCGAGCGTCGCCAGCAGAACCGCCAGCGTCGCGTTCGACAGCGCGATCCACTTGTAGCGGTCGGGATCGGCGGCGCGGGCGAGGCGGCGGGTCACCCGTTCGAATATAAGGCGCGCGGCCGCGCGACACGCCCCGCGCTCCCGATCCTGGTCGCGCACCCGCGCAACTCGGGGCGGGGGAGAGGGTTGGTTACTCTGGAAACCCGATGGATCCGTGTGCGACCACCGCTGCGATCCGCGTCGTCCTCGCCGACGACCACATGCTCGTGCGCGAAGGCCTCACGCTGCTGCTGGAGCTGGCCGAGGGGATCGAGGTCGTGGGGACGGCCGGCGACGTGGAGGGCGCGCTGGCGCTCGTCGCCGACGCCAGGCCCGACGTGGTCGTGCTCGACCTGCGCATGCCGGGCGGATCGACGCTCGAAGCGCTGCCGGACTTCGCCACGTCCGCGCCCGGCGCCGCGGTCGTGATCCTCACGATGGATCATCGGCCCTCCCATGCGCGCGCGGCGCTGCGCGCCGGCGCGCGCGGCTACGTGCTCAAGGAGGCGGCCGGCGCGGAGCTGGTGGCGGCCGTGCAGTTGGCGCACGCCGGCTCGACGTACCTCGCGCCGCAGCTCGCCGCGCACGTCGCCGTCGCGGACGACGAGTCGCCCGACGGGCTCGCGCCACGCGAGCTGGCGGTGCTGCGGCTGCTCGCGCTCGGGCATACGAACCAGGAGATCGGGGAGCGGCTGTTCCTCAGCCCGCGCACGGTCGAGTCCTACCGCGCGCGGATCCAGCAGAAGACCGCGCGCAGCACGCGGGCCGAGCTGGTCCGCTACGCGCTCGACCGCGGCGTGTTCGACCCGTCGGGCGCGTGATCGGCGCGCTCACCCGTCCGGGTTGATCCAGACGCGGACGGTCGTGCCGGCGCCAGGTCTGGACGTGATCGCGAGCGTCCCGTTCGCCAGCTCCGCGCGCTCGTACATCCCCGCGATCCCGTAGCCCTCGCGCGGCGTGTCGAGGTCGAAGCCGACGCCGTCGTCGGCGACGGTCACGTCCACGCCGCCGTCGCGCCGTTGCACATCGATCTGCACCCGGCGCGCGCCGGCGTGCTTGACGACGTTCGTCAGCGCCTCCTGCACGACGCGGTAGACGGCCGTCTCGGCGTCGGGCGCGAGCGGCGGCGCGCCCGGCCCGTCACCCGTCGGCTGCTCCAGCGCCACGTCGGCCTCGACCGCGATCCCGTGCGCGTCCGCCACCTGCTGCGCGAGGTGCTCGATCGCCGGGCGCAGGCCCTGCTCGTCCAGCGTGGCCGGCCGCAGCTCGGTGATGAGCGCGCGCAGCTGCGCGATCTCGGTGTCGACCTGCGTCGCCAGCGTCCGCAGCGTGCGCTCGTGCGCCGCCGGGTCCGCGCGCTCGAGCGCCGCGTCGATCAGCACGCGGAAGCCGGCGAGGCTCTGCAGCGTCTGGTCGTGCAGCTCGTGCGCCCAGCGCTGGCGCTCGCGCTCCGTCGCCGCCATCCGCTCGCGCAGCCGCCGGCGCTCGGCCGACTGCGCCGTCGCGACGGCCGTCGCGCCCGCCGCCGCGAACGCGAGCAGCAGCACCTGCTCCTCGCTGTCGAAGGCGAAGCCCTCGGCGCCGACGCGGTCGAATGCGATCAGCACGCCCAGCTTGCGGCTGCGGAACTCGAGCGGCACGATCAGCGCCGCGTGCGGGTCCTCGACGCCGAGGCGGTTGGCGGTGACGGGCACGCCGAGCCGTTCGGAGGCGACGCGCAGGCGCGTCGCCACGTCGTCGCTGTGCTCCGGCCGCACCGCCTGCAGCACCGCCGCGGCGGTCGTCCCCTGCACCGGGATCTGCCGGCCGATCGCCGCCGGGTCGATCTCCCCGGCGCCGGCCGCGACCTTCAGCTGCGCGTCGTCCTCCAGCAGGATCAGCATCGCGCGCGCGTCGACGAGCGCCTTGCCGCGCTTGACGATCAGGTCGAGCACGCGGTCGAGTCGCGTCTCGGCGCCGACGGCGCGCGTGATCGTCGCCGTCGCCTCGTAGCTGCGGACGATGCGCTCCAGCTCGCTGCCGCGCTCGCGCAGCCGCCGCAGGAGATCGGCGTGCTCGACGGCGATCGCCGCCCACGCGGCGAGCGTGACGGCGACCTGCTCGTCGGCCGCGTCGAAGTCGGCGCGCGGCTTGTCCGTCAGGTACAGGTTGCCCCAGGCGCGGCCGCGGACGACGATCGGCACGCCGAGAAAGCGGCGCATCTCCGGGTGGCCGCTCGGGAAGCCGTACGCGCGCGGATCCTGCGTGACGTCGGTCAGGCGCAGCGGTCTCGGATCCTCGATCAGCACGCCGAGGATGCCGCGGCCGCGGGGCGGGTCGCCGACCGCGCGATGCGTGGCCGGGTCGACGCCGCGCGTCAGGAAGCGCTCGATCTGCCGGCGCTCCGCGTCGAGCACTCCGAGCGCGGCGTAGCGTGCGCCGGTCAGCTCCTGCGCGGCCTCCAGCAGCTGCGCGAGCAGCGCGTCGAGCTCCGCGGTGGAGACGAGCGCGGTGCCGGCGGCGAGCAGACGCTCCAGCCGCTCCGCGTCGAGCAGTCGGCTCCTCGCACCGTCTGCGTCGTGAGGCTTCACTCACGACACATTGAACCAGTCTGGGGTGCTTCAGCGGTGAAGCTCCGCTCGCGAAAGCGGGGAAATCCCGGTGCACAGCCCGGTGGGGCGGTCATACCGTCGATCCGTGCTCAGCATCGAACCGTCAACGATCGTCCCTGTCGACGCGCTTGGGCGGCTCGTACGGCAGGCGCGACTGCTGACGGCCGACGCTGAGACCGCCGGCGCAGGCCTGCGCACCACCGTCTCCGCAAAGCGGTCGCATGGTCCGCGCGGCGAGGTGCTGTGGGTCACGGAGGCGGGAGCCGCGGTCGGCGACAGCGACGCCGCACGAGGCCCCGTCTCCGGCGCCGGTCTGTGGCTCGACCGCCTCCACGCCGCGCTCGCCGACGGGGCGCTGGAGGGGATGCCGCATCCGCTCCTGCTGAGCGGCCGGCACGTCGAGCCGGCCGCGCCGGTCTGTCCGCCGGAGGCGCTGCTGCATGCGGTGGTCCCGGCGACGCACGTCGCGGTCACGCAGCCGGACGCCGTCATGGCGCTGTGCGCGTCCGCCGGGGGCGAGGAGCTTGCGTACGCGTGCTTCGGCGCCGCCGCGGCCTGGATCCCGTACGAGACGAGCGGAACGGCGCTCGCCCGCGAGCTGGGGCGGGCGGTGGCCGAGCCGGGCGTGCGGTTGGCGCTGCTCGCCTGCCGCGGCCTGGTGACGTGGGGGGAGAGCGAGCAGGCGTGCTACGAGGCGACGATCGCCGCCGCCCGTCGCGCGCGCTACTTCGTGGCGGCCGCGGCGCGCGGACCGCGCTGCGGAGGAGTGGGGCGCGCGCCGCTCGGTGCGCGCGAGCGGGCGCGCCTGCTCTCGCAGCTGCTGCCGGTCGTGCGCCGGGCGCTCGGCGCGCGCGGCGCGAAGGTGCTCGCGCTCGACGTCTCGCCCGACGTGCTGTCGTTCGTGTCCGCCCGCGACGCGCCGACGCTCGCGCAGACCGGCGCCGTGTGTCCGCAGCAGGTCGTGCACACGCAGCGGGCGCCGCTGTGGCTCGACGCCGACCCGCGCTGCGACGACGCCGGCGACCTCGCCGAGCGGCTCGTTCGCGGCGCGCGGCGCCAACGCGCGCTCGCGCGCTGGGAAGCCGCCGCGTTCGGGCGCGAGCGCGGCGCGCCACTCGACGCCGACCCGCGCGTCGTGCTGGTCGAGGGCGTCGGGATGATCGCCGCCGGGAGGACGCGGACCGATGCGCGTCGCGCCCGCACCGCCTACCGCCACGCGATGGCGACGATCGGCGCGGTCACGGCGCTCGACCGCTTCGTCGTCCCGAGCCCCGCGGAGTGCGCCGCGTTCGCGCGCGCCCTGCGCGCGCCCTGACGGTCGCCCCGCAGAAGCACAGCTTGGAGCCGACCGGTCGCAGCGGCTCCAAGGAGGAGCCGCGGTCCCCCACCCACCGCGGCTCCCGGGGGTCGCGCCGCGCCCGACGTGGGGTAGGCCGGCGCGGCCCCCTCGGCGGCGCCGGCGTGGCTCAGGCGTCCGTGGGCGGCAGCGGCTCTGCCGGCGGCCGGCCGTCGCGGTCGGGCGGAAGCAGCCGCAGCTGCCACCAGCCGACGTCGCGCCAGGCGCCCGCCTTCCAGCCGATGCCGGGGTAGACGCCGACCGGCTCGAAGCCAAGCGACTCGTGCAGGCCGACGCTCGCGTCGTTCGGCAGCGTGATGCCGGCGCAGGCGATCTGGAAGCGCTGCGCGCGCAGCCGGTCGAGCAGCGCCTCGTAGAGCGCCCGCCCGACGCCGCGCCGCTGCCAGGCGGGGTCGACGTAGACGCTCACGTCGGCCGCCCAGCGGTACGCCGCGCGCTCGCGGTGCCGCGTCGCGTAGGCGAAGCCGGCGATCGTGTCGTCGCGCTCGCAGACGAGCCAGGGATGGCTGGTCGCGGTGCGGGCGATCCTCGCGGCGAAGTCCTCCGCGCTCGGGGCGACCTCCTCGAACGAGATTGCGGTGTCGCGCACGAACGGCGCGTAGATCGCCGCGCACGCGACGGCGTCGCGGGCGGGATCGGCGGCGCGGATCGCGGCGGCGGGGCGGACCATCGCGCGCATCGTCGCACGGCGGCATTCCCTACCGAATCGCTTGACAACGCGCTACAGTGCGGTCATGTCAATCTATGTAAAGCCGATCGACAAGACACTGTTTTTGGACCG
>JBQCIQ010000012.1:0-2946 GCA_051953595.1 Conexibacter sp. | reverse complement strand
CGAGGTGACGATCGCCAACCGCCGCGACGGCGACGGCGCGCGCGCGGCGCTGCGGCTGCCGGCCTTGTCCGCCACTTTGCCGGAGTAGCGTTAGCGTCGTGTCGATGCGCGCCCGCTCGCTGCTCGCCTGGATCGCCGTCGGTCTCGTCGGTCTCGCATTGGCAGCCGGCGTCACGTATGCGGCGACGCAGTTGTCCAGCCAGCGGATCGGGCTCTCGGCCGAGCCGCCGTCGGCCGGCGAGGAGCTTGCGCCGCACGCGCGCACGACGACGACGCCGCGTCACGCGGATGTGCGCCGGAACCGCACGGGAGCGCCGCGACAGCACGGCGAGGAGCACAACGAACGCCGTCGCGGCAACGGCAGCGGCGACCAGGACGACTGACGGCGCGTCACGCGGGCTCGCGCAGCAGGCGCTCGGCGAGATAGGGCGCGAGGTGGTGGGCGGCGATCTTCGCCGGCGGCCACCACAGCGGCTCCTCCGCGACCTCCTCGCCGTCGTGCTCCTCGCCGTGGCGCACGACGTGCGCGCGCAGGAAGCGCGGCGTTCCGCCCGTCAGCAGCAGCGCGCGCAGCACCGGGTCGAACGGCGCCGGCGGCGGCGCCCCGAGCAGGCGGTGCGCGACGTCGGCCGCGACGACGTCGGCGAGCTGCGCCGCGAGGCCGCCCTGCTTGATCGGCTGCGCGGTCGCGTCGCCGGCCGCGTGCACGCCGTCCTCCCCCACGACGCGGCCGAAGTTGTCGACCGGGATGAAGCCGTCCGCGTCCGCGGGCAGGCCGGGGATCGCCGGACCGAACAGGCGCGGCAGCGCGATCAGCGCGTCGACCTCGGCCGCCCCCTCCAGCTCGATCCACAGCAGGCCGTCCTCGAACGCCTCGACCGTGCTGACCGTGCGCAGCCGGACGCCGTGCTGCTCGAGCGTCTCGCGCGCGGCGACGGCGACGTCGTGGCCGAACGCCTCCAGCGGCTCGCGCTCCGGCGTCACCAGCAGCAGCTCGGGCGCGCGTCCCTGCGGATCGCGTTCCTTCGCCAGGCGCATCGCCAGCTCGTACAGCGGCAGCGTCCAGGCGACGCCCTCGGGCACCGCGAACGCGACGCGCCGCACGCTGCCCGCGCGTACGCCGCGCACGACGTCGGCGATCGCCGCCGCGTCCGACGGCGCGCCGAACGTGAGCGCTCCGGCGACGGCCGGCTCGGCGCGCGCGCCGACCGCCACCACGAGGTCCGCGTAGAAGATCCGCTCGCCCGTCGCCGTGACCGCCATCCCGGCGTCGACGTCGACCGCCGCCAGCGCGCCGGGGATCAGCGTCGCGCCGTGCTCGGCGACCACGTCGGCGAGCGGCATCGACGGCACGCTGCCGGCCGCGAACGGCTCGAGCACGCCGAGCGGGCGGTAGACGAACTCCCGCGCCGGCGCGAGCACGCACAGCTCCAACCGCTCGGCGGCGCGGTCGCGCAGCGCCAGCAGCGCCTCCAGCGCCGCGACGCCGCCGCCGGCGATCAGGACGCGCGGACGATGGGGATCGATGTCGAATCCGGCAGCGGCACCGGCAACGTGATCTCGCATGGGATCGCCCCCTCCAGCCAGCGTTCGTCGGGTTGCGGCGCCGGCAGGCGCGCGCCGAAGCGCTCCGCCAGGAACGGCGCCAGATGACGGCCGGCGACCTTCGTCGGCGGCCACCACAGCGGCATGTCCGCCGCGTGCGAGCCGCCGGGGCCGGTCACGTCGGCCTCCAGGTACTGCGGGCGCTCGCTCGTCACGAGCATCCCGCGCAGGACCGGGCGGAACGGCGCGGGCGTCAGCGGCGCGCCGGCGCGCGCGGCGATCGCGGCGGCGATCGCGTCGGCCTGCTGCGTCGCGAGGCCGCCCTGCTTGATCGGGTAATCCGCCGCGTCCCCGGCCGCGTACACGTCCGGAACACCGCGCACCGCGCCGTGCGCGTCGATCGGCAGAAAGCCGTCCGCGGTGCGCGGCAGACCGGCGAGCGCCGGGCCGCTCAGCAGCGGCAGCGTCACGACGCGATCGGCGCGCAGGCCGCGCGGGCCGGGCTCCACGACCGCCTCGCCGCGGCCGACGCGCACGATCCTCGTCGCCGGCATGAAGGCGATCCCCAGCTGCTCCAGGTACTCGAGCACGCGCCCGCTCGCACGCCCGCCGAACAGCTCCAGCGGCGCCTGCTCAGGCGTGACGAGCGTGATGTGGGGACGAGCATGCGACCGCGCGAAGGCGAGCCGGCGGGCGGTCATGACAGCCAGCTCGTAGAGCGGCAGCGCCCAGCGCACGCCCTCCGGGACGGCGAACACCAGCCGCTCCGCGTGGCCGACCTCGGCCGCCTCCAGCATCCGCGCGAAGTCGACGCGCGAGTGCGGGTCGCCGTAGACGAGCGCGCCGGGGAACGGCCGCCGCGGCCGTGCGCCGACCGCCAGCACCAGCGCCTCGTAGCGCAGCACGGCGCCGGAGCCGGTGCGCACCCAGTGCTCGCGCGCGTCGACGTCCTCGACGGCGTCGAGGCGGTGCCGCACGGCGAGCGGCGCCAGCGCCCCCGCCAGCTCGAGCCGTGGCGGGACGAGCCCGAAGGGCTCGACGACGTCGAGCGGCGGGTAGCGCAACTCGGGGTGGGGCGCGATCAGCTCGATCTCCACGCGCATCCCGGCGTCGGCGCGCAGTGCGAGCACCGACTCGAGCGCGGCGACGCCGCCACCGACCACGAGCACGCGCGGAGGCGCCCCGGCGTCCCCGTCGATCCGGCGCAGCTGATCGGACATCGCCTACCGCCGCTCGTGGCCGAGCAGCTCGATGCCACTCGGATCGCCGTTGCGATGGACGACGGCGGGGGGCTCGCCAGGCGGCGGAACGACGCGCAGGTGGCGGCGCGCCGTCGCGCGGTCGCCCTCGTCGCGGTCGGCGAGGTACGGCGCGAGACAGCGCGCGGCGACCTTGTGCGGC
>JBQCIQ010000011.1:0-11174 GCA_051953595.1 Conexibacter sp. | reverse complement strand
TGTGGCAGATGGTGCCGCGCCCGTCCTTCGACGAGCAGCTGCTGGGCCACGTGAACGCAGTCCTCAGCGTGGCACTCGCGCGCGACGGCGACACGGTTGCGTCCGGCGGCCTCGACACGACCGTGCGCCTGTGGAGCCTCGCGAGAGGCGAGCAGCTCGGCGAGCGGTTGCTGCACGAGCACGGCGCGGTCGCCTCGGTGGCGCTCGACCGCAGCGGACGCCTGCTGGCGGCCGGCACCACGGACCACGCCGTGCGCCTGTGGAGCGTCTCTTCGCACACGCTGATCGGTCCGCCGCTGCGGGGGCACACGGGCGACCTCACGAGCGTCGCGTTCAGCCCCGACGACCGGATGCTCGCCTCGAGCGCGTATGACGGCACGGTGCGGCTGTGGGACCTCCGCACGCATGAGCAGATCGCGCGGCTGCCGCGCACGACGGCCGACGTCATCCGCAGCGTCGCGTTCAGCCCCGACGACCGGACGCTCGCAGGCGGCGGAGGCGACGGCGAGGTGGAGCTGTGGTCGGTGGCGACGCGACGGCTCGCGGGCAGACCGCTTGCCGGCCACACCGACGCCGTCACCACGGTCGCGTTCAGTCCCGACGGCCGCACGCTGGCCTCTGGCGGCGCGGACGACACGATCCGCCTGTGGCGGGTCGCGACGCGGCGTCAGATCGGCCAGCCGCTGTTCGGGCACACCGGCTCGATCACCGGCGTGGCGTTCAGTGCCGACTCCCGCACGCTCGCCTCCAGCGCTTATGACGCCACGGTGCGGCTGTGGGACGTGGCGGCGCGCCGGCCGATCGGCCAGCCCCTCAGAAGCGGCATCGTCTCGCTCACGAGCGTCGCACTCAACCGCGACGGTACGACGGTCGTGGCCGGCGGGCTCGATGGCAGAGTCTGGTTCTGGCGCAACGTCTTCTCACGCCGTGGGGCGACGCTGCGCACGATCGTGTGCCGGCGCGTCGGCAGCGGCCTCGATCGGCGCGAGTGGGCGCAGTACGTTCCGGGCCTTCCGTACCGGCGGCTGTGCGCCGCCGACTGACGGCGCCCCGCGGTCGCCGGCTCACCGCTTCGCGACCTCGATCTGCAGCGGCGCCTGCGGCGCCGCCTCGTGGTCGACCTGGAGCGTCGTGTGCCGCAGGTCGAAGCGCTCGCGCAGCTCCTGCTGCAGCGCGCGCCGCAGCTCGTGGCAGTCGCGTCCGGCGCCGACGACGACGTGCGCCGAGAGGGAGGGGAAGCCGGAGGTGACCTCCCACACGTGCAGGTCGTGCACTTCCACGACGCCCGCGTGCGCCGCGAGCGCGCGTCCGATCTCCTGCGGGTCGAGCCCCTGTGGAGCGGCCTCGAGGAAGACGCGCCCCGAGGCGATCACGAGCCGCGTGCCGGCGTAGAGCATCGACGCCGCGACGAGCAGCGACGCGAGCGCATCCGCGCGGGCGAAGCCGGTCAGCAGGACGATCGCGCCGGCGATCGCCGTCGCGACGAACGCGAACAGGTCGGTGAGGATGTGCTGGAAGCTGCCCTCGACGTTGAGGCTCGCGCGGCTGGCGCCGGCCAGTACGAGCGTCGCCGCGAGGTTCACGACGATCCCGACGAGCGCGACGATCAGCACGATCGCGCCGTGGACCTCCGGCGGCGCGACGAGCCGCCGGATCGCCTCGTAGACGATCCACGCGCCGAGCAGCACGAGCGTTATCCCGTTCGCCTGGGCGCTCAGGATCTCGACCCGCCCGAAGCCGTAGGTCATCGCTCCGCGCGGCGGTCGCCGCGCGATCCGCAGCGCGAGCAGTGCAAGCGCGAGCGCGGCGGCGTCGGTCAGCATGTGCCCCGCGTCGGAGATCAGGGCGAGCGAGTGCGCGAGGACGCCGGCGACCAGCTCGGCCACCATGAACGCGACGATCAGCGCGAGCGCGATCGTCAAGGCGCGCGCGTCCTGCTCGCCGCGGGCGTGCACGTGCCCGGCATGGTGCGCATGGGCGTGTGTCATATGCCGCAATCGTACGCGTGTCGTATGGTCCTGGACATGAACGATCGCCACCTGCACTGCCTCGTCGAGATCCCGAAGGGCTCGCGCAACAAGTACGAGTGGGACGAGCAGCTGCAGGCGATCAAGTTCGATCGCTTCCTGTTCTCCTCCGTCGTCTATCCGACCGATTACGGGTTCATCCCGCAGACGCTGGGAGAGGACGGCGACCCGCTCGACGCGATGGTGACCGTCTCGGAGCCGACGTTCCCCGGCTGCGTGATCCCCGTCAAGCCGATCGCGCTGTTCAAGATGCGCGACGACAAAGGCGTCGACGACAAGGTCCTGTGCGTGCCGCTCGAGGATCCGAACTGGAACGCGATCGAGGAGCTGGACGACCTGCCGTTGCCGCTGCGCGACGAGATCTCGCACTTCTTCTCGATCTACAAGACCCCTGAGGGCAAGGTCGTGAAGGTCGACGGCTGGTTCTCGCGCGAGGACGCGATCGCCGTGATCGACGCGTCGCACGAGCGCTGGCGCGAGCAGCAGCAGACGATCAACGGACGCACGCTCGAGCGGGGATGAGCCCGGGGGGCCTCGGCTCGCTCGCCACGCTGCGGGCGCAGTTCCCGGTCCTCGAACGGCTCGCCTACCTGAACGCCGGCACGAACGGGCCGCTGCCACGCGAGGCGGTGGTCGCCGCGCGCGTGCAGCTGGAGCGCGAGCTGGCCGACGGCCGCGCCGGGATCGCGCACTTCGAGCGGCGCGCGCAGCTGGCGGAGGAGCTGCGCGCCGCCTACGCCGAGCAGGTCGGCTGCGCCGCGGAGGAGCTTTCGCTCACCACCTCGACGACCGACGGGATCGCGCGCGTGCTGCTGGGCCTCGACGTGCGGCCCGGCGAGGAGATCGTCACGAGCGACGAGGAGCATCCGGGCGTGCTCGGGCCGTTGGCCGCCCAGCGGGCGCGCGGCGTGCAGGTGACGCTCGCGCCGTGGGCCGAGGTGGCCGACGCGGTCGGTGCGCGCACGCGGCTCGTCGTCTGCTCGCACGTGTCGTGGCGCAGCGGCCGCTTCGCGGCGCTCGACGCGCTGCGCGCGCTCGACGTGCCGGTGCTGCTCGACGGCGCGCAGGGCGCGGGCGCGGTGCCGGTCGACGTCGCCGCGCTCGGCTGCGCCGCGTACGCGGCCGCGGGCCAGAAGTGGCTGTGCGGGCCGGAGGGAACCGGGCTGCTGTACGTCGCGCCGGCGCTGCGCGAGCGGATGCGCCCGCCTGCGCCGGGCTACGCGAACCTCGCCGAGCCGGGGGCGGGGATCGACGCGGCGCCGTGGGCTGACGCGCGCGCGTACGACACGCCGGCGCTGCCGGCCGCCTCGCTCGCGCAGGCGGCCGCGGCGCTCGACGTGCTCGCGCTCGCCGGCTGGGACGCGATCCAGGCGCATGCGTGCGCGCTTGCGGAGCGCGCGGCAGACGCGCTCGTCGCCTCCGGCCGCGTGGTGCTGCCGCGCGACCGCACCACGCTCGTGACGTGGCACGAGGCTGACGCGCCGGCGGCCGTCGAGCGGCTGGCCGCGGCCGGCGTGGTCGTTCGCTCGCTGCCCGGCGAGGACCTGCTCCGCGCCTCCTTCGGCGGCTGGAACGACGAGTCCGACCTCGATCGCCTGCTCACCGCCCTCCCGCGCTGACCTGGCGTCTATCGTTACATCTCTCACGCAGTTTGTAACGATTTAGCGCAAGTGTAAATTCTCTGCGCAGAACCTCCCCAATTACTGCGTAATTGTCCGAGCCCCCATCTACCCTCGCCTGCGTCAACCAAAAGCGGCCGGGGCGCTGCGGCCACAGCGCCCCGGCCTGACGCACAGGAGGCTCAGCTCCCATGCCACGCCAGCGTACTTCTTCCCGCCCGCGCGACGCGCTCGCCGTCAGCTTCGGCGCCGCGATCCGCGAGCTGCGTGCCTGCCGCGAGCTCTCGCAAGAAACGCTCGGCTTCCGCGCCAAGCTCCACCGCAACTACGTCGGCGCGCTCGAGCGCGGCGAGATCAACCCGACGCTCAAGACGCTGCGCGCGCTCGCCGACGGGCTCGACGTCGAGCTGTCCTCGCTGATCCGCCTCTACGAGGAGCGCGAGGAGGAGCGGCGGTGCGCCGCGGCGCGCGCGCGTGGCGCCCGCCGCGGCGGTCCGGCGACCCTCAGCTCGTCATGCCTCCAAACATCCCACCGGTGATGTTGAGGACCTGCCCATGCACGTAATTCGACCACGGCGTGCAGTGGAAGAAGACGCCGCCGGCGGCCTCCTCGGGGGTGGCCGGGCGGCCGAGCGGGATCAGCATCGCCGCCATCCCGCGCAGCTGCTCAGGGATGCCGAGCTGCACTCTCTCGCCGCCGATCTCGGCGACGTTCTCGTCGCCCTTGGCGGCGGTGAGACGCGTCTCGACGAAGCCGAAGGCGACCGCGTTGACGTTGACCTTGAACTGGCCCCACTCCTTCGCGAGCGTCTTCGTGAGCCCGACGATGCCGGCCTTGCCCGCGCTGTAGTTGGCCTGGCCGGCGTTGCCGAACATGCCGGAGGTGGAGGAGACGTTCACGATCTTGCGGAAGACCTCCTCGCCGCGCTCGCGCTCCGCCTTCGCCGGCTCGCGCAGGTGCGGGGCTGCGGCGCGGATGATCCGGAACGGCGCGACCAGGTGGATGTCCAGCATCTTCTGGAACCAGTCGTCCGAGAGCTTGTGGATCGGCCCGTCGAGCGTGTAGCCGGCGTTGTTGACGATCACGTCGATCTTGCCCCAGGCGTCGATCGCCGTCTGGATCAGCTTCTCCGGCTCGCCCTCCTTCGTGAGGTCCCCGGCGAAGACGGTCGTCTCGCCCTGGATCTCCGAGGCCGTCTGCTGCGCGACGTCGCCGTCGAGGTCGTTGATCACGACCTTCGCGCCCTGCGAGGCGAGCAGCTCGGCGGTCGCGCGGCCGATCCCGCGCGCGCTGCCGGTGACGATCGCGACCTTGTCGTCGAGGACTCCCATGCACGTCTCCTTGGTTTCGCGGTGGTGCGTGCGCGAAGCCTGCGCGCCGCGCCGCCGGACTCTAAGCGCTCAAGTGAACGACGGCGTAGGTCAGAGCCCCAGCGTCTTGCCCAGGATCTCGCGCATGATCTCGTCGGTGCCGCCGCCGATCGGGCCGAGCCGCAGGTCGCGCACCGCGCGCTCGATCCCCGGGTCGGGCCCATGGATGTCGAGGCAGGCGTCGGCGGCGTCGTACGCCGCGCGCTGCGTCGCGAGCTTCGCCATCGTCACCTCCTGCACGGCGTTCATGCCGGCAAGGTGCATGCGCAGTGCGTTGTAGGTGATCGCGCGGCCGCTCTCCAGCGCGAGGGCGACCTCGGCCAATGTGTGGCGGGTCGCCTGCGAGCAGCGTCCGCGCGCGTGCACGGCCGCGAGCGTGCGCTCGAACACCAGCTCCATCGCGCCGACGGCGCCGAGCGCCATCATCACGCGCTCCCACTGGAAGTTGGCCATGATCAGCTTGAAGCCCTCGTGCTCGGGCCCGAGCAGGTTCTCCTCCGGCACGAACACGTCGTCGAAGCTGATCAGCCCCGTGTCGGAGGCGTGCCAGCCGAGCTTGTCGATCGCCGACGCGGCCACGCCAGGGCCTCTGTCGACGATCAGGAACGAGATGCCGTGGTGGCCGCCCTGCTCGGTCGTCTTGCAGGCGGTGACGATGAAGTCCGCGCGCACGCCGTTCGTGATGAACATCTTCGAGCCGTTGACGACGAAGCCGCCCTCGACGCGCCGCGCGCGCGTCTTGATGCCGGCGACGTCGGAGCCGGCGTCCGGCTCGGTGATCCCGAGCGCGGCGATCTTCTCGGCGCGGATGCCGGGCACGAGGTACCGCTCGTGCTGGTCGGGCGTGCCGAACTTCCACACCGGCGGCAGGGCGATCCCCGTGTGCGCCCCGATCCCGGCACCGACGCCGCCCGACCCGCAGCGCGCCAGCTCCTGCGCCCACACCGCGGCCGCCAGCTCATCCCCGCCGCCGCCCAGCTCGCGCGGGAACTTCAAGCCGATGTACCCGCGCTCCGCGCACTTCTCGAAGACCCAGTTGGGAAAGAAGCAGGCGGCCTCCCACTCATCCGCATGCGGCGCCAGCTCCGACTCCACGAACGCCCGCATCTCCATGCGCAGCGTCTCGTACTCCTCGGTGAAGGGAGGGGCGGGGCGCCGCTCGGTGGCGGTGGCTGTCACCGCCGCGCGCCCGGAGGCGCGTCCTCGGCGGAGAGGCCTTCGGCCGTGCGGCCGTCGCGTCCCACGTAGCCGCCCTTCGCCCCGACGATCACATACACCGCATCGCCCTCGCCGACGTTCTTGATCGAGCGCACGGTCGGCGCGTCGACGCGCGCGAGCCCGCCCGCGCCCAGCTCATGCGTCGTGCCGTCGCCGAACGAGATCGCGATGCGGCCCCGGTGCACGAAGTACAGCTCCTCCTGCTCGTCGTGGAAGTGGCCGTTCGTCTCGTAGCCGGGCGGCATCACGATCGCGTTGACGCCCAGCTCCTTGACGTCGAGCCCTCTGCGGATCTTGCGGAAGCCGTAGCCCTCGCCCAGCAGCTCGAGGTCCCCGACCGCGTAGCCGGGACCGTTGACGATCTCGCGGGTCATCTCAAGACCTCCCTAGAGCCCGTAGGAGCGGCCGATGACGTCGAGCATGATCTCGTCGGTGCCCGCGCCGATCCGGTTCAGGCGCATGTCGCGCCACACGCGCTCGACGCCGTACTCCTTCATGTAGCCCGCGCCGCCGTGGATCTGGATGCACTCGTCGGCGACCTCGACGGCGATCCGCGCGGCGTGCAGCTTCGCCATCGAGATCTCGCGCACCGGGTACTCGCCGTTCTGCACGCGCCACGCGGTCACGTACGTCATCTGCCGCGCCGACTCGATCTTCGTCGCCATCTCGGCGAACTTGTGGCGGATCACCTGGAACTTGCCGATCTGGCGGCCGAAGGCGGTGCGCTCCTGCGCGTACTGGAGCGTGCGCTCGAAGCAGCGCTGGGCGCCGGCGACGCAGCCGGCGGCGCCGATCAGCCGCTCGCCCTGCAGCTCCCACATGATGTGGTAGAAGCCCTTGCCGACCTGGCCGAGCACGGCGCTGTCGGGCACGCGCACGTCCTGGAACGCGAGCAGCGCCGTGTCGCTCGCGTGCATGCCGAGCTTCTGCAGTCTCTTCTCGCGGATCACGCCGGGCGCGTCCATCGGCACGAGGAACAGCGTGAAGCCGTCGTAGCCGGCGTCGGGATCGGTCTTCGTGACGAGCACGATCACGTCGGCGCGGTGGCCGTTCGTGATGTAGGTCTTCGAGCCGTTGATGACCCACTCGTCGCCGTCGCGCCCCGCGCGGGTCTTGATGCCGGCGACGTCGGAGCCGGCGTCCGGCTCGGTGATGCCGAGGCAGAGGATCTTTCTGCCGGCCACCGCCGGCACGACCCACTCCTGCTTCTGCTCCTCGGTGCCGAACTTGAGGATCGGCGGCATCGCCATGTCGGTGTGGACGGCGATCCCCATCGAGAGGCCGCCGGACAGCGAGCCGCCCATCTCCTCCGCGAGCACGAGCGACGAGAAGTAGTCGCCGCCCTGGCCGCCGTACTGCTCGGGCACGTGCAGGCCGAGGAAGCCCAGCTCGCCCATGCGGTGGAAGACCGAGTCGGGGAACGTCGTCTCCTCCCACTCCTCCGCGTGCGGCGCAAGCTCCTTCGCGACGAAGCGGCTGATCGACTCGCGCAGCTGGTCGTGGTGCTCGTTGAAGATGAAGTGCTTGCGCTGGGAGCCGTGGTCGGGCTTCAGCACGTCTGCGGTGGCGGCCATGCGATTAGCGTCTCCTCGTGCGCGGGGCAGGGGCCGGGCTGGCTGGCTGGCAAGCTGGCGAAAGTAGACAGTAGTGCTTCCTACTATCGGCTGCACCCGGTAGCGTGCGCGCATGGCCTACGACACCTTGCGCTACGAGGTCGCCGGCGGTGTGGCGACGATCGCGTTAGATCAGCCGGAGACGCGCAATGCGCTCTCCGACGCGCTCTTCGCCGACCTGCAGGCGGCCTTCGAGGCCGCGCGCGACGACGCGGCGGTGCGCTGCGTGGTGCTGACCTCCACGCACGACAGAGTCTTCAGCTCAGGCGCGAACCTCGCCGGCTTCGCGGCCGACGTGCCGCTCGTCCACAAGCACTTCGGGATCGAGCGCTTTCCGGCTCTGTTCACGACGATCGGCAAGCTCGGCAAGCCGTCGATCTGCGCCGCCAACGGCCACGTGCTCGCGGGCGCGCTCGGGATCGCGCTGGCGTGCGACCTGATCGTCGCGAAGGAGGGCGTCACGTTCGGCACGCCCGAGATCAACGTCGGCGCCTTCCCGTTCATGATCATGGCGCTGATCTACCGCAATCTCGGCCGCAAGAAGACGAACGAGCTGCTGCTGCTCGGCGACCGCGTCGACGCGCACGAGGCGGAGCGGATCGGGTTGGTCAACAAGGTGGTTGCGGCGGACGAGTTCGACGCCGCGGTCGCGGACTGGGCGAGACGCCTCGCGAGCAAGTCGCCGGTGCTGATGAAGCTCGGCAAGGACGCGATCTACCGCCAGCAGGACATGGCGTTCGAGGACGCGCTCGACTTCCTGCGCGCGCAGCTGACGATCGCGTTCTCGACCGACGACATCGTCGAGGGCGTCAGAGCGTTCTTCGAGAGACGGGAGCCGCAATGGACGGGTCGGTAGGCGCCGAGGCGCCGCAGTCGTTCCTGCGCCCGCTGGTCGACGAGCTGAACGCGCGCCGCGCGAAGAGCATGCTCGGCGGCGGGCAGGAGAAGATCGACAGACAGCACGCCGCCGACAAGCTGACCGCGCGCGAGCGCCTGGCGCTGCTGATCGACGAGGGGACCTTCACGGAGCTGGGGATCCACGCCGGCATCCACTTCAGCGTCCGCGGCCTGGAGGGCAAGGAGGCGCCGGCCGACGGCGTCATCACCGGCTACGGCAAGGTCGACGGGCGGATGGTCGCGGTGTGCGCCTACGACTTCACCGTCATGGCCGGCTCGATGGGCATGTCCGGCGAGATCAAGGTCACGCGCCTGCGCGAGCTGGCGCTGAGCAAGCGGATCCCCTTCATCTGGCTGCTCGACAGCGCCGGCGCGCGCATCCAGGAGGCGGTCGGCTCGCTGTTCGCCGGCTCCGGCTTTCTGTTCCGCGAGGAGGTCGTGATGAGCGGCGTGATCCCCCAGATCGCCGCGCTGATGGGTCCGTGCGCGGCCGGCACCGCCTACATCCCGGGTCTCGCCGACTTCGTCCCGATGGTCAAGGGGCGCGGCTCGATGGCGCTCGCCGGCCCGCACCTCGTGCGCGCCGCGGTGGGGGAGGAGGTCACGCAGGAGGAGCTGGGCGGCTCGCGCGTGCACTGCCGCAAGTCGGGCGTCGGCGACCTCGAAGTGGCGGACGACGAGGAGTGCATCCTGCGGATCAAGCAGTACCTCTCCTACATGCCGCAGCACTGCGAGCAGAAGCCGCCGATCCGGCCTGTCAGCGACCCGATCGACCGTCGCGAGGAGTCGCTGCTCGACGTGCTGCCGGAGTCCAACCGCAAGCCGTACGACATGTACGAGGTGATCCGGCGGGTCGTCGACGACGGCGAGTGGTTCGACATGAAGCCGCAGTGGGCGAAGACGATCATCACCTGCTTCGCGCGCTTCGGCGGACGCCCCTGCGGGATCGTCGCCAACCAGCCGAAGCAGCTCGGCGGGATCCTCGACAACGACTCGGCCGACAAGGCCGCGCGCTTCGTCAACCTCTGCAACGCGTTCGACATCCCGCTGCTGTTCCTCCAGGACGTGCCGGGCTTCATGGTGGGCACGAAGGTGGAGGAGGCGGGCATCATCCGCCACGGGGCGAAGATGCTCTACGCGGTCGCGAACGCGACGGTCCCGAAGATCACCGTCGTGGTCCGCAAGGCCTACGGCGCCGGCTACTACGTGATGAACGGCAAGGCGTACGAGCCGGACCTGATCGTCGCGTGGCCGAGCGCGGAGATCTCCGTGATGGGCGCCGAGGGCGCGGTCGAGATCGTGATGCGCAGACAGGTCGAGGCGGCCGAGGACCCGGCCGCGATGAAGGCCCAGCTGATCGAGGCATACAGAAGACTGATCGACGTCTACGTGCCGGCGAGAAACGCGCTCATCGACGACGTCATCGATCCGCGCGACACGCGCCCGACGATCTGCCGCGCGCTCGAGATGGCCGAGGGCAAGCGCGTCGAGCGGCCGTGGAAGCGGCACGGCGTGGTGCCGGTCTGAGCGCCGGCGTGGATTGCGCTGAAATTGCTTGACCGGTTCAACGTTTGATTGATAGCGTGCGGCGCGCTAATCAACGACGCCTTGGTCGCAATTCGGTCGCAATGATCGGCGGGGCATGTGCCGCGCCGCCGCTTCGCGGACGCGTTCAGACGTCCGGACGTTAATGAACTGAATCGTTTGCTGGGGGCGCGTCGGTCGCAGGTAACCCTGCTGCCGCGCGCCGACGATCGAGCTGCAGCGCCGCGGCGTCCTCCACAGGAGGCAACGATGCAAGGAATCGGCGCGGCCCGCGCGGTCGCGACTCTGCTGTGCGCACTCGCTGCAATGGCGGTTCTCGCGCTCGGCAGCACCGCCGCTTCGGCGACCACGACGCAGTACTGCAATCAGCTGGTTGCACCGATGACGGCCTGCCCCGCGACGTTCAGCGGCGTCGCCAATCGTAACGTCGCGCAGTATCCGGGCTCGGGCACGGTGAGCGTGTGCGAGCGCGTAAACGAGTACAACGGCTTGCAGATCAGTCGTCGCTGCGCGAACAACTACGTCGACAGCGCGCTCGACCTCTGCCCGTACACGGCGATCGACATGACGCTCTATGCGGGCAACAACTCAAGCTTCTCCCACACGATCTGGGGCTTCAACGTCGTCGGCGGCGTCTGCTAGCTGTGGTGTGGCCGCCGCGCGCCGTGTGGTGCCGCCCGCTCGGTTCCATCGTGCTCGCCGCCTGTTGCGCGGCGAGCCTGGCGGCGTGCGGCGGCTCGACGGCTCGCCGGAGTCGAATGCCCGGCGGCGCGCCGCCCGCGGCGGCGACCGCGCTCGACGTCGTGCGCGACTATGCCGTGCTGCGTCGGCCCCCCCCGCGGGGCCCCCACGCACGCGGGCGCTCGTATGTCCGGGCCCAGGTG
>JBQCIQ010000010.1:0-8644 GCA_051953595.1 Conexibacter sp. | reverse complement strand
CTGCGCGGCGCCGGCCTGCTCGACCGCTTCCCCGACGCAGCGATCTTCAGCGCCGACGACGTCGCCCACGGCAAGCCGGCGCCGGACCTGTTCCTGCACGCGGCCGTCCGCATGGGCTTCGAGCCGGCACAGGCCGTCGTCGTCGAGGACAGCGAAGCGGGCGTGCAGGCCGGCGTCGCCGCCGGGATGCGCGTGCTGGGGTACGCCGCCGCAGCCGCAGAGCAAGCCGTCCTGCACGCATACGGCGCCGAGCCATTCGATGACATGGCGGCGTTGCCGCGCCTGCTGGCCGAAAAAGCCTAAACCCACTCGGGTTTTGATATTTTAGACCGTCCAATGAGCACGACCGCGCCCATCGACTCCCAGCTCACCGACGGCGCCGACGCGCTGTCGGCGGAAGAAGTGATCGCACGGATGGTCGAGCGCTTCCACCCGCGCCTGCTGCTCGCCTCCTCCTTCCAGCAGGAGGAGTCGGTGATGATCGACCTGTTGATGAGAGTCGAGCCGAGCGCCCGCATCTTCACGCTCGACACCGGTGTTCTCTTTCCCGAGACGTACGAGACGTGGAGAGCGATGGAGGAGCGCTACGGGATGCGGATCGAGGCCGCCAGCGGGATCTCGCTGGAGCAGCAGGCCGCGCAGTTCGGCGACGAGCTGTGGGCGCGCGAGCCCGACCGCTGCTGCGCGATCCGCAAGGTCACGCCGCTGAAGGACATCCTCGCCGGCGTCGACGCCTGGATCGTCGGCGTTCGCCGCGACCAGGCCCCCACGCGCGCAAACACGCCGAAGATCGGCTGGGACGAGAAGCACGGCATCTGGAAGGCCGCCCCGCTCGCCGACTGGAGCGACAGAGACGTGTGGCGCTACATCCACACGCACGACCTCCCCTACAACCCCCTCCACGATCGCGGCTACGCCTCGATCGGCTGCACGCACTGCACGGTCCCCGCCGCGGACCGCAGCGGCCGCTGGGCCGGCAGTGACAAGCTCGAGTGCGGGCTGCACGGCTGACGTGCCGTCGTTGGCACACTGAACCGTCATGGACTGGCCGCTCGTCATCCTTTTCGGCTTCTGCGTCGGCGTCCTCGTCGGCACCACGGGGGTCGGCGGCGGCTCGCTGATGACGCCGGCGCTGATCCTCGTCTTCGGCACCGCGCCGACGACGGCGATCGGCACCGACCTCGCCTACGCCGCGGTCACGAAGACGGTCGGCGGCTGGCGCCACTGGCGCAGCGGCACGGTCGACATGAAGATCGCGCTGTGGCTGGCGACCGGCTCGATCCCCGGCGCGCTCGGCGGCGTGTTCGTGCTGCACCTGCTGGAGGACGCGCTCGGAAAGGGCTCGTTCGACGACACGCTGCTGACGATGGTCGGCGCCGCGCTGCTGATCACGAGCGCCGCGGTGCTGGTGCGCGCGCTGGTCAAGCACGTCAAGGGCGAGCGGGAGACGATCGAGCCGTTCGAGACGCGCCACAAGGTCGCCGCCGTGCTCGTGGGCCTGAGCGTCGGCTTCGTGCTGGGGCTCACCTCGGCCGGCAGCGGCGCGCTGATCGCCGTCGGGCTGATCATGCTCTACCGCCTCACGCCGCGGCGCGTCGTCGGGACCGACGTCTTCCACGCCGCGCTGCTGCTGTGGGTCGCCTCGATCGCCCACCTCGTGAGCGGCAACGTCGACCTGCTGCTCGCCGGCAACATCCTGATCGGCTCGATCCCCGGCGTGTGGATCGGCTCGGGCCTCGCGACGCGCCTGCCCGAGGGCGCGCTGCGGCCGGCGCTGGGCGTCGTGCTGCTGGCCGCCGGCCTCGCGCTGTTCAACAAGGCCGGCCTCGACTTCCCGATCTATGTCATCTTCCTGGTGCCGGCCGTGGTCGCCTTGGGTCTCACGGCGCTGCACTTCGGTCGCGTGCGCGTTGCGCGCACGCGTGCACCTCGTCCATCGCCGCCACCCGCTCCCGAATCCGCATGAGTCACGCGCTGTCCCATCTCGACGCCCTGGAGGCCGAGGCGATCCACATCATGCGCGAGGTCGCCGCCGAGCTCGAGCGGCCCGTGCTGCTGTTCTCCGGCGGCAAGGACTCGATCGTCCTGCTGCGCCTCGCCGAGAAGGCCTTCCGCCCCGCCCGCTTCCCGTTCCCGGTGATGCACGTCGACACCGGCCACAACTTCCCCGAGGTGATCGAGTTTCGCGACCGGCTGATCGCGGAGATCGGCGAGCGGCTGATCGTCGCCTCGGTGCAGGAGTCGATCGACAAGGGCCGCGTCGTCGAGGAGAGAGGCCCGCGCGCGTCGCGCACCCGCCTTCAGACCGTCACGCTGCTCGACGCGATCGAGGAGCACGGCTTCGACGCCGCCTTCGGCGGCGCGCGCCGCGACGAGGAGCGCGCCCGCGCGAAGGAGCGCATCTTCTCCTTCCGCGACGACTTCGGCCAGTGGGACCCGAAGGCGCAGCGGCCCGAGCTGTGGCAGCTCTACAACGGCCGCGTGCGCAAGGGCGAGCACGTGCGCGTGTTCCCGATATCGAACTGGACCGAGCTCGACGTGTGGCAGTACATCGAGCGCGAGCGGCTGGAGCTGCCGCCGATCTACTTCGCGCACGAGCGCGAGGTGTTCGCGCGCGACGGGATGCTCTACGCCGCCAGCGAGTTCGTCGAGCTGATGGACGGCGAGGAGATCTTCACCGAGATGGTGCGCTACCGCACCGTCGGCGACATGACCTGCACCGGCGCGGTCGCCTCGACCGCCGTGACGCTGGAGACCGTCGTCGCGGAGATCGCGGCGACCAACAACACCGAGCGCGGCCAGACGCGCGCGGACGACCGCGTCACCGAAGCGGCGATGGAGGATCGCAAGCGGGAGGGGTACTGCTAGTGTCGATCACCCACGAGTCGAACGGGAACCGCTCTGTCGACCAGCGGATCGCCGAGACCGAGCTGCTGCGCTTCGCGACGGCCGGCTCGGTCGACGACGGCAAGTCGACGCTGATCGGGCGCCTGCTGCACGACGCGAAGTCGATCCTCGCCGACCAGCTCGCGCATGTGAAGGAGACGAGCGAGCGCCGCGGCGACGGCGAGCTGAACCTCGCGCTGCTGACCGACGGCCTGCGCGCCGAGCGCGAGCAGGGCATCACGATCGACGTCGCCTACCGCTCGTTCCAGACCGACAAGCGCCGCTTCATCATCGCCGACTGCCCGGGCCACGAGCAGTACACCCGCAACATGGTCACCGGCGCCTCGACCGCCGACCTCGCGCTGGTGCTCGTGGACGCGCGCAACGGGCTCGTGCGCCAATCGCGCCGGCACGCGGCGATCAGCGCGCTGCTGCGCACGCCGCATCTGGTCGTCGCGATCAACAAGATGGACCTCGTCGACTACGACCAGTCCGTCTACGACGCGATCGTCGCGGACTTCCGCGAGTGGTCGGCCGGGCTCGACTTCGCCGAGGCGACGTTCGTCCCGATCAGCGCGCTGAAGGGCGACAACGTCGTCGAGCGCTCGACCAACATGGACTGGTACTCCGGCCCGACGCTGCTCCACCACCTCGAGACCGTCGAGATCGCCGGCGACCGCAACCTCGACGACTGGCGCTTCCCGGTCCAGTGGGTGATCCGTCCCCAGAACGACGAGCGCCACCACGACTACCGCGGGTACGCCGGACAGGTCGCAGCCGGCGTGCTGACACCGGGCGAGGAGGTCGTCGTGCTGCCGTCGGGTCGCACGTCCCGGATCGCCGGGATCGACACGTTCGACGGGCCGATCGCCGAGGCCTTCCCACCGCAGTCGGTGACGCTGCTGCTGGAGGACGACCTCGACATCTCGCGCGGCGACCTGATCGCACGCGCCGGCGAGGCGAACCCGCCCACCGTCGCGCGCGAGTTGGAGGCCGTCGTCTGCTGGATGGCCGACGCGCCGCTGAGACCCGGAGCCCGCTACGCGCTCAAGCACACGACCCGCGCGGTGCGCGCGATCGTCGACGCGGTCGACTGGCACCTCGACGTCGAAACGCTCTCGCGCGAGCCGAACACGGACGGCCTCGCGCTGAACGAGATCGGCCACGTGAAGCTGCGGCTCAGCGCTCCGCTCGCGTTCGACCCGTACGCGCGCAACCGCGAGACGGGCTCGTTCATCCTGATCGACGAGGCGACGAACGACACCGTCGGCGCCGGCCTGATCGCGACGCCGGAGGGGTAGCGACGCCGCCGCCGAGCGCGGAAGCCGGGACGGTCGCACTCGACGCCGCAGGCGCTCGCCCGGTCGGGTCCGCGCCGCTGATACGGCGCCGCCTGCTGCGTGCGCTCCCGCTCGCCGTCTGGGCGACCGGCTCGGTCGCCATCGTCCTGATCTTCGGCCTGCCGTACACGCGCGACTCGATCTTCGTCTGGGTCCTGCTCGGAGCGCTCGCCGTCTCGCTGGGCGACATCGGCGGCTGGCTGCGCGGCGTGCTCGTCGACTGGCTGCCGTTCTTCCTCGTGATGACGGCGTACGACCTCGCGCGCGGGGGCGCCGACGGCTGGCTCGCGTCGACGCACTTCCTGCCGCAGGCGGACGTCGACCGCTGGCTGTTCGGCGGCCAGGTGCCGACGGTGTGGCTCCAGCAGCACCTCCACCGTCCGGGTTCCGTGGGGTGGTTCGAGGTGGCGGCGTTCGCCGTCTACGTCTCGCACTTCTTCGTCACGCCGCTGCTGGCGGGTGTGCTGTGGGTGCGCGACCGCTGGCGCTTCCGCCGCTTCGCGGCCTCACTCGCACTGCTGACGCTGCTCGGCTGCATCACGTTCGTCGCGTTCCCCGCCGCGCCGCCGTGGATGGCGAGCGCGCACCGGCTGATCGGACCGGTGCAGCGGCTGATCCCGCAGCTGTGGACGTGGAGCGGGATCGGCGCCGAGAGCGGCCTCGTCGGAACCGGCTACCGCTACGCGAACGACGTCGCGGCGGTGCCGTCGCTGCACGCCGCGTTGGCGCTGCTCGTGGCGCTCGCGGTGTGGCCGCGGCGGTGGTGGGCGCGCGCACTCGTGGCGGCGTATCCGCTCGCGATGGCGTTGGCGATCGTCTACACGGGCGAGCACTACGTCGCCGACGTACTGCTCGGCTGGCTGTACGCGGTGGTGAGCTTCCTCGCCATCCAGCGCGTCGCACGCGGACTGCATGCGAGTCGCGCGACGAATAGGTGAAGCGTCACGTTATTCTTCCGCCCCGCATGTTCTCGAAGGTCCTGATCGCCAACCGCGGCGAGATCGCGGTCCGCGTCATCCGCGCGTGCGAGGAGCTGGGCGTCGCGTCCGTCGCCGTCTACTCCGAGCTGGATCGCGACGCGATCCACGTCAAGCGCGCCGACGAGGCGTACCTGATCGGCCCCGGTCCGGCAGCCGAGTCCTACCTCGTGATCGAGAAGATCATCGACGTCGCGAAGAGATCGGGCGCCGAGGCGGTCCACCCCGGCTACGGCTTCCTGGCCGAGAACGCCGCCTTCGCGAAGGCGTGCGAGGAGGCGGGGATCGTCTTCATCGGCCCGCCGGCGAGCGCGATCGAGGCGATGGGCTCGAAGACCGCCGCGCGCGAGCTGATGCAGAGAGCCGGCGTGCCGATCGTGCCGGGCACGACCGAGCCGGTCGCCGACGTGAGAGCCGCGCGCAAGGTGATCGCCGACTCGATCGGCTTCCCGGTCGCCGTCAAGGCGGCGGGCGGCGGCGGCGGCAAGGGCTTCCGCGTCGCGCTGACCGACGACGAGCTGGAGGCCGCCTTCGAGGGCGCCTCGCGCGAGGGCGAGAAGTTCTTCTCCGACCCGACCGTCTACCTGGAGCGCTACCTGCCCGACCCGCGCCACGTCGAGGTGCAGGTGCTGGCCGACAGGCACGGCAACGTGATCCACCTCGGCGAGCGCGACTGCTCGGTGCAGCGCCGCCACCAGAAGCTGATCGAGGAGTCGCCCGCGCCCGCCGTCGACGAGAGACTGCGCGCGCACATCGGCAGAGTCGCGACCGACGCCGCAGCCGCGGTCGACTACGTCGGCGCCGGCACGATCGAGGGCCTGCTGCAGGACGGCGAGTACTTCTTCCTGGAGATGAACACGCGCGTCCAGGTCGAGCACTGCGTGACCGAGATGACGACCGGCATCGACATCGTCAAGGAGGGCATGCGCGCGGCCGCCGGCGAGCCGTTGTCGATCTCCCAGGAGGACGTCGTGCTGCGCGGCCACGCGATCGAGTGCCGCATCAACGCCGAGGACGCGTCGAAGAACTTCGCGCCCGCGCCGGGCAAGATCGGCGCGTACGTCGAGCCGAGCGGGCCGGGCGTGCGCGTCGACTCAGGCGTCGGCCCGGGCGGCGAGGTCTCGCCGATGTACGACCCGATGGTCGCGAAGCTGATCGTGTGGGACAGCGACCGTGAGGCCGCGACGAGACGCATGCTGCGCGCGCTCGACGAATACGAGATCACCGAGCTGAAGACGCTGATCCCGTTCCACAAGGCGCTGCTCGCGACGAGACAGTGGGCGAACGCCGAGACGTGCCGCGACCTCGTCGAGGACAAGAGATGGCTGAGAGCGCTCGCGTTCGAGCCGGCCGCGCCGTCCGACGCCGACGAGGACGCGAAGGTCGAGCAGACCTACACGGTCGAGGTGAGCGGCCGCCGCTTCGACGTGAGAGTGATCGGCGCGCCGTTCGCGGGCGGCGTCGTGATGAACGGCTCGGCCCCGGCCGCCGCGGGCGCCGGTGCGCGGAGACCCCGCGAGCGCAAGAAGGGCGGCGGCGCCGTCGGAGGCGACACGCTCCCCTCGCCGCTGCAGGGCAACATGTGGAGAGTGAAGGTGAGACAGGGCGACGCGGTCGAGGAGGGCCAGCTGCTCTGCATCATCGAGGCGATGAAGATGGAGAACGAGATCACCGCCCACAAGGCGGGCGTCGTCGCCGAGCTTCCGATCGTCGAGGGCGCCCCGATCGCCGCGGGCGACCCGATCGCGACGATCACCTCGCCCGGCAGCTGACGCGCGCCTCCGATGCACCCGGTGGGAATCGAACCCACATCCGCGGCTCCAAAGGCCGCTGCTCTTGAGTGTGCGGCGTCGACATGACGACTCCGTGCCCAGATCCGAGTCTTCGGCCCGGCCACCGTATCGGGGGGCGGACATGCGTCCGGCCCCGCGAACGGCTCGAACGGCCTCTGAGCTAGGAGCCGTGCAAGCCCCCCACCCACTGCTGCGCCATTAAGCTACGGGTGCCTGCTCACCGGCAGCGTACAGCGACCGCCTTCCTCCGTCAAACGATAGGTCGGAAATCCAACTTCTTGTCTTACTATAGACCGATTTAGTGTGCGATGCGTCGGATCTTCTCTCGGTAATTCGATGGCGAGATCGTTGGTGTTTTGATAGACTGGAAGCTGTCACAGCTTAAAGGGGGAAGCGGGTGGTAGCCAATGGGTGACATCGTCACCGGGCGAACCCGCGACGTCTCGTACCTGCTTACGGCTGACACGATGCGTCACGGTTCGTCCATTCCTGCGTGGGCAAATTACTCATACTTGGAGTTTGAGGCGGAGATCACGGAAAGCGGTCCTCATTTTCCGTGCTTCTACGCACGCCGTGCTCTTAACTCCGGTGGACTGCGTTTCGTGTTCGCGGAAAGTCCACTAGACGATGTCTCTCGTCGATTCATCGCTAACGCGTTGGCGGAGTACGCGGCGACGTGCAGAGAGCTCGGCGAGCTCACAGCGTTCGTCGTCTTCTTTCGCCCCGACCCGGGCGCCTCGGACTACGAGCGCTCGCGCGCCGGCTTCTGGGCGATGCTGCAGTGGCTCCATGACAACGATCCGGCGTCCTGGCCGATCCACGTGCCGAAGACGCCCGAGCACCCTCTGTGGGAGTTCTGCTTCAACAGCGTCCCGCTCTTCATATTGTGCAGCGGTCCCTTCCATAGACGACGCCGCAGCCGCCGCACCTCGAGCCTGGCGCTCGTCTTCCAGCCGCGTGAGCAGTTCGCGCGCCTGATGGAGCGCCCCGCCCGGCTGCTAACGGCGCGCAGCGTCATCCATCGGCGCGTCGTGGCGTTCGACGAGATCCCGATGCATCCGGACATCCTCATGCACAACGAACCGGAGAATCGTGAGTGGCGGCAGTACATCGTCCCCGACGAGAACGTCTCCGTCCCCGGGCCCTGCCCCTTCGCGGTACGTGACGACCGAGCGAGCGGCGGACGGCCCGCGGCCGCAACGCTGCAATGACGTCGAGCGTCTCGGCGTCGAGGGCGCGACGGGACGCGTCCTCGACGCCGTACGACCCCGCAAGCTGGGAGCCGCACTGGCAGCGGCGCTGGGAGCGCGTCGGCGCCCATGCGGTGCCTGAGCCCCGGCACGACGCTGACGACCTCTACCTCTTCGCGGCACCGCCCTTCACCTCCGGGAACCTCCACATCGGCCACGTGCGCAGCTACACCGTCGCGGACGTCTACGCCCGCTTCCGTCGCATGACGGGCGCCAGCGTGCTGTTCGCCAACGGATTCGACTCGTTCGGGCTCCCGGCCGAGCTCGGAGCGCTCCGCAGCGACCAGCCGACCGCCGCCTGGGTCGAGACGTGGGGAGAGACGCAAAACAACAAAAAACACCCCCAACAAAAATAAGTAAAAAGAGGACACCAAGAATAAAAACACGAAACCACTTTT
>JBQCIQ010000009.1:0-2892 GCA_051953595.1 Conexibacter sp. | reverse complement strand
CAAGTCGGGGGTTTTCGCGTTTCAAGGGACGTGTCCCGAGGCTCGATATGTCCCCGATATGTCCCGGGATCGGCGTATGGTTGGCGCCATGCCGCTGGCAGGGACACGCGCACCGAGCGGACACGTCTTCCGCGTCGACCGCGCGCGCGGGCCGGTCTGGTACGCGAAGTACCGCTTGCCGGACGGCCGGCAGGTGCAGAAGAAGATCGGGCCGGCGTGGACCGGGCGCGGACGGCCGGCGGCGGGGACGTTCACGAGACGCACGGCCGAGGACTGGCTGCGCGACGTGCTCGACCAGGCGCGGCGCGGGACGCTGCCGGGGCTGGTCGCGACGGGCGCGCTGTTCGAGGACGCGTGCGAGGAGTGGCTGCGCTACGTGGAGCAGGAGCGCGACTGCAAGCCGTCGACGCTGCGCGACTACCGCTCGACGGTCCAGGCGCACCTGTTGCCGGCGTTCGGCGGCGTGCGCGTCGAGGACGTGACGCCGGAGGCGATCGAGCACTGGCGCGCGGGACTCGACGCGGGGCGCGGGCGCGGCAGACGGCCGCTGTCGAACCGGACGAAGAACAAGCTCGTGACGGTGCTGCACGGCATCTTCGAGCGGGCGAGAAAGGTGTACGGGCTCCCGGCCAACCCGGTCGCGTCAGTGGAGCGGCTTCGTGCGCGCTTCGACCCGTTGCAGTTCTCGTTCTACACGCCGGAGGAGGTGCAGGCGCTCGCGCGGGCGGCTGCGTCGTCGCAGGACGCGGCGGTGTTCTTGACCGCTGCGTTCACCGGCCTGCGTCGCGGCGAGCTCGTCGCGCTGCGCTGGCGCGAGGTGGACTTCGCGCGGCAGACGATTCGCGTGTCGGCGAGCTACGCGAACGGCGAGCTGACGCTGCCGAAGTCCGGCAAGGGGCGGTCAGTGCCGATGGCGCCGCCGGTTGCTTCGGCGCTTGCGAGACTCGGTCAGCGCGAGCGCTGGACCGGCCCGGACGACCTCGTGTTCGTCGGCGCCGCCGGCTCGTACCTCGACGCCTCCGCGCTGCGTCGGCGCTACGTCGTCGCGCAGAGAGCGGCTGGCCTCCGGCCGCTGCGCTTCCACGACCTGCGCCACACGTTCGGGACGCTGGCGGTCGAGCACGTCGCCTCGCTGGTCGAGCTGCAAGCGTGGATGGGCCACGCCGACATCAAGACGACGATGCGCTACACGCACTTCCGCAGCCACGAGGACGCGGCAGAGCGGTTGGCGCGGGCGTTTGAGGCAGGCGGCGCGCAGGCGTCGACGCCGGTTCGGTAGGCGCCCGAGCGGTTCGCTCGCACAATCCAGTCGTTTTCGTGAGGAAGGGATAGACGCTCTCCTTCACGGCGAACGGTTGGGTTCCGAGCGGTTGGCTCGCACAATCCGGCCGTTCTCGTGAAGAGAGGGTAGATGCCCGTTCTTCATCAGGAGGTCAACGTCATGGATGGCAAGGCTTCGCGCTTCGGCGCTGACGCGGTGGTGAGCTTGGATCGCCGACTGCTCACTGCACGCGACGTGTCGGGACTGCTGTGCGTCCCGGTCTCGACGGTGTACGAGCTGACGCGCGGCGGACGGCTGCCGTGCCTGCGCATCGGTCGCGCCGTGCGGTTCTCGAGGGAGGACCTGGAAGCGCACCTCGCGTCGCATCGCGGCACGAGCGGAAGCGCCCGATGATCGAGCAGCTCGGCACGGCTGGCGTGGGCCTGGGCGCGGTCGGCATCCAGTGGGGGCGCCGACCCGTGGTCCCGCCGCCGTGCCGGCTGACGCGGCGCGACCTGCGGCTGCTCGGGTTCCTGCACGACTTCGGCTACGCGACGACGCGCATCCTCGCCGCGCTGTTCTGGGGCCGGATGGGGACGGCCACGCACGAGCGGCTGAAGCTTCTGCACGACGCCGGAATGGTGGGCAAGCTGCGCCCGCGCGTCGGCCGCGACGACGGCTCGCACGAGTGGATCTACCGCCTGACCGCGCTCGGCTGGCGGACCATCCTCGACGCGGGCATGGCGGCGGACGGCGAGGACTACGCGCCGGCCGAGCTGACGTCGATCGCCTACGTCGAGCACGACGTGCAGGTTGCGGGCCTCGTGACGGCGCTGGCGGGACGAGCCGCGCGGGCGACGGGGAGGGAGGGAGCGCTCATCGATGCTGCGCCGTTCCGGATGCTCGGTCCGCGCTCGGGCACGGTCGACCCGCGCCGCGAAGCGCGCGCCGACGCCGCCTCAACCGCGGCCGATCTTGGCGAGCGGTTCGTTTACTCGGAGGCGAGCGTGCCGGGCGTGCTCAGGCCAGACGCGACGCTGGTCGGTGTCACGGGCGGCGGCGAGCGAACGGCGGTCATGCTGGAGTACGACCGCACACGCCGCGCGTCGAAGCAGCTCACGCGCCTGCGCCGCTACGACCACTTCCTGACGGCTGGGTGGCGGGAGTCGCGCTATGCGGCGCTCGACGTCGAACCGGCGCTGTTCGTCGTCTGCTCAGACGAGCGCCAGTTGCCGACGTTCGTCCGCGCGGCCGACCACGAGCTGACGGCGTGGATCGGCAGGCCGCAATTCGGCCGCAGCAACGGCGAGCACATCGGCCGCGAGCAAGTCGGCTTCACGACCCGCGAGCGACTGCTCGCCGGGGACGGGCGACTCCTTCAGGTGCCTTTCCTCCCGCCGCCCATCCGTCGCGGCAGGAGCACCGGTGACGTGGAGGCCATGCCGCGCCAGACGAGCCTGTCGCTCGACACGCTGTTCGTCGCCGCCTGAGTTCCGAGCGCCGCGTCCGAGTTCGCCTCCGAGAACTCGGGAGACTCGGACCGGAGCCTCGGCGCTGCGTCCCACGCGCCCCCCCCAATCGCCCCAACCCCCAAGGGGGGGGGGAGGGGGGGGGGGAGAAGACGCACCCGG
>JBQCIQ010000008.1:0-18025 GCA_051953595.1 Conexibacter sp. | reverse complement strand
TCGGCTCGTCGCATCCTGGGGCCGAAGTTGGTCCCAAGGGTTGGGCTGTTCGCCCATTAAAGCGGTACGCGAGCTGGGTTCAGAACGTCGTGAGACAGTTCGGTCCCTATCTGCCGTGGGCGTTGGAGAGTTGAGAGGATTTGTCCCTAGTACGAGAGGACCGGGATGAACGCACCTCTGGTGTATCTGTTGTCCTGCCAAGGGCACCGCAGGTTAGCTACGTGCGGATCGGATAACCGCTGAAGGCATCTAAGCGGGAAGCCGGCCTCGAGATGAGCTCTCCCATCCCCTTGAGGGAGTAAGACCCCTGGTAGACCACCAGGTTGATAGGCCGGATCTGGAAGGGTGGCAACACCTGTAGGAGACCGGTACTAATTGGTCGAGGGCTTGACGGATATTTGATACCCGTGCTATTGGCGTACTGTGCAGTTTTGAAGGCCCGCGGAGGGCGTGGTCTCGACCGGTTTCCGGTGGCTATGGCGAGGGGGAAACACCTCTTCCCATTCCGAACAGAGCAGTTAAGCCCCTCAGCGCCGATGGTACTTGGCCCGCAAGGGCCTGGGAGAGTAGGACGCCGCCGGTTCTTACGTGCGAACGAGCCCCGTACACAGCGAGTGTGCGGGGCTCTTCGTCGTTCTGGGCGAGGCGCGGCCGCTCTAGGAGCGCGGCCGGCTCGCCTCGCGCTCGCGTGCCGCGCGCGTGATCGGCGCGAGGCACGTCTGGTCCGGCCGGGGTGGCGCGGGACGCCGCCGGCGGTCGACCGCGGCCGCTCTGCGGTGCGGGTGCACGGTTGCCTCGCCGGTGGACGCTTCCTCGTCGGACGGGCGTTCGAACGTGTCAGGCGCGAGCATCGCCTCGGCCAGCTCAAGGAGCGCGGTGGCGGCACGGGATGGGCGAAAAGGGAACATGTGTTCGGGAAGGTACCCGGGGTGACGGATGGATCCTCGCAGCCGTCCCCGCACGGCGCTGGAAGACGCGGAATCCCCCGTGGCGACGGGCATCGCCGCCGCGAGCGGCTGCAAGCGATCTTGCACCGCTAGGCTCCGCGGCGTGTCGCGCGAACGCTGCAGCTGGTGTGGGGCGCCTGTCGCTCCAGACGAGGGCTTCCGCGCCGCGGAGGAGGCCGGCGAACGGCTCGCCGTCTTCTGCCGCCTCGAGCATGTCGTGCCGTGGGCGATGCAGGGCCCGCACTGGGACGCCGGGGTGCTGACGGAGCACCCGCCGGCGGATCCGGAGCTCGGGCGCTGCGCCGAGTGCGGGGTGGCGGTCGACGACACGCGCGTGCTGCTCGTCCACCACCGCGGGGAGCACCGCATCGGGGACGCCTTCTGCGGCTCCGACCACCTGCTCGCGTGGGCGCGGGCCGGCGGACGCTGGCGATAGGGCGCGCACGACGCCGGCTCGCGCTGGCGTTAGCGCGCCGCGAGGCGAACGGTGGCGGCAGGGCGCCGCGGGCCGCGCTCGCGGCGGGCGCGGCGCTACGCGCGCCGCTCGCTCGCAACCGCGACCGGTTGGCCGGGCTGGCCGAGGGTGCGCTGGCGCAGCAGCGCCACGGCCGTCCCGAGCGCCGGGCCCGCGCACGCGACGACGAGCGCCGCCTGCACGCTCATCTCCTGCACGACGAGGCCGCCGACAGCGGCCCCGAGCGCCGTGCCGGCGACGTTCGCCGTCATCACCCATGTCGTCGCCTCGGTGACGGTCCCCGGCGGGGCGATGTGGTCGACGACGAGGTAGCCGGCCGCGGCCGAGGGCGCGAGCGCCAGCCCCGCGACCGCCATCAACGCGACCATGGCGCCCACCGAATTCGCGACCAGCAGCGGCAGCAGCCCGAGCGTGAACAGCACTTCCAGCCGGATGAAGCGCGGGACGATCGGCCCGGTCCAGTGGCGCGAGCCATACCACAGGCCGCCGAGCAGGCTGCCGAGCGCCATCGCGGACAGGCAGATCCCGCCGAGTCCGGCCGCGTGGCCGTGCGCGACCGCGAACGCCGGCATCGCCACCTCCAGCACGCCGAACGCGACCCCCGTCGGCACGATCGCCAGCATCAGCGTGCGCATCCCCGGCGCCGCCAACGCCCCGGCGCGGGTGCGCAGCTCCTGCTCGCCTTTCCACCCGCGCGCGAGCGCAGCCGTGGCGAAGCCGAGCGTGCCCGCCGTGCTGAGCGCGATCGCCACGAGCAGCGCCGCGCTTGGCGAGCTGAACGCGATCAGCACGGTCGTGATCGCCGGGCCGACGATGAAGAACAGCTCGGCCATCATGCTCTCGAACGTGTAGGCGGTGTTGCGGGCGTTCGCGTCGTCCGCGAACGTCGCCGCCCAGATCGAGCGCATGCACGCGCCGAGCGGCGGCAGCGCCGCGCCGCCGAGCCACGCGAACACCGCCAGCAGCCACGTCGGCGAGCCCGCCCGGGCGCCCAGCACGAACGCCGCGACGGCGCTCGCGTTCAGCAGGGCGGAGGGGATCAGCACCGCCGGCTGGCTGAAGCGGTCGACGAGCCGGCCCTGCAGCGGCGCGACGACCCCGGCCCCGAGCGCCCACGCCGCGCTGGCGATCCCGGCCTGCGCGAACGAGCCGGTCTCGTTGCGTACGAGCAGCACGATCGCCAGCGAGAAGATGCCGATCGGGAGCCGCCCGATCAGCGTGCTGACGACAAGGCGCGCCACGCCGGGATGACCAAGGAGCTGTCGGTAGCGACCGAGCCGCACGTCGCCACCCTAAAAGGCGCGGCGGCGCGATCCGCCGCGAATCCACGGATGAAGGAGGGTCCGGGCCGCGGCAGGCGAAACCTTCCCTGCATGGCTGTTACTCTGGACCGGCGCACGGCGGTGTCACCCGTCCGACCTACCGGCGTTGACCGACCGCGCAATCCCTCGCTCATGGAGAAGTTCGTCATCCAAGGCGGCGTGCCGCTTTCCGGCACGATCGTCCCCGCCGGGAACAAGAACGGCGCGCTGCCGATCCTCGCGTCGGCGCTGCTGACCGACGACGAGTGCGTGATCCGCAACGTGCCGCGGATCGCCGACGTGGAGGCGATGCTCGACCTGCTGCGTCAGCTCGGCGCGCGCGCCGACTGGATCGGCGAGAACGACGTCGCGATTCGCGCCGACGGGATCGCCTCGACCGACGTCGACCGCGAGCTGTCCGAGCGCATCCGCGCCTCCTTCCTGCTCGCCGGCCCGCTGCTCGCGCGCCACGGCCGCGCGCTGATGCCGCCTCCCGGCGGCGACGTGATCGGCCGTCGCCGGCTCGACCCGCACCTCGACGCGTTCAAGGCGCTCGGCGCGACGGTCGAGCACGGGCGCGACATCCTTCTCACGGCGCCGCGCGGCATGGCGCCCTGCGACTTCCTGATGGACGAGCCGTCCGTGATGGCGACCGAGAACGCGCTGATGGCCGCCGCGCTCACGCCGGGCGAGAGCGTCATCCGCAACGCCGCCTCCGAGCCGCACGTGCAGGACCTCGCGCGCATGCTCGTGAAGATGGGCGCCGCGATCGACGGGATCGGCTCGAACGTGATGACCGTCCACGGCGTCGAGCGGCTGCACGGCTGCGAGCACGCCATCGCGCCCGACCACATCGAGATCGGCTCGTTCATGGCGCTCGCCGGCGTGACCGGCGGCGAGCTGACGATCAAGGACGTGATCGCGCAGGACCTGCGGATGATCCGCATGGTGTTCGCGCGGCTCGGGCTCGAAAGCGAGCTGCGCGGGGAGGACCTGTTCGTTCCCGGCGGTCAGAAGCTCGTGATCCACAACGACGCCGGCGGCTACCAGCCGAAGGTCGAGGACGGCCCGTGGCCGGCGTTCCCGGCCGACCTCACCTCGATCGCGCTCGCGCTCGCGACGCAGTCGGAGGGCTCGGTGATCATCCACGAGAAGATGTTCGAGAACCGGCTGTTCTTCACCGACAAGCTGCAGCTGATGGGCGCCGCGATCACGATCTGCGACCCGCATCGCGCGCTCGTCGTCGGCCCGCGTCGGCTGCGCGGGGAACGGCTGGAGTCGCCCGACATCCGCGCCGGCATGGCGATGCTGATCGCCGCGCTGTGCGCCGACGGCACGACCGAGATCGGCAACGTGCGCCAGATCGACCGCGGCTACGAGCGGATCGACGAGCGCCTGCGGGCCCTCGGCGCGCGCATCGAGCGCGTCGAGGACAGTCAGCACGTCCACGCCCACTAGAGGTCGCCTGTCATGAGCGACGCATCCGGCACGGCGCCCGCGGCGGCGCCGACTCCTCCGATCCACCCGCTTCCGAGCGGCACGCGCGACGTGCTGCCCGACGAGATGCGCGAGCTGCGCGCGATCACGGCGACGGCGCTGCGTGTGTTCGCCGAGCGCGGCTACGGCGAGGTCGCGACGCCCGCGCTCGAGTACGAGGAGACGCTTGCGCGCGGCGACGTCGGCGGCGCGCCGCCCGCGTACCGGCTGTTCGACGAGCACGGCAACGTGCTCGTGCTGCGCTCCGACATGACGGTGCCGATCGCGCGCGTCGTCGCGACGCGCTTCGCCGACGCTGAGCTGCCGCTGCGGCTCTGCTACGCGGCGCACGCCTACCGCGCCGTGCAGGCCAAGCGCGGCCTGCCGCGCGAGCTGCTGCAGGTCGGCATCGAGCTGATCGGCGCGCCCGCGCCGGGCGGCACGGCCGAGGCGCTGACGCTGCTCTGCGACGTGCTCGACGCGATCGGCTTCCACGACTACCGCATCGGCCTCGGCGACGTGGGCCTCTACCAGGCGCTGCTCGACGCGTGCGGGGTCGAGGGAGCGGCGCGCGAGCGGGTCCTGCACGAGCTGGTGACGCGCGACTTCGTCGGCTTGGAGCGCGAGATCCGCGCGCTCGGCCTCGACGCGCAGGCGACCGACCAGCTCGTGCGCGTGCCGCAGCTGCGCGGCGGCCCGGACGTGCTCGCCGAGCTGGGCGGTCCGGCCGGCGAGGCGGCGGAGGGCCTGCGCGGCGTGCACGAGCTGCTGGAGCCGCGCGTGGCCGAGCGCCTGATCTTCGACCTCGGGCTCGTGCGCGAGCTGGGCTATTACACGGGCGCGGTCTTCCAGGTCTACGACCCCGCGCTCGGCACGCCGATCGGCCGCGGCGGCCGCTACGACGAGCTGCTGGGCCGCTTCGGGCGGCCGCTGCCGGCGGTCGGCTTCGCGCTCAACGCGCAGCCGCTGCACGAGGCGCTGATGCGGGAGCGGTCATGAGCGACGGCAGCGGGCTCACGATCGCCGTTCCGCGCGGCGCGCTCTTCAAGGAGACGCTTGACCTGCTCGACGCGATCGGGATCGACACGAGCGAGGTGCGCGCGAACGACCGCAAGCTGCTGTTCCGCGAGATCGGCATCGTGACGATGCGCCCCTCCGATGTGCCGACGTACGTCGAGGCGGGCGCCGCGGATGTCGGCATCACCGGCAAGGACGTGCTGATGGAGCAGTCCGAGCGCGAGGTCTACGAGCTGCTGGACCTCGGCTACGGCGGTTGCACGATGGTGCTCGCGTTGGTCGCCGGCGAGGATCCGATGGAGGAGGCGCGCCGCCGGCTCGGCATCATGCGGATCGCGACGAAGTACCCGAAGATCGCCGCGCGCCACTTCGCCGCGACCGGCCGGCAGGCGGAGATGGTGGAGGTGAAGGGCTCGGTCGAGCTGGCGCCGCTGACCGGCCTCGTCGACGGGATCGTCGACTTGACCGCGACCGGCACGACGCTGCGCGAGAACGGCCTCGTCGTGCGCGAGGAGATCGTCACCGTGACGGCACGCCTGATCGCGAACCCCGTCGCGCACAAGCTGAAGGCCGCCGCGATCGACGAGCTGTTGGAGCGCGTGCGTGCGGCTTGAGCGCCGCACGCTGACGGGGGATCCGGCCGCGCTCGTCGCGGAGCTGCGCGGGCTGGTTCCCGGCGCCTCGGACGTCGCCGACGCGGTCGTGCGGATCGTGCTCGACGTGCGCCACAACGGCGACGAGGCGTTGGAGCGGTACCGCCGCGAGCTGGATGCGCGCGGCCAGGACCCCGGGCCGCTGTGCGTGCCGCAGGAGGAGATCGATGCGGCGCTTGCGGGCTTGGCGCCGGACGTGCGCGCGGCGCTGAAGCGCGCCGCCGCGAACGTGCGCGCGGTGGCGGAGGCGGGCGTCGACGAGGAGCGCGCGGTCGCGCTGCCGGAGGGCCAGACCGTCGTGCTGCGCGAGCAGCCGGTCGCGCGCGCGGCCGTGTACGTGCCGGGCGGGCGGGCGCCGTATCCGTCGACCGTGATCATGGGCGCCGTCACGGCGCGCGCGGCTGGGGTCCACGAGGTCGTCGTCTGCACGCCATCCGAGGATCCGCTCGTGCTGGCGGCGTGCGCGCTCGCGGGCGTGAGCGAGGTCTACCGTATGGGCGGGGCGCACGCGATCGCGGCGCTCGCGCACGGGACCGAGACGATCCCGCGGGTCGACGTGATCGTCGGGCCCGGCAACTTGTACGTGCAGGAGGCGAAGCTCGTCGTGCGCGGCGAGGTGGGGATCGACGGCTTCGCGGGGCCGAGCGACCTCGCGGTGGTGATCGACGACCCGCGCGACGCCGCGCTCGCCGCGCTGGACCTGCGGGCGCAGGCCGAGCACGGCGCCGACAGCCTTGTCGTCGCGGTCTCGCCGGAGGCGGCGGTGCTCGACGCGCTCGCCGTGCAGCTCGACGCGGCGCCCGAGGCCGGCGCGGCCGTGCTCGTGCAGACCGATGACCTCGACGGCGCGCTCGCGTTCGCGGAGGCGTTCGCGCCCGAGCACCTGCAGCTGATCGGTCCCGGCGCCGAGGCGCTGGCCCCGCGGATCACGCGCGCCGGCTGCCTGTTCGTCGGCGCCGGCGCCGCGACCGCGTTCGGCGACTACCTCGCCGGCTCCAATCACGTGCTGCCGACCGACGGCGCCGCGCGCTACGCCTCCGGGCTGTCCGCGCGCACGTTCCGACGGCGCATGGCGGAGGTGCGGATCCCGGCTGCGGCGGCCGCTGCGCTCGGCCCTGACGGCGTCGCGCTGGCCGAGTCCGAGGGCTTCGCCGCCCACGCGGAGTCAATGCGCGCGCGCATTCGGGAGAATGCAGCCCGATGAGCCGCAGCGCCCAGATCGAACGCAGAACCGGCGAGACCGACGTGCGCCTGACGCTGGCGCTCGACGGCTCCGGCGACGGCGGGCGCGAAACGGGCGTCGGCTTCCTCGACCACATGCTCGACCTGCTCGCGCGCCACGGCCGCCTCGACCTGGAGGTCGCGGCGAGCGGCGACCTGGAGACGGGCGCGCACCACACGGTCGAGGACGTCGGCATCTGCCTCGGGCAGGCGCTCGACGAGGCGCTTGGTGACCGCGCCGGCATCTTCCGCGACGGCGCCGCGACGATCCCGATGGATGAGGCGCGCGCCTCGTGCGCGATCGACGTCTCCGGCCGCGCGTTCCTCGCGTGGGACGCCGAGCTGCCGGCCGGCGCGATCGGCAACTTCGACCACGAGCTGGCCGAGGAGTTCTTCCGCGCGGTGTCCTCGAACGCGAAGCTGACGCTCCACCTGACCGTCGAAGCCGGCACGAACGTGCACCACATGATCGAGGCGCTGTTCAAGGCGTTCGCGCGCGCGCTGCGCGCGGCGACCGCGATCGACCCGACGGAGACCGGCGTCCCGTCGACGAAGGGGACGCTGACGGCATGAGCAGCGCGCCTACGATCGCGATCGTCGACTACGGGATGGGCAACCGCCGCTCGGTCGAGAAGGCGTTCGCGCACGTCGGCGCGCGGCCGCTGCTGACGAGCGACCACGACGAGATCCGCGCCGCGGACGGCGTCGTCGTTCCCGGCGTGGGCGCGTTCCCGCGCGCGATGGAGCACCTGCGCGCGCTCGGCCTCGACGAGGTCATCGTCGAGCGCGCCGAGTCGGGCGTGCCGCTGCTCGGCATCTGCCTCGGCATGCAGCTGCTGTTCGAGCGCTCCGTCGAGGTCGAGTCGTGCGACGGCCTCGGGCTGCTGCGCGGGGACGTGCGGCCGCTCGCCGCCGGCGACCTGCGCGTGCCGCACATCGGGTGGAACGTCGTGCGCTTCGAGCGCGCGTGCCGGCTCAACGCGGCGCTGCCGGCCGAGACCGCCTTCTACCACGTGCACTCGCTCGCGCCGCACCCGGCTGATCCCGAGGACGTGCTCGGCACCGCCGAGTACGGCGAGCGCTTCGTCAGCGCCGTCGCGCGCGAGAACGTCTTCGGCGTGCAGTTCCACCCGGAGAAGTCCTCGACCGCGGGCCTTCGCCTGCTGGCGTCGTTCAGCGCCGCGTGCGACCGCGAAAAGGCGGTCGCATGATCCTCTACCCGGCGATCGACATCCGCGGCGGCAAGGCCGTGCGCCTGGCGCAGGGCGACTTCGCGCAGGAGACCGTCTACGACGCCGAGCCGCTGAGCGCAGCACGCGCGTGGGTCGAGGGCGGCGCGCGCTGGCTGCACGTCGTAGACCTCGACGGCGCGCGCGACGGCAGACCCGCGAACCTGGAGCACCTGGAGCGGATCGCGGGCGAGCTGGGCGTGCCGGTGCAGTTCGGCGGCGGGCTGCGCTCGCTGGCGTCGATCGAGGCCGCGTTGGCGGCCGGCGCCGAGCGCGTGATCCTCGGCACGGCCGCCTACACCGATGTCGACTTCCTCGACGAGGCGATCGCCAAGCACGGTCCGCGCGTGACCGTGTCGGTCGACGTGCGCGGCGGGAAGGTCGCGAGCGCCGGCTGGACGCACCAGACCGAGATGGAGGCGTCCGCGGTGATCGAGCACCTGCAGCGGCGCGGCGTCAAGCGGCTCGTCTACTCCTCGATCGAGCGCGACGGGATGCTGACCGGGCCGGACGTGGAGGAGGTCAAGCGCGTCTCGGAGGTCGTCCGCGGCACGTTCATCTACTCCGGCGGGATCGGCACGCTCGAGGACCTGAGAGCGCTGGAGCAGCTGCGCCAGGTCAACCTCACCGGCGTGATCGTCGGCAAGACGCTCTACGAGCGTCGCTTCACGATCGCCGAGGCGCGCGCGGCGTTGAGAGAAGACGCTCCCGGCAAGCCGAAGCGCAGAAGAAAGCCGCGCAGCGCCGAGCGCGCCGCCGGCTAGCCTCGGTCGCGATGCACACGAAGCGCGTCATCCCGTGCCTCGACGTCGACGGCGGGCGGGTCGTCAAGGGCACCGGCTTCGTCGACCTGCGCGACGCGGGCGACCCGATCGAGCTGGCGCAGCGCTACGACGCCGCCGGCGCCGACGAGCTGGTCTTCCTCGACATCACCGCGACGCACCACAAGCGCGACACGGTCGTGGAGCTGGCGCGCCGCACGGCCGACGACGTCTTCATCCCGTTCACGATCGGCGGCGGGATCCGCTCGGTCGAGGACGCCCAGGCGGTGCTCGACGCCGGCTCGGACAAGGTGTCCGTCAACTCGGCGGCGGTCGAGCGGCCGGAGCTGATCGACGAGCTGGCGGAGCAGTTCGGCAGCCAGTGCGTGGTGCTGGCGATCGACGCCAAGCGACGGGCGGACGGCGACGGCTGGGAGGTGTTCGTCGCGGGAGGCCGCACGCCGACCGGTCGTGACGTCGTGGCGTGGGCGCGCGAGGGCGTTGCGCTCGGGGCGGGGGAGATCCTGCTCACGAGCATGGACCGCGACGGCACGAACGCCGGCTACGACCTCGAGCTGACGCGCGCGGTCGCGGAGGCGGTCGACGTGCCGGTGATCGCCTCCGGCGGCGCCGGGCAGCTCGACGACCTCGTCGACGCGCTCAACGCCGGCGCCGACGCGGTCCTGTGCGCGTCGATCCTCCACTACGGCCACCACACGGTGGCGGAGATCAAGGCGCACCTCGCCGCCGCCGGCGTGCCGGTGCGGCCCGTCGGCTAGCCGCGGCGGTGGTGGCGCCGCGCGTGCCGGTGGGCGCGGCGGTGGTGCCGGTGCGCGCGCCGCTTGTGCGCCGCGATCGCGTGCCGTCGTGACCGCGCTGCGCGAGCGCGCTTGCGGGCGGCGTGGGCGGCGCTCGCCTGCGCCGCGTTGTCCTCCCGCACCGCGCGCAGGGCGGCTTCGTCCGCCTTGCGCCACGCCGGCGTCGCGCGCTTGGGCAGCAGCTCGTAGAGGTTCCCGAAGCCGGCGAGGTAGATCGCGCGGCGGTCGGCGATCACCGGGTTGAACGCGCCGTCGGGCCAGCGGAAGACCTGCTTGCCGGTGCGCACGTTCAAGCCGAACGTGTCGTTGCCTGGCTGCAGGTCGGAGAAGTAGACGACGTTGGCGACGATCGTCGGCGACCCGGAGATCTTCGCGCCGACCGACCGGCGCCAGCGGACCGCGCCCGAGCGCGCGTCGAACGCGTAGAAGGTGCCGTCGTAGGAGCCGACGTAGACGGTCGGGCCGAGGCCCGGGGTGACGGCGACCGCGGGGGAGCCGTAGACGTAGGCGCCGGTGCCGGTCGCCCACGCGAGCTTTCCGCTGGAGGCGGCGAACGAGTAGACGCGGCCGTCCGTGTTGCCGAGGTAGACGCGCCCGAACGCGACCGCCGGCGTCGAGTAGAACTGGCCCGAGCCGAAGCCGAAGCGCGCGCCGTTCGTGCCGACCGACCACACCTCGCGGCCGGTCCGCGCCTGCACCGCGTGGACCCTGCCGCCGTAGTCGCCGAAGTAGAGCGTGCCGTTCGCGAGCGCCGGGCCGCCCTTCACGGCTCCGCTCGCGTGGTAGGTCCAGATCGTGTGGCCGGTCCGCGCGTCGAGCGCGTAGACGGTTCCGTCTTCGCTGCCGAAGAAGAGGCGGCCGTTCTTCAGCAGGGGGGAGGACTCGGCGCGGCTCGGCAGCGCCTTCGACCACAGCTGCCGGCCGTCGGAGGCGCGGTAGGCGGCGACGCGGCCGGTCGCGCTCGCGAGCCCGCGCAGCACGACCGCATAGACGTTGCCGTCGCCGACGGCGGGCGAGGCGGCGGCGAGGCGCCCGGCGCGCTGCTCCCAGCGGATCCGGCCGCTCGTCTTCGACAGCGCGCGCAGCATCCCGGCGTCGTCGAGCAGGTAGAGCGAGCCGCCGTCGATCGTCGGCGGGAACTCCAGCAGCACGCCGCTGCGGTAGGTCCAGTCGCGTCTGAAGCCGGGTCTGAGGTAGCCCGGCGCGTCCGCGAAGTTGCGCGTGCGGTCCGCGCTGAAGCCGTAGGTCGGCCACAGGAAGCGGTCGACGGCCTGCGGTCTCGGCGGGGGCGCGGGCGTGGTGGTCGTCGCGGTGGTGAACTCGACGTCGGGGTGCGAGACGTCGCCGGGCTTGTGCGCCAGCACGAAGGCCACCGCTCCGCCGGCGAGCACGATGAGGACGGCGACCGCGACGAGCAGTCCGCGCCGCAGGCGGCGTGGCGGGGGGCTCGACATCGGGCGCGGATGGTAGATGATCGCTCCGATGGGCCCCGATCTGCGCTCGCTTCCCGCCGCCGTGCTCGTCGCCGACGTGCTGCCGCACGCATGGGTCGTCGGCGGCGCGGTGCGCGACCGGCTGCTCGGGCGCGAGGCCGCCGTGGACCTCGACCTGGTCGTCGAGGGGGATGCGGTGGCGGCGGCGCGGCAGCTGGCAGCGGCGCTCGGCGGCTCGCTCGTCGTCCACGACGCGTTCGGCACCGCCTCGGTCGAGGCCGGCGACCACGTCTACGACCTCGCGACGGCGCGGGCGGAGTCGTATGCGAGGCCGGGCGCGCTGCCCGACGTGCGGCCGGGCACGATCGAGGAGGACCTGCTGCGACGCGACTTCACGGTCAACGCGATCGCGGTCTCGTTCGACGGGCGCGTCTGCGCGGCGCCTCGCGCGTTCGAGGATTTGGAGGCGCGGGTGCTTCGGGTGCTCCACCAGCGCTCGTTCCTCGACGACCCGACGCGGCTGCTGCGGATGGTGCGGTATGCGACGCGGCTGGGGTTCGGGGTGGAGCCGTCGACCGCATCGCTCGCGTCGGAGGCCGTCGAGGGCGACGCCCTCGCGACGGTCACGCTCACGCGGATCGGCGCCGAGCTGCGGTTGCTGCTGCGCGAGCCATCCGCGCTCGACGCGCTGGCGTGGGTCGGGTCTTGGGAGGGGGCGTTGGGCGTTCCCCTCGCGGTCGACCGTGCGCTCGCCTCGCGCGCCTTGGCGATCCTGCCGCCCGACGGCCGCGCCGATCTGCTGCTGCTCGGATCGGCGGTGCGCTCCGTCGAGCCGGCGGAGCTGGCGAGCTGGCTCGATGCGCTCGGGTTTCCCGGGCGTGAGCGTGACGTCGTCGTTCGCGTGGCCCAGGCCGATGGCCTCGAGGGGAGGTTGGCCGGGGCGGGGCGGCCGTCCGAGATCGCCGCCGCTGCGCGGGGCGTGCCGGTCGAGGCCGTGGCGTTGGCTGGGGCCTTGGGCGCCGAGGCCGCCGCGCGCGCGTGGCTTGAGGATCTACGCGATGTGCGCCTCGCCATCGACGGCGCCGACCTCCTCGCCGTCGGGATACCCCAGGGCGAGGCCATCGGCCGAGCCCTGCGGGCCGCGCTCGACGCCCGTCTCGACGGCGCCGCGCCCGACCGCGACGCCCAGCTCGCCGCCGCGCTCGCCGCCGCGCGCTGATCACTGTCCCTTTTCGACCGCTATGCGGTCGCTGATGGACAGTGATCGCCCGACTACCATCCGCGCCGTGCACCTGCCCGCCCCGTTCGAGCCCGTCGGCGACCACATCGGGATTGCGCTGCCGGGCGGCCGCGCGCTGTTCACCACGCGGCGGGGCGGGGTGTCGGAGGGGGCGTACGCCAGCCTGAACCTCGGCCGCTGGACGGACGACGACGCCGACGCCGTCGAGCGCAATCGCCGGATCGTCGCGGACACGCTCGACCTCTCTCTCGATGCCCTCCTCCAAGGACGTCAGGTGCACGGCAGCCGTGTCGAGCGGCGCGCCGCCCCCGGCGCGGCGCTGAACGACGCTGACGGACAGGCGACGGCGACGAGCGGCCTCGCGGCGCTGGTCCTCACCGCCGACTGCCTCCCGATCGCGCTGATCGCGCCGAACGCCGTCGCGATGGTCCACGCCGGCTGGCGCGGGCTCGCCGACGGCGTCGTGGAGGAGGGCGTCAGCGCCGTGCGCGAGCTGAGCGGCGACGGCGAGATCCGCGCCGCAATCGGCCCCGGCGCTGGCGCCTGCTGTTACGAGGTGGGGCCCGAGGTGCATGAGGCGTTCGGACGCGAGGCGCGGCGGGCGCGCATCGACCTCAAGGCGATCGCCGCCGAGCGGCTGGAAGCGGCCGGCGTGGCCGAGGTCCACGACGTCGGGCTCTGCACGATCTGCTCCGACCCGGCGCTGTTCTTCTCCCATCGCCGCGACGGCGTCACCGGTCGGCAGGCGGGAGTGGCATGGCGGAGCTGATCACGGGCCTGGACGCCGGCCTGGTCCGCGAGCGAGTCGAGGAGGCACGCGAGCGGATCGCCCAGGCGGCCCAGCGTGCCGGCCGCGCGCCGGCGGAGGTGGAGCTGCTGGCGGCGGTGAAGTACGTCGCGCTCGACGAGCTGGGAACGCTCGCGGACGCCGGGCTCACGCTGCTCGGCGAGAACCGCGCCCAGGAGCTTGTGGCGAAGGCCGAAGCCTATCCCGGCGCGTTCACGTGGGACTTCATCGGTCACCTGCAGAGCCGCAAGGTGAAGGACGTCGTCCCGTACGTCCGCTACATCCATTCCGTCGCGAGCGACAGCGCGCTGGCGCAGCTGGCGAAGCATCCGGCGGAGATCCTCGTCGAGGTCAACATCGCCGGCGAGGCGTCGAAGTCCGGCATCGCACCCGTGGAGCTGGCCGCCTTCATCGAGCGCGCGTCCGTCCCCGTCGTCGGCTTGATGACGATGCCGCCCGCGGTCGAGCGGCCGGAGCAGAACCGCGCGCACTTCGCCGCGCTGCGCGAGCTGGCGGCGGCCCACGGGCTCAAGCACCTGTCGATGGGCACCTCTCAGGACTACGAGGTCGCGGTGGAGGAGGGCGCCACGATCGTGCGCCTGGGCTCGACCTTGTATCGATAGTCGCCATAATCCCGAGAAGGGATCCGCCGACCGCCCGCGAATCCCTCGACGTCATGGCATTCCGCGACACCTGGCACCGCACGCTCGTCTACTTCGGCTTGGCCGTCGAAGACGACTACGACGACCACGAGCCCGTCTATCCGGAGCCCGAGGCGGAGCTGCAGGAGAGCTACCGCGAGCGTCCGAACGTGCGGCGGCTGTCCTCCAGCCGGCGCCGGCGCGACGAGTTCGACGACATCTTCGCCGACGACGAGCCGGCCGCCCGCCGCACGAGCGTGCTGCGGCCCGTCAACGGACCGGGCACGAACGGCCGCGACGTGCGCGTCCACCTCGTGATCCCCAAGTCGTTCAACGACGCGCAGGACGTGGCGGACAAGTTCAAGGACTCGATCCCCGTGATCCTGAACCTGCAGAGCAGCGACACCGACCTGAGCAAGCGCCTGATCGACTTCTCGTCCGGCCTCACGTACGCGCTCGACGGCGGCATGCAGCGGATCGCCGACAAGGTCTTCCTGCTCACGCCGCGCAACGTCGAGGTCTCCGCCGAGGAGCGCGCGCGGCTGATCGAGAAGGGCTTCTTCAACCAGAGCTGAGCCGGCGGCGCGGAGCGCGCGGCCGATACGCTTGCCGCCCATGCGCGTCGGACTGATCGGAGCGGGCAACATGGCCTCCGCGCTCGCGCGCGGGTGGGGCGATCCCGTGCTCTGCACCGACGCGCTGCCGGGCAAGGCGGAGGCGCTGGTGGAGGAGCTGGGCGGCGAGGTCGCTGCCTCGAACGCCGCGCTTGCCGCGCAGGCCGACGTCGTCTTTCTCTGCCACAAGCCGGATCAGCTCGCCGCGGTCGCGGCGCAGGTGGAGGGCAACGCGCAGGGGACCGTGGTGGTCTCGATTCTCGCGGGCGTCCCCCTTGATGCCATCCGTCAGGCATATCCGGGCGCAGCGAAGGCGATCCGCATCATGCCGAACGTCGCCGTCGAGATCGGCAGAGGCGTGATCTGCCTCGCAGCCGAGAGCGACGCGGACGACGACGTCCGTGCGCTGCTCGAACGCGTCGCGACGGTCGTCACCGTCCCCGAGAGACTGATCGAGGTCGCAACCGCCATCCAGGGCGTCGGGCCGGCGTACGTGGCGCTGTTCGTCGAGGCGCAGGTCGACGCTGCGGTGCGGCTCGGCATGCCGCCGCAGATGGCGGTCGAGCTGGCGACCGCGACGACCGAGGGCTCCGCCGCGCTGCTCGCGGCGCGCGGCTTCGACACGCTGGACCTGCGCCGCTCCGTCACCTCGCCGGGCGGCGTCACCGCGCGCGGGCTCGCGGCGCTGGAGGACGGCGGCCTGCGCGCGGCCTTCCAGGCGGCGGCCGACGCGGCCGTGCACGGGGGCAGACGGTGAGCGCTGCCGCGGCGGTCGTGCTGGCCACGGTCCGCCACGACGTCGCCCGCTACGTCAGCGCGCTCGCGACCGTCTACCTGATCCTGATCTTCGCCTACGTCGTGATCAGCATCATGTACTCGGTCGGGATCCGGCCGCCCTACTCGCGCTGGTGGAACGCGATCGTCGAGTTCCTGCGCCAGGTCGTCGAGCCCTACCTGCGGCTCTTCCGGCGGGTCCTGCCGATGTTCGGCCCGCTCGACCTCAGCCCGATGGTCGCGACGATCGTGCTGATCGTCGTCGCACGCATCGTCGTCTCGCTGATCGACGGCTGATGGAAGCGGTGGAGGGCAGCGCGCTCGCCAACCGTGTGCGCGGCGTCCGCTGGGCGCTCGCCGGCCTCGTCGTCGTGCTGGTGCTGCTGCTCGACCAGGGGACGAAGGCGCTCGTGCGCTCTTCGATCTCGCCCGGCGAGCAGCGCGACGTGCTGGGACCGCTCACGTTCGTCGACGTGCACAACAGAGGCGTCGCGTTCGGCTTCCTCGGCGGCGGCGGGGCGATCGTGCTCGTCGTGACGCTGGCCGCGCTGACGCTCCTGCTCGTGTACTTCGCGCGCCACGCCGACAGGCCGCTGCTGTGGCTGCCGACCGGGCTCGTGCTCGGCGGCGCGCTCGGCAACCTGATCGACCGCATCCACCAGGGCTACGTGACCGACTTCATCCACTTCCCGCACTGGCCCGCCTTCAACGTCGCCGACATGTGCATCACCGGCGGCGTCGTGGCGCTCGTGCTCGTGCTTGAGCTTGGTGGCAGAGCTGCTGAGGATTGAGGTCGCGCCGGACGCCGACGGCGAGCGGCTGGATCAGCTGCTGGCCGGCCCGCTCGGCTCGCGCAGCGCTGCGCAGCGGGCGATCGACGCGGGCCGCGTGACGGTCGACGGCGCAGTGCGGCCGAAGCGCCACCGCGTCGCCGCGGGCGAGCGGATCGAGGTGGCGCCGGAGGCGGCCGGCGGCGAAGCGGAGCCGGCGGCGGACGAGGTCCCGTACGCGGTCGCCTGGGAGGACGAGCACCTGCTCGTGGTCGACAAGCCGGCCGGCGTCGTCGTGCACCCGGCGCGCGGGCACCGCGGCGCGACGCTCGCGCAGGCGCTCGCGGGACGCGCCGCCGGCGGAGAGGACCCCGCCCGCGCCGGGATCGTCCACCGGCTCGACAAGGACACCTCCGGGCTGCTCGTGATCGCCAGGTCGGAGGCGGTCCACCGTGCGCTGCAGGAGCTGATCCGCCGCCGCGAGCTGCGACGCGAGTACCTGGCGCTCGTCGCGGGCTGTCCGCCTGCGCGCTCCGGCACGATCGACGCGCCGATCGGGCGCGATCGCCGCACGCGCACGCGCATGTCGACCGACACCGACGTCCCGCGCGCGGCGCGCACGCACTTCGAGATCGAGCGCGCCTACGCCGGCTTCACGCTGCTGCGCGTGACGCTGGAGACCGGCCGCACGCACCAGATCCGCGTCCACCTGGAGGCGATCGGGCATCCGGTCGTCGGCGACCCGGAGTACGGCGGGGCGCAGACGCTCGGCCTCGCGCGCCAGTTCCTCCACGCCGCTCGCCTCGCGTTCGCGCACCCGGTCACCGGCGCGCCGGTCGACGTCAGCTCCCCGCTGCCATCCGACCTGCAAGTCGTGCTCGACGGCCTGCAGGCCCAATCTGGCTAGAATCCGGCCGAATCTGTCGTCTACCCCGGTCGATCCGGGGCGTGCGCCCCCTGACCGGCATTCCGCCGGTAAGCGCAGCGCCCTCGACCGGGAATCCGCACCACCACTCAAAGGGAGCACCAACCGTGGCTCAAGCAGGACTCAAAGAGCTGCTGGAGGCCGGCGTCCACTTCGGCCACCAGACGCGCCGCTGGAACCCGAAGATGCGCCGTTTCATCTTCGGCGAGCGGGCCGGCATCTACCTGATCGACCTCCTCCAGACGGAGGAGCTGCTGCAGGAGGCGCGCGAGTTCGCGTCCGCGCTCGCCCACCGCGGCGGCACCGTCCTCTTCGTCGGCACGAAGAAGCAGGCGCGCGACGCGATCAAGGAGTCGGCCGAGGCGGCCGGCCAGCCGTACGTCAACCACCGCTGGCTCGGCGGCCTGTTGACGAACTTCGGCACGATCTCCGGCCGCATCAGACGGCTCCACGACCTCGAGCGCTACCAGACGGAGGGGCAGCTCGACCTGCTCCCGACGCGTGAGCGCATGGCCGCGCAGGCCGACCTCGCGAAGCTGCAGGCGAACCTCGGCGGCGTCAAGAACATGCAGCGCGTCCCCGACGCGATGTTCGTCGTCGACCTCAAGGTCGAGGCGATCGCGGTCAAGGAAGCGCAGCGTCTGCGCATCCCGATCATCGGGCTCGTCGACACCAACTGCGACCCCGACGGGATCGACTACGTCATCCCCGGCAACGACGACGCGATGCGCTCGTGCGCGGTGATCGCGGGCGCGCTCGGCGACGTGATCGGCGAGGGCAACCGCACCTTCCGCGAGGAGGAGGAGCGCGCGCGCAAGGAGGCCGAGGAGCAGGCCCGCCGCGAGCAGGAGGAGAAGGCCCGCCGCGAGCAGGAGGAGAAGGAGCGCGCCGAGGCCGAGGCCCGCGAGCGCGCGGCGGCCGAGGCCGCGCTGACGCAGGCCGG
>JBQCIQ010000007.1:0-2641 GCA_051953595.1 Conexibacter sp. | reverse complement strand
CTTGGCCTGCCGCTGGCCGATCTCGACACCATCGAGCGTATCGATTTGCTGGTCGACGGCGCCGACCAGGTCGCGCCCGATCTCACGATGATCAAGGGGCGCGGTGGCGCGCTCACACGCGAGAAGAAGCTCGCGGCGATCGCCGCGCAGAGGATCTACGCGATCGATTCGGAGAAGCAGGTGCCGGTGCTGGGGAACACCTGGCTGCCGGTAGAGGTGCTGCCCTACGGCTGGCGGTTCACGCTCCGGATCACCGCGCTGATGTTCGTCACGATGGTGCTGGCGGCACTGGCGATCGACCTGCTCTTCAGCGCGCTCGGGCTGATTCCGACGGCGCGGCCGAGCACCGAGGACGTCTTCGGGACGATCGAGCTGAACTACAAGGCCGTCCTCAACGTCCTGGCCACCGCGGTGTTCCTGGCGCTGATGGCGCTGACGCGGCGGCGCGCCGCCGTCCCGGCGCACGCGCACTGAGCGGAGCTTGGGAAGGATCCGCGCGGAGCGGCGTCCTGCTGGGTGACAACGACTTCCAGGAGGCGCTGGCATGGCCGTATCGATCTCGCAGGTCCGACGCTGGGGCGCGCTCGCCGCGGCGCTCGCGCTCGTCAGCCTGACGCTCGCCGCCTGCGGCGGCGGGTCGGGCGGAGGCGGCACGACGTCCTCTGCCGCCTCGTCCTCCGGCTCCACGTCGGGGAGCGGCGGCACGACGACGCAGACGCAGTCGAGCGCGACGAGCAGCGGCGGCGGCGGAGGCTCGACGCTCGCAATCAGCGCCACGGAGAGCAGCGGTCTCGGCTTCTCGCAGAGAACGCTCACCGCGAGAGCCGGCACGGTCACGATCAGACTCGCGAACGGCGGCGACAACTCGCTTCCGCACGGGATCGCAATCGAGGGCAACGGCGTCGACAAGGACGGCAAGACCGTCCAGCCCGGCGGGACGTCGACCGTCACCGTGAGACTCAAGCCCGGCAGATACACCTTCTACTGCCCCGTCCCCGGGCACGAGGGCCAGGGCATGAAGGGCACGCTGACCGTCACGTAGCGGGGAGCCGGCCTTTCCGACTCCGCTGATGTGGCCTTGGGGGAGCGGCGGGGGCGGCGATCGGCTGGCCGTCCGCGTCGCCGTCCCCGCCCGGCGCCCGCGGATGCGAGCTACGCCGCGCCGCCCCCGCCCGGCGCGCTCTGCGCGCCGCGCGCCACTCCGCGAGCGTGCGGTGGTGGCCGAGGCGGTAGCAGGTGCGCTCCATCGCGAACGACGTCGGCGCGCCGCGATCCGTCAGCAGGATCGCCGGCAGCCACGGTCCGTTCGCGCCGCCGACCGGCTCGTCGGGCAGTGGCAGGCCGTTGACGTGCTGCTCGATGCGGGCGCCGAACAGCGTCAAGTTCACCGCGCCCGCGACGTCGAGCGCGGCGCTCGGCGACAGCACGCCCTGGTAGCCGGCGCGGCGCAGCTCGCGCGCGAGCGGCTGCGAGTCGGCGTGGTCGCCGACCGCGATCGCCGGGTCCAGGCCGCACGCCTCCCACGCGTCGAACGTCGAGAGGTCGGCGATCCGGTCGGCGCGGACGCGCAGCTGCCAGAGGCTGCGGTGATCGGCCAAGCGGTCACGTTCGGTCTGCAGCGACTCGTAGCGCACGCGCTCGGCCCAGGCGCCGTCGCTGGAGAGCGCGAGGTACTGCACGAACGACTCGCCCTCACGGTGCCAGCGCCCCGACTCCTGGCGCAGCGTGGCGCTGCCGGCCCCGTGCCAGAGCGCCGGCACGCCACGCGCGACGTGCCGATAGGCGACCCAGCTGCCGGCGATCGCCGCCGGTCTAGACGTCCAGCTGGGCACGTCCACCTCGCGCGAGCGGCAGCAGCTTCTTGGCGGCATCTGTCAGGTCGGCGTCGATCAGCTCGCGCGGCGTTCTTCCTCCGAACTGCTCGCGCGAACGGTCGAACCAGAACAGGATCCCGTGCCCGGTCATCGAGTTCCGCAGCTCGTAGACGAGCTGACCGATCAGCGAGATCCGCTTCGGGTTGCGCTTGATCTGCTCGACGCGGCCTCTGCGCCAGTTCTGCACGGACTTCGTCGTCGCGCCGAGCAGCCGCGCGACCTCTCTCACCTCGACCGTGCGCAGCTCCTCGGCGACGAATCTGGCGGCGAAGGCGGGCTCGTCGATCGCCGCATGGTCGAGCTGGCGGAGCATCGCGCGGACGACGTCCTCCATGATCGTCATCGCGTAGCGGACCTTCCAGCCCTCGTCGAGCGCGTCGCGGTCGAGCGCGACCTCGGCGCGCAGGTCCTCGAGCGTCAGCAGCAGCTCGCGGGCGAGCTGGTGGTCGCGCCACGAGGGGTCGCGCGCGAGCCCAAGGATCTCGCCGCGCACGCGCTCGAACCAGCGGTCGCGCTCCGTCACGCGCCGCTTGCGCGAGACCGCGTCGTTGCGCAGGTCGCGCGTGCTCGGCTCGTGGTAGGGCTTGAGCGCCGCGTGCAGATCGTGCGCAAGCGCCTCGATGCGCTCGCGCAGCCCACCGCTGGTCGTAGAGGGTGAAGCCAATGCGGACATGGCAGAATGACCTCCAAGTCTGTGATCTTTCCGATGGCTGGAAAGATCTGCGACCGAGTCTAGCGCGGCCGACGGCGCGGCTCAGTCAAGCTCG
>JBQCIQ010000006.1:0-8227 GCA_051953595.1 Conexibacter sp. | reverse complement strand
TCGGGCTGGCGCTGGTGAGCGAGGGGGTGAACGACGACGACCCCGGCACGCGTCACTTCTGGTTCGGTGACGCGCAGGGATCGCCTGGGACGCTCGTCACCTTCCTCGAGTACCCCCAGATGGAGAGCGGCGTCGTCGGCGCCGGCTCCATTCACCATCTCGCGTTCGCCGTCGATTCGGCTGACGAGCAGCTTGCCTGGCGCGACTACCTGCGCGACAGAGACGTGGAGTGCAGCGAGGTGATGGACCGCGGCGCGTTCCGCTCGCTGTACGTGCGCGATCCCGACGGGCACATCGTCGAGATCGCCACGCGCGGACCGGGCTTCTGAGGAGCCCGATTCGCGCGTGGCGTGGGTGGGTGGGATCCCGCTCTCAGACGGTGACGAGCTCCCGCTCGACGGTCCGCAGGACCGGCGTACAGTCGACTTCGACGCGCTCGATGCTCGCATGCGCAGTCAGCTGCGCCGCGAGCGCACGACGCTGACGCTCGGTGAGCGACCCGATCGTCTTCGTCTCGGTGATGCGGAACATCGCGAGGAACTTGCGGCAGCGCGTGCCGCCCCAGCGCCGCTGGCTCATCAGCACGTCGCCGATGGCCATGCTCCCCGCCTCCCATGGGGCGGTGAGGATCACTTCCGCGGCTGTCACCTCACCCTCTGCGATACGGCGCTTGAGGTCCGCGCGCGCGAGCCGCACGCGGTTAGCACGTTGCAGGGCCTGCAGGTGCTGCGGCCCGGGGGACGTCGTCGGCAACCCGTCCATCTGCACTCTTCTCTTGCCTCCGTACGTGGCCGTGGATCAGCGTGTCGAGCGGGGGGCCCGACCGCTTGGGGGGAAGCCGTCGTGCGCGATCTCGGTCTCCGTTCCCTGGCTCGGCTGGCGAATGCCGTGTGCCTGAGACGAGTCGACCCGGCGGCACTGGAGAAGCTATGCGAGCGACCGGTCTCGGGTCAATCCCGAACCGTCCGGGACATGCGCTAGGAGCGGCCTTTTCGTCGCGCCACCGAATGCCGGTGCGTCAATCGACCGCGGAGCTGGCGCTCGGGAGTGGGCCGTGCTCGGCCTCGAACGCGCGCTTGACCTCGGCGAAGGCGTCAAGCGCCTCGTCCAGCACCTCGCGCGCGTGCGTCGCCATCACGCTCGTGCGCAGCAGCGCGCCGCCCGGCGGGACCGCCGGGTGCAGCGCGACGTTGACGTACACGCCGGCCTCGTAGAGCTGCTTCCACAGCAGCGCCGCCTTCCAGTCGTCGGCGACGAGCACGGGCACGATCGGTGTCGCGACGCGCGTGCCGTCGGGCAGTGCGACCGGGTCCACCACGTGGAAGCCGAGCGCGCGCAATCCCTCGTTCAGGTAGCGCGCGTTGTCGAGCACGCGCGCGAACAGCGCGCGCCCCTCGTCGGAGCGGCAGATGCGCGTCGCGGCCAGCGCCGCGCCGACCGCGGCCGGCACGCCCGAGGCGGTGAACAGGAACGGCCGCGACTGGATGCGCAGGAAGTCGATCACGTCGGCCGGGCCGGCGATCACGCCGCCGCAGGAGGCGAGCGACTTCGAGAACGTGGCCATCCGCAGGTCGACGCGCTCCTCGACGCCGAGCAGCTCGCTCGCGCCGGCGCCGCGCTCGCCGAGCACGCCGAGGCCGTGCGCCTCGTCGACCATCAGCCGCGCGCCGAAGCGCTCGGCGAGGTCGGCGATCTCCGGCAGCGGCGCGACGTCGCCCTCCATCGAGAAGACGCCGTCGACGACGACGAGGATCCCGCCGCCGTCGGCCTCCGCCTGCCGCAGGCGCTTCTCCAGCAGGTCGAGCCGGTTGTGCCGGAAGGCGCGCAGCTTCGCGCGCGAGAGCAGCACGCCGTCGAGGATCGAGGCGTGGTCGCCGGAGTCGACCACCACCGTGTCCTCGGGGCCGAGGATCGTGCCGATCGCGCCGAGGTTCGCCTGGTGGCCCGTGGAGAACACCAGCGCGTCCTCCGTCTGGAGCCAGCCGGCCAGCTCGGCCTCCAGCTCCAGATGCAGGTCGAGCGTGCCGTTCAGCAGGCGCGAGCCGGTCACGCCGGTGCCGTAGCGGCGGATCGCGTCGTGCGCCGCCTCGATCACGCGCGGGTCGGCCGTCAGCCCGAGATAGTTGTTCGAGCCGAGCATGATCCGGCGCGCGCCCTCCATCTCCACGACGGGCGCCGCGGCCGACTCCAGCCGGCGGAAGTAGGGGACCGCGTCGATCTCGCGGGCGGCCTGAAGCTGCGCGACCCGCTCGTGCGTGCGGGCCTTGCTGAAGACGTCGGTCGTGGTGGGCATATACAGTGCGCCGCGAATGGGTCTCGACGTCCGGCCTGTCGCGTCCAAGCGCGACCTCACGACCTTCATCAAGCTGCCCTGGCGGCTCTATCGTAACGAGCCGAACTGGGTGCCGCCGCTCATCTCCGAGCGCCGCCAGTTCCTCGACAGACGCAAGAACCCGTGGTTCGAGCACGGCGAGGCGGAGTACTTCCTCGCGTGGCGCGACGGGCGCGCGGTCGGGCGCATCACCGCGCAGGTCGACCGCATCCTCAACCAGTTCCAGGACAACACCTGGGGGCTGTTCGGCTTCTTCGAGTGCGAGGACGACCCGGAGGCCGCCGCCGCCCTGCTGGCGGCCGCCGACCGCTGGCTGCGCGCGCGCGGGCGCGACCGCATGGTCGGCCCGATGGACTTCACGATGAACGACGAGTGCGGGGTCCTGATCGAGGGCTACGAGCGCACGCCGATCATCCTCACGAACTGGACGCACCGCTACTACCCGCGCCTGCTCGAAGGCGCCGGCATGGTGAAGGCGATGGACACGCTCATGTGGGAGCTGAGAATCCAGGGCCGCGACAGAGTGCATCCGGCGATCTGGAGAATGGCCGAGCAGGTCGAGTCGAAGTACGGCATCACCGTGCGGCCGATGCGCAAGAAGGACATCAACGCCGAGGTCGACCGCTTCCTCGAGGTCTACAACGCGGCCTGGGAGAGAAACTGGGGCTTCTCGCCGCTGACCGAGAGAGAGGTCCGCCACTACGCGAAGACGCTCAAGCCGCTGCTCGACGAGCACTGGGCGTTCATCGCCGAGAAGGACGGCGAGACGGTCGGCGCGGCGCTCTCGCTGCCGGACTACAACCAGGTCCTGAAGGGCATGAACGGTCGCCTGCTGCCGATCGGCTGGGCGAAGTTCCTGTGGAACCGCAGAAGGATCGACCGCGTGCGCGTGTTCGCGCTCGGCGTCAGACGCGAGTGGCAGCACACGGGCGTCGCCGCGCGCTTCTACCAGCTGCACTTCGACTCGGCCGAGGCGACGCCGCAGACGTACGGCGAGATGGGCTGGATCCTCGAGTCGAACAAGTCGATGAACCGTGCGATGGAGGGGATGGGCGGCACGGTCGTGCGCCGCTACCGCCTCTACGAGCGGCTGTTCGAGGACGCCGTGCCGGAGGAAGCGGCCGAGTTCGAGGCCGTGCCCGTCGGCGCCGTCTGACCGGCGCCGCTGTCACCATGGGCCGGCGCGCATGACGAACGAGCGTCCCGCCGAGCCCCAGCCGGACATCGTCGAGCCCGAGGAGACGGTCGACGGCGTGCCTGTGCTCGCGGCCGAGGTGCGCGCGCTGGAGCGCGCCGTGCCGCGGCGCAACCTGCCGGCCGTGCAGGCGGCCGCCGTCGCTGCGACCGGCTTCGCGGTCGGCGCCGCGACGGTCGTCGCGATCAGCCGCCGCGCGTCGAGCGCGAAGCGCACGCCGGTGCGCCGCCGCAAGCGCGACGCCGGGCCGGAGGTGCTGTCGGTGCTCGGGACGCGCTCGTTCCTGCTCGACGTGCACCTGCTCGGGCGCGGCGAGTGATCGAGCGCCGCGTCGAGGTCAGACCGGCCTGGCCGTTCCGCCTCTCGCGCGCGAGCGGCCCGGACGGCGTGCTGCAGGTGCGCCGCGGCGTCCTCCACCGCCTGCTGCACCACGGCCCCGACGAGCGGTCGGTCGTCGTGCGCGTCGCGCAGACGGCGCCCGATCGCGTGCTGCTCGGCGCGCAGGCCGAGGACCCGGCGGCGGCCGCGTGGGGGATCGAGCGGATGCGCTTCGCGCTCGGGGTCGACGACGACCTGCGTCCGTTCCACGACCGCTTCCGCGACGACCCGCTGATCGGCCGCGCCGTGCGGATGGACCCGACCGTGCGCCTGCGCCGCCGCCCCGAGCCGTTCGAGGCGCTGGCGTGGGCGGTCACCGAGCAGCTGATCGAGTACGTGCGCGCGGCCGCGATCCAGCGACGGATCGTGTGGCGACTCGGACGCCGCTGCGGGCGCAGCGGGCTGCGCGACCTGCCGTCGGCGGCGAAGGTCGCCGCGCAGGCGCCGGCGCAGCTGACCGCCTTCGACCTCGCGCCAAAGCGCGCGCTCGCGCTGCGGCGCGTCGCCGAGGAGGTGGCGAGCGGCCGCGTCGACCTGCGCGCCGCCGATCCGGCCCCAGGCTGGCGGCGCCTGCGCCGGATCCCCGAGATCGGCACCTGGACGCTGTCGCTGCTCGCGCTGCTCGGCCAGGGCCGCTACGACGCGCTGCCGGCGGGCGACCTCGCCTACGTGAAGCTGATCGGCCGGTTGCAGAGCGGGGGAGATCCGCGCGTCCGCGCGACCGAGGACGAGGTGCGCGAGTTCTTCGCGCCCTACGGCGAGTGGGCCGGCCTCGCCGCCGCCTACGCGCTGCGCGCGACCGCGCCGGAGCTGCGCGCGGTCGCGGCGGCGGCGTAGGCGCTACCCGCCCTGACCGGCCAGGAACTCGTTCGTGATCGCGGTCCCGCCGGCGTTCGGCGCGACGCCGAGCAGGTTGTGCGCGAACATCCATCTGCCGTACGCGTTCCAGGCGCTCGGGTCCTGCCAGCCCCACGGCTTGCCGGCGGGCGGGAAGAACGCCGGCAACGACGTCTTGACGCTGTCGAGCGCAAAGCCCTTGTTGAGGTCCGGCGCCGCTCTCACGAGCGCGTCGGTCGCCGCCTGCGGGTCCGCTCTCGCGGCTGCGTAGCCGCGCGCCAGCGCCTGCACGAACGCGCGCACGTCGTCGCCGCGGTTGGCGAGCGTGTCCTTGCGCGCGACGAGGATCAGCTCGTCGTAGGTCGGGACGCCGACCTGCTCCATGCGGATGATGCGGGGTCTCTTGCCGGCGCGTCTGAGCTGCACGCCCTCGACGTTCCAGTAGGCGCCGAGCGTCGCGTCGACTCTCTTCGACAGCATCGCCGGCACGAGGTTGAAGCCGACGTTCGTCTCCTTCACCGAGGAGACCGGCACGCCGGCGCGCTGGAGGATCGTCTGCAGGTAGGCGCTCTGGTAGGGGATCCCGGCCGTCCCGACGCGGCCGCCTCTGAGGTCGCGCGGCCCCTTCACGCCTCTCTTCAGCGACATCAGCGTCGTCAGCGGCACCTGCGCGATCGCGCCGACGGAGACCAGCTGCGCCCCCTTGTCGCGCGCGATCAGCAGCTCCGGCTCGTAGGAGATCGCGAGGTCGACCTTGCCGGCCTGCAGCAGCTTCAGCGGCGCCGCCGGATCCGACGGCGTCTGCACCTTCACGTCCAAGCCTGCTCTGGCGAACGCGCCGTCGGCGAGCGCCGTGTAGAGGCCGACGTGGTCGGGGTTCGGCAGGTAGTCGAGCATCAGCGTCAGCGAGCGCGTCGCGCCGCCGGCCGCCGTGACCGTGTCGTGCTTCTCGCCGCAGCCGGCAAGCGCCAGCAGCAGCGCTGCGAGCGCGGCGGCGATCGGGAGCAGTCGCTTCATCGGGTGGTGCCTCCTGGGGGTTCGTGCGCCCACGGCACGATCAGCCGCTCGGCCAGCGTGAGCAGGCCGAACAGCGCGATCGCGAACGCGGACAGGATCGCCACGGCGGCGTATGCGCGCGCCGTGTCGAGGTTGGGGATTGCCTGTTGAACGAGATGGCCGAGGCCGGACGACGATCCGACCCACTCGGCGAAGACGGCGCCGATCGGCGCGAACGTGACGGCCACCTTCGCGCCGCTGAAGAGGCCCGGCAGCGCCGCCGGCAGCTCGACGTGGCGCAGCACCTGCCAGCGCGAGGCGTCGAGCGTGCGCATCAGCTTCGGCAGCGCCGGGTCGACGCGGCTGAGCGCGTCGAGCGTCGTGACGACGATCGGGAAGAAGCAGACGAGCCCGATGATCACGAGCTTCGGCGCGATCCCGAAGCCGAGCCAGACGATCAGCAGCGGCGCGATCAACACGATCGGGATCACCTGCGAGACGACGAGCAGCGGGTAGACGGAGCGGCGCAGCGGCAGCGACAGGTGCAGCGCGATCGGCAGCACGAATCCGGCTGCGCCGGCCACGAGGATGCCGAGCAGGATCTCGCCGGCGGTGACCGTGAGGTTGTCCCACAGCAGCGCGCGGTCGAGCCACAGGCTCCGCGCCACCTCGTGCGGCGGCGGCAAGAGGAGCGGATCGACGCCGCTGACCTGCGCGTACAGCTCCCACGCGCCGAGCAGCCCGAGCAGGATCGCCAGCGGCGCGAGCACGATCGCAGCCCGCATCATGCCGGCGCTCCCAGCGCTTCCAGCGCCCGCTCGCGCAGCGCAACGACCTCGGCGTCGGTGCGGTGCCGCGGGCGCGGCAGGCGCACGTCCAGCTCCGCCACCGCGCGCCCCGGCCGCGGCGACATCACGACGACGCGGTCGGCCAGCACGACCGCCTCCTCGACGTCGTGCGTGACGAGCACGACCGTGCGCGGCTCCTCCGCCAGCGCGCGCGCGAGCCAGCCCTGCATCTCCTGCCGCGTGAGCGCGTCGAGCGCCGCGAACGGCTCGTCCAGCGCGAGGACCGGCTTCCCGGCGAGCAGCGTGCGCACGAACGCGACGCGCTGGCGCATCCCGCCCGACAGCTCGGCCGGCCGCGCCGCCTCGAAGCCGCCGAGCCCGAAGCGCTCGAACCACGGCACCGCCTCCACGCGCGCCTTCGCGGCCGGCATCCCGCGCACCCGCAGCGCCAGCGCGGCGTTGTCGAGCGCGCTCGCCCACGGCAGCAGCAGGTCGCGCTGGGGCATCAGCACGGCGGGGTCGGCGGCGACCGAACCCGCGTCAGGTCCCTGCAGGCCGCAGATCAGCTCCAGCAGCGTCGACTTGCCGCAGCCGCTCGCGCCGACGACCGCGACAATCTCGCCGGGCGCGGCGCGCAGGCTCATCCCGCGCAGCGCGACGACGTCGCCACCACGACGGCCACGGCCACGGAAGATCCGCTCCACTCCGTCGACCCGTACGCCGTCCATCGCTCCCTCCGCGGGCATTACCCCACAGGTTCGAAGGGTCAGCGCCAGGTCGCGATGCGAAGGGGCGCTATCTCAGCCGGCTCACCCGCCAGCCCCCCTGGTTGTCACTGCTGTGGCCGCGGATGCTAGCGCGCGCCCGGGACGACCGGGGCGGCGCTCGTCAGCGCCTTCACGAACTCCTCCAGCTGATTCGCCGTCCAGCACTCGAACGCCGTGCAATGGCGCTCGTAGGTGGCGATCACCGAGTCGCCGTAGTTCCAGTACAGGCGCGGCTCGGGGTTGAGCCAGAAGGTGCGGCCGGCCTTCGCGGCGATCGCGGCGAAGACGTCGTCGCGCGGGGGGCGGCCGTTCGTGCGCGCGTCGCCGAGCACGATCACCGTCGCACGCGGGTGCAGATCGTCCTCGACCTCGGCCAGGAACTCGGTCCACACGCGCCCGTAGTCGGTGTAGCCCGAGATGTCGGCGACGCCGGCGTCACGCGAGATCGCCTCGCTCGCCTTGCGGAAGTCGCGCTCGCGCTCGAACACGTCCGTCACCTCGGAGATCCGCTCGATGAAGACGAACGAGCGCAGCTTGCGGAACGAGTCGTGCAGCGCGTGCAGCACGGACAGGAAGAAGACGCTTGCCGACGTGACCGACGTCGAGACGTCGCACAGCACGAACAGCTCCGGCCGTCGCGGCCGCAGCGGGCGATAGCGCAGCTCGACCGGCACGCCACCCGTCTGCAGGGAGGCGCGCATCGTCCGCCGCACGTCGACATGCGCATGACGTCTGCGCCCGCGCAGCTCCTTGCCCTGCGTCGCCAGCCGCCGCTTGAGCTGCGCGACGACGCGATGGACCGCCGCGAGGTCCTGGATCGGCCCGCCCGGCAGCGAGCGGTCCAGCTCCGAGAGCGGTCGCGCGGGGGGCAGCTGTCTCGTGCGCTCGATCTGCCCGCGCTCCAGCTCGCGCCGCAGCTGCTGCTCGAATCTGC
>JBQCIQ010000005.1:0-3078 GCA_051953595.1 Conexibacter sp. | reverse complement strand
TTTTCTCTGTGGGTCGGGGGGGGGCGGTGGCTTCCCCCCCCGCCGCCACGACCGACGCGCTCGAGCAGGCGCGGATCCACTTCCTGGGCCGCAGAGCCGAGCTGCCGAACATGCTGCGGGGCGTCGCCCAACTGCCGCCCGAGCAGCGCGGCCCCGTCGGCAAGGCGGCGAACGTCGCGCGCAAGGCGCTGGAGGACTTGATCGAGGCGCGCGGCGCGCAGCTGGCCGGCGCCGAGCTGGAGCAGCAGCTGGCGGCCGACCGCATCGACGTGACGCTGCCGGGCGCGCCGCTGCCGCCGGCCGGTGGGCTGCACCTGCTGACCCAGACGCGGCGTGAGATCGAGGACGTGTTCGTCGGGCTCGGCTACACCGTCGCGGAGGGGCCCGAGGTCGAGCGCGTCTACTACAACTTCGACGCGCTCAACCACGACCCGGCGCACCCGGCGCGACTGCGCACCGACACCTTTTACGTCGCCGAGGACGTCGTGCTGCGCACGCACACCTCGCCGATGCAGGTGCGCGCGATGGAGCAGCAGCCGCCGCCGATCTTCCTGATCGTCCCGGGGCGCGTCTACCGGCGCGACTCCGACGCGACGCACACGCCGCAGTTCCACCAGATCGAGGGGCTGGCGGTCGACGAGGACATCACGCTCGCCGACCTGAAGGGCACGCTGCTCGCGTTCGCGCAGGCGATCTTCGGGGACGAGCGCCAGGTGCGGCTGCGCCCGCACTTCTTCCCCTTCACCGAGCCGAGCGTCGAGGTCGACGTCTCCTGCTTCAACTGCACCGACGGGCTGACGCGCGACGGCGCGCGCTGCCCGTTGTGCAAGGGCACCGGCTGGATCGAGATCCTGGGCGCGGGGATGGTCGACCCGAACGTGTTCGGCTACGTGCGCGAGTACGGGTACGACCCCGAGCGGATCCAGGGCTTCGCGTTCGGGATGGGGGTCGAGCGGATCGCCTTCCTCAAGCACGGCGTCTCCGACCTGCGGCTGTTCTACGACAACGACCTGCGCTTCCTGGAGCAGTTCGCATGAAGGTCCCGCTGAGCTGGCTGCACGAGTACGTCAGACCCGACCTCGACGCGTCCGCGCTCGCCGAGCGGCTGGCGCTGACCGGGACCGAGGTCGAGCGCGTCGTGCACCACGGCGTGCCGGCGGTCGATGGGTTTGTGATCGGCCATGTGCTGAGCGCGGACAGACATCCCGACGCCGATCGACTGAACGTCTGCCGCGTGGACCTCGGCGGCGAGGAGCCGGCGCAGATCGTCTGCGGCGCGCCGAACGTGGCGGCGGGCCAGACGGTCGCGGTCGCGCAGCCGGGCGCGGTGATGCCGGACGGCACGAGGCTGCGCAAGGCGAAGCTGCGCGGGGTCGAGTCGGCCGGGATGATCCTCAGCGAGCCGGAGCTGGAGATCGGCGTCGAGAGAGCCGGGATCATGGTGCTCGGTCTCGACGGCGGCGGACCGGCGCCCGGCACGCCGCTGGCCGAGGTGCTGCCGATCGCCACCGACGTGCTGGAGCTGGAGATCACGCCGAACCGGCCGGACTGCCTCGGCGTCTACGGCGTCGCGCGCGAGGTCCACGCCGCGACGGGCGCGCCGCTCGCGCCCGCGCCGTGGGCGGAGGACCCAGGCACAGGCGGTGAGGTAGCGGATGCGGCCGTGACGGTCGAGACCGACCGCTGCAAGCGCTTCATGGCGCGCGTGTTCGAGGACGTGACCGTCGGTCCCTCGCCGACGTGGCTGAAAGCGCGGCTGATGGCGGCCGGCATGCGCCCGATCTCGAACGTCGTCGACGTCACGAACTACGTGATGCTGCTGAGCGGCCAACCGCTGCACGCATTCGACCTCGACCGCGTCGCCGGCGGGCGGCTGATCGTGCGCGACGGCCAGCCCGGCGACGAGCTGGAGACGCTTGACGGCGAGCTGCGCACGCTCGATCCCGACATGGTCGTGATCTGCGACGCGGACGGGCCGACCTCGCTCGCCGGCGTGATGGGCGGCGCGAGATCCGAGGTGCACGAGGGCACGACGCGGGTGCTGCTGGAGTCGGCGGTCTGGGAGGGACCGAACATCCAGCGCACCTCCACGCGGCTCGCGCTGCGCAGCGAGGCGTCGGGCCGCTACGAGAAGGGGCTCGCGCCGGAGCAGGCGCAGGACGCGCTCGCTTTGGCGACCCGGCTGCTGGTCGAGCTGTGCGGCGCACGCGTGGCGCCGGGGACGATCGACGTCGATCCGCCTGGCGGCCGCGACACGTCGCACAAGACGATCCGGCTGCGCGACGCGCGCGTGAGCGGGCTGCTCGGCGCGCCGATCGCGCGCGAGCGCTCGGCGGAGATCCTGACCGCGCTCGGCTTCGGCGTCGCGGACGCCGACGACGGGCTCGACGTGACGGTGCCGGCGTTCCGCCGCAACGACGTCACGCGCGAGGCCGACCTGATCGAGGAGGTCGCGCGGATCGACGGCGTCGACAAGCTGCCGGCGACGCTGCCGGCCTCCGGGCACGCGGTGGGACGGCTCACGCCCGCGCAGCGGCTGAAGCGGCTGGCGGCCGACACGCTCGCCGCCGCGGGCCTGCACGAGGCGATCGGGTGGTCGTGGAGCGGCGCCGAGCTGGCCGACAGATTGCGGCTGCCGGGCGGCGATCCGCGGCGCACGGCGGTCGTCGTCGAGAACCCGATGTCGGCCGAGCATGCGCAGATGCGGACGACCCTGCTCGGCTCGCTGCTCGATGTCGCGCGCCGCAACGTCACGCATGGGACGCCGGACGTCGCGATCTTCGAGTCGGGCGCGGTGTATCTGCCAGGCGACGACGCGCTCCCGCGCGAGCCACACACTGTCGGCGTGCTGCTGACGGGCGCCGTGCGTCCGGCGTCGTGGCGCGAGCCGGGTCCGCCGGCGGCGGACTTCTTCGCGGCGAAGGGCGTGCTGGCTCGGCTGCTCGACGCGTTGCGGGTCGATTGGGCGGTGGCCGCGACCGAGTCGCCGGAGCCGTTCCTGCACCCGGGTCGGGCTGCCGCGGTGATGGTGGCCGGCTCCCCGGTCGGCTGGCTCGGCGAGCTGCATCCGTCGATCGC
>JBQCIQ010000004.1:0-4378 GCA_051953595.1 Conexibacter sp. | reverse complement strand
CGGCGCGGGTTCGATGACGGGCCTCCCGATCATCGAGACGCAGGCGAACGACGTGTCGGCCTACATCCCGACCAACGTGATCTCGATCACCGACGGCCAGATCTTCCTGCAGTCGGACCTGTTCAACGCCAACCAGCGTCCGGCGGTCGACGTGGGCATCTCGGTGTCCCGCGTGGGCGGCGACGCGCAGGTGAAGAGCATCAAGAAGGTGTCCGGCACGCTGAAGCTCGAGCTCGCGCAGTACCGCTCGCTCGAGGCGTTCGCGATGTTCGCCTCCGACCTCGACGCCGCGAGCCGCAGGCAGCTGGCGCGCGGCGCCCGGCTGACCGAGCTCCTCCGGCAGCCGCAGTACGACCCGTACCCGGTCGAGAACCAGGTCGTGTCGATCTGGGCCGGCACGAACGGCAAGTTCGACGAGGTCGCCGTGGAGGACGTGCTCCGGTTCGAGAGCGAGCTGCTCGACTACCTGAAGCACAACACCTCCATCCTCGACACCCTCCGCGAGACGAACGTGCTCGACGACGACACCGTCGCCGCGCTCGACGAGTCGGTCGACGCCTTCAAGAAGCAGTTCACGACGGGCGAGGGCAAGCCGCTCGCGTCGGTCGGCAAGGAGTCGTTCGAGGCCGCGGATCGCGAGGACGTCGAGCAGGCGAAGATCACCCGGAACAAGAGGTAGGCGCATGCCGGCCAAGGTCCGCGCCTACCGCGCCCGCATCCGGAGCGCGCAGACGACGAAGAAGATCACGCGGGCGATGGAGCTCATCTCCGCCTCGCGGATCGCGAAGGCGCAGCAGCGCGTCGCGGCGAGCCTGCCGTACGCGCGCGCGGTGACCCGTGCGGTGTCGGCCGTGGCGACGTACTCGAACGTCGAGCACGTGCTCACCACCGAGGCGGAGAACCCCAAGCGCGCCGCGATCGTCGTCTTCACGTCCGACCGCGGGCTCGCCGGCGCCTTCAACTCCAACGTCCTCCGCAAGAGCGAGGAGCTCGCCGAGCTCCTGCGCAGCGAGGGCAAGGAGGTCGTCTCCTACCTCGTCGGGCGCAAGGCGGTCGGGTACTACCGGTTCCGCCGCCGCGAGTACGTCAAGGAGTGGGTCGGCGGCACGGACAGCCCCGACGCCGAGACCGCGCACGAGATCGCCGAGGCGGTCGTCGACGCGTTCACGACCGACACGGACGCGGGTGGGGTCGACGAGATCCACATCGTCTACAACCGCTTCGTCTCGATGCTCACGCAGACGCCGGAGATGCTGCGCCTGCTTCCGCTCGAGGTCGTCGAGGGCGTGGAGGAGCCGGAGAACCGGCAGAACCTGCCCCTGTACGAGTTCGAGCCCGACTCCGCCGAGGTGCTCGACGCGCTCCTGCCCGTCTACATCGAGTCGTGGATCTACTCCGTGATGCTCGAGAGCGCCGCGAGCAAGCACGCGGCCACGCAGCGCGCGATGAAGGCCGCGAGCGACAACGCGGACGGCCTGATCCGCGAATACACCAGACTCGCGAACAACGCGAGGCAGCAGGAGATCACGCAGCAGATCTCCGAGATCGTCGGCGGCGCGGACGCGCTGTCGCACAGCTGAGGAAGGACCCACACGTCATGACGCTCACCGCCCCAGAGGCCGAGAAGACGACGGAGCCCGGCGTGGGCCGCGTCGCCCGCGTCACCGGTCCCGTCGTCGACATCGAGTTCCCGCACGACTCGATCCCCGAGGTCTACAACGCCCTCAAGACCACCATCACGATCGGCGACGAGGCCACCGAGATCACCCTCGAGGTCGCCCAGCACCTCGGCGACGACCTGGTGCGCGCGATCGCGCTGAAGCCGACCGACGGCATGGTCCGCGGCCAGGAGGTCAGGGACACCGGCGCCGCGATCTCGGTCCCGGTCGGTGATGTCACCAAGGGTCACGTCTTCAACGTCATCGGCGAGGTGCTGAACCTGGAGCCGGGCGAGCAGCTCGAGATCACCGAGCGCTGGCCCATCCACCGCAAGGCGCCGAACTTCGACCAGCTCGAGTCGAAGACGCAGCTGTTCGAGACGGGCATCAAGGTCATCGACCTGCTGACGCCCTACGTGCAGGGCGGCAAGATCGGCCTGTTCGGCGGTGCCGGTGTCGGCAAGACCGTCCTCATCCAGGAGATGATCTACCGCGTCGCGGCCAACCACGGCGGTGTGTCGGTGTTCGCGGGCGTCGGCGAGCGCACCCGTGAGGGCAACGACCTCATCGGCGAGATGGAGGAGGCGGGCGTCTTCGACAAGACGGCCCTCGTCTTCGGCCAGATGGACGAGCCGCCCGGGACGCGTCTGCGCGTCGCGCTCTCGGCGCTGACGATGGCGGAGTACTTCCGCGACGTCCAGAACCAGGACGTGCTGCTCTTCATCGACAACATCTTCCGGTTCACGCAGGCCGGCTCCGAGGTGTCGACGCTGCTCGGCCGCATGCCGTCCGCGGTGGGCTACCAGCCGAACCTCGCCGACGAGATGGGCGTGCTCCAGGAGCGCATCACCTCGACGCGCGGCCACTCGATCACGTCGCTGCAGGCGATCTACGTGCCTGCGGACGACTACACCGACCCGGCGCCCGCGACGACGTTCGCGCACCTCGATGCGACAACCGAGCTGTCCCGCGAGATCGCCTCCCGCGGCCTGTACCCGGCCGTGGACCCGCTGACGTCGACGAGCCGCATCCTCGACCCGCGGTACCTGGGCGAGGACCACTACCGCGTGGCGACGACCGTGAAGCAGATCCTGCAGAAGAACAAGGAGCTGCAGGAGATCATCGCGATCCTCGGTGTCGACGAGCTCTCCGAGGAGGACAAGATCACGGTCGCCCGCGCGCGCCGGATCCAGCAGTTCCTCTCGCAGAACACCTACATGGCGACCAAGTTCACCGGTGTCGAGGGCTCCACGGTCCCGCTGAAGGAGACCGTCGAGTCGTTCGACGCGATCGCCAAGGGCGAGTTCGACGACGTGCCGGAGCAGGCGTTCTTCAACGTCGGCGCCATCTCGGACGTCGAGGAGAAGGCCGCGCAGATCGCGAAGGAGAACGGCTGACCATGGCCGACCTCACGGTCACCATCGTCTCCGCCGACGAGCAGATCTGGTCCGGGCAGGCGCACATGGTCGTCGCCCGGACCCAGGTCGGCGAGATCGGTCTCCTCGCCGGGCACCAGCCCCTGCTCGGGATCCTGTCGGCCGGCGAGGTGCGCATCACGACCTCGGACGGCGGCCGGATCGTCGCGAACGCCGAGGACGGCTTCATCTCCATGGAGAACGACACGGTCACGATCGCCGCGCGCGCCGCGGCGCTCGCCTGATCGCGCCCCGCACCGCCTTTCGTCGTTCAGGAGAATTCCGCGCGCAGCGCCGGGTCCTCCTGAACGACGAAGGGTGATCGTGCTGCTGCCGCCCTCCGAGACGAAGGCCGAGGGCGGCTCCGGCGTGCTCGACCCGGCAGGCCTCGGGTTCCCCTCGCTACGAGGACGGCGACGCACCGTCGCCGCGGCGCTGAAGCGCCTGCCGCTGCAGCAGGCGCCCGCCGTGCTGAAGCTCGGCAGCCGGAACGCCCATGAGGCGCGCTGGAACCGGGAGCTGACGACCGGACCGGTGCGCCCCGCCGTCGAGCGCTACACGGGCGTGCTGTACGACGGGCTCGGCGCGTCGACGCTCTCGCCCGCGGCGCGGGCGTGGGTCGATGCGCACGTCGCCATCGCGTCGGCCCTGTTCGGGTTGCTCCGCGCGTCCGACCCGATCCCGCTGTACCGGCTCTCGGGCTCCACCGCGCTGCCCGGCCTGCCGCTCAAGGCGCACTGGCGGGAGGCGGTGTCGGCCGCGCTCGCCGCGACGGGGGAGTGGGTGCTGGACGCGCGCTCGGAGGCGTACGTCGCGCTCGGTCCCGCGCCGGCCGGGAGCGCGTTCCTGCACGTGGAGACGCCGGAGGGCCGCGCCCTCAACCACTTCAACAAGCACGCGAAGGGCGAGCTCGTGCGCCGGCTGGCGGAGACCGGCGCGGCCGTGGGCGCGCGCGCGGACCTGCTCGCCTGGGCCGCCGACGCCGGTGTCGCGCTCGAGCCGCGCGGGGAGCGCGACCTGGTCCTGCGCGTCTGACCGGGAAGGATGGGGAGCATGGTGACCCAGGACGTGGCGGCGGTCGTCGCGCAGGCGCTCGACCTGGCGCCCGTGATCGACGGACACAACGACTGGCCGTGGGAGCTGCGCGTCCGGCGCGGGTCGACCGTCGCGGGGCTGGCGGCGGGCTTCCCCGGGCACACCGACATCGCCCGGCTGCGTGCCGGTGGGGTGGGCGCCCAGCTGTGGAGCGTGTTCGTCGAGGACCTGCCGCCGGGGACCGACGGGCCGGCGGCCGGAGCCGTCGTA
>JBQCIQ010000003.1:0-5718 GCA_051953595.1 Conexibacter sp. | reverse complement strand
GTCGAGCGTCGGGTGGTCGTGCGTCGCCATCACGCTCGTGCGCAGCAGCGCGCCCGCGGGCGGGACGGCCGGGTGCAGCGCGACGTTGACGTAGACGCCCGCGTCGTAGAGCGCCTTCCACAGCAGCACGGCCTTCCAGTCGTCGCCGACGACGACGGGCACGATCGGGGTCGTCACCGGCGAGGGCGGCAAGGCGCGCGACGACGTGCTCGCCGGCCTGCGGCGGCGCGGCTGGGGCGGCCGGCTCGTGTGGGGCTTCGCGCCGGTGCAGGACCGCCATGCCGCCCCGGCGATCGCGCAGGCGCTGCGCGACCTCGCCGCGATCGAGGCGGTGGAGGTGATCGTCGTCGCGCGCGGCGGCGGCTCGCTCGCCGACCTGTTCGCGTTCTGCGACGAGACGCTGTGCCGCACGGTCGCGCTGTTGCGCGTGCCGGTGATCGCCTCTGTCGGCCACCACACCGACCGCACGCTGATCGACGACGTCGCGGCGGTCTCGTGCTCGACGCCGACGCACGCCGCCGAGGCGGCAGTGCGGCTCGACGTGAACGAGGCGCGCGGCACGCTGCTGCGCGAGGCGCGCCGGCTCGACCTGCACGGTCGCCGCGCCGTCGTGACGCGGGCCCGCACGCTCGCCGCGCTGGCGCGGGCGCCGGCCGAGCAGGTCGCGCGCAACCGCCGGGCACTGCACCAGCTGCTGCGCGAGCTGCGCGCGAGTGCGCGCCGCGGGCTCGCGCGCGAGCGCGAGCTGACGTCGACGCGGCTGCTCGTGCTGCGGCGCAAGACCGCGGCCGCCGCCGTCGACCGCGGGCGCCGCCACCGCGAACTGGAACGACTGCTGCTCGCGCTCGCCGCGCACGATCCGCAGCGCACGCTCGCGCGCGGCTACGCGCTGGTGGAGGCGCCGGACGGGGGCCTGGTCACCTCCACCACGGAGGCGCGCGCCGCCGGGACGCTGGACCTGCGCTTCCACGACGGTCGCGTCCGGGCCAGCGTCGAGGATGCCGGGTCGTGAGCGACGAGCAACCGACGTCGGAGCCGACGAGCTACGAGGCCGCCAGCGCGCGCATCGAGGAGATCGTGCGGCGGCTCGACTCGGGCGAGGCCGGCCTGCGCGAGACGCTGGAGCTGGTCGCCGAGGGGCGGCGGCTCGTCGAATGGTGCGCGAGCGAGCTGGAGGCGGTCGGCAGAGGGCTCGAGGAGCTGCGGCTCGAAGAGCTTGTCGCGCGCCTCGAACGCGGCGGCGAGCCGGATCGCTAGGCTGATCGGCCGATGGGGACGTACGACCAGCTCGCCGGCCTGCCGCTCGACGTCGAGTCGTACGCACTCGAGGGGCTGGTGCAGGACGTCTCCAGCGGCTTCCGCCGGCAGACGACGGTCATCCACCTGCAGGGCGGCGGCGAGGAGGGCGTCGGCGAGGACGTCGTCTACGACGCCGAGGACCATGACCGCCTCCAAGAGGCCGGCGCCTACCTCGACCTCGCGACGAACGGCGAGTCGACGCTCGGCGACTTCTGCGCGCGGATCGACGCGCTCGACCTCTTCCCCGTCGAGCCGGAGCGCGGCGAGGTCTCGCGCCTCTACCGCCGCTGGGCGTTCCACTCCGCCGCGCTCGACCTCGCACTGCGCCAGGCCCGCAAGCCGCTGCACGAGGTCGTCGGTCGCGCGCCACAGCCGATGACGTTCGTCAACTCGCGGCGGCTGCCCGAGCAGGACGGCCTCGCCGACGTCGCGCCGCTGCTTGCGCTGCTGGAGCGCTACCCGACGCTGCGCTTCAAGCTCGACCCGACGCCGGCGTGGAGCGACGACGTGATCGCCGCGCTCGTCGCGAGCGGCGCCGTCGACAGCATCGACTACAAGGGCCACTACAGAGGGACGATCGTCGACACGCCGGCCGACCCCGTCTTCTACAAGCGGATCGCGGAGGCGTTCCCGGACGCGTGGCTGGAGGATCCGTGGCTCGGCGACGCGGCGGTCGACGAGGTGCTGCGCCCGTACCGCGACCGCATCACGTGGGATGCGCCGATCCACTCGATCGCCGACATCGAGGCGCTGCCGTTCGCGCCGAAGATGGTGAACATCAAGCCCTCGCGCTTCGGCGGGCTGGAGCGCCTGTGCGCCGGCTACGACTACTGCGCTGAGCACGGCATCGGCGCCTACGGCGGCGGCCAGTTCGAGCTCGGCCCCGGGCGCGGACAGGCGCAGTACCTCGCCACGCTCTTCCACCCGGACACGCCGAACGACCTCGCGCCGGGCGGCTACAACGAGAACGAGCCGCCGGACGGGCTGCCGGCCAGCCCGCTTGAGCCGCGCCCGTCGGCGGCCGGCTTCCGCTGGGACGCGTGACCCACCTGCCGCGCCGGCTGCGGCGGCTTGCGTCGATCGAGATCTCCGGGCTGCCCGGCGTGGACGTGCGCGTCGCCGCGGACCCGATCGCGCGCCTGCTCGGGCTCGCGGGCCTGCGTGCGCTGCCGCCGGCGACGGCACTGCAGCTGCGCACCAGCTCGGTCCACACCTGCGGGATGCGCTTCGCGCTCGACCTCGTGTGGCTCGATCGCGAGGGATCCGTGGTGCGCGTCGATCGCGGTGTGCGGCCCTGGCGGGTGCGAGGCTGCCGAGGCGCCTTCCACGTGGTGGAGCTGCCTTTCCGCGCGGATCCCTAGTGTTCGGCCGACTGACGAGTCAACACGAGGAGCATCTGGTGGAGGAACGGCTGGGAATCGCGGGTTCGGGCGCAATCGCATGCGGCTTGGCCGCCACGGCGGCGCAGCACGGCGACGTGCTGCTGTGGGCGCGCTCTGAGGCCTCGGCGGAGCGCGCGCGCGGCGCCGTCGCGAAGTGGTGCGGCAAGCTGAGCGAGGAGCCGATCGCCGACCGCGTCACGGTCGTCTCCGACCTGAACGAGCTGAGCAGCGCGACGTTCCTCGTCGAGGCGACCGCGGAGGACTACGACGTCAAGGGCGGCGTGCTCGCGGACCTGGGTCGTGTCGGCTCCGACGACGTGGTGCTGGCGACGACCACGTCGTCGCTGTCAGTCGCGAGGCTGGCGCAGGCATCAGGCCGCCCGGACCGCTTCGTCGGCCTGCACGTCTTCAACCCCGTGCCGAAGATGGCGCTCGTCGAGCTGGCCTACGCGCCGGAGGCGGTCGAGAGCGTCCGCGAGCGCGCCCGCGCGCTGTGCGCGACGCTCGGCAAGACAGCCGTCGAGGTGCCGGACATCGCCGGCTTCGTCGTCAACCGCCTGCTGTTCCCGTACCTCTTCAGCGCGGTCGAGCTGATGGAGCAGACGAACCTGCCGCCGGAGTCGATCGACACCTGCATGCGCCTCGGCGCCGGGCACCCGATGGGGCCGCTCGCGCTGCTCGACTACGTCGGCCTCGACGTCTCGAAGGCGATCGGCGAGGCGATCGAGTCGCCGGTGCCGAGAACGGTGCAGGAGCTCGTCGCCGCCGGCCACCTCGGCAAGAAGACCGGCAAGGGCCTGCTCGACTATTCCTAGGGGTATCGGGGCGGGCTCTCTGAGAAGACTCTCAGGGACTGCTTAAGGTCGCTTCATGGCGCGTGGACATACTCGCCCTGCGACGTACCTCACAGCAGCACCTCCTCCCAGAAGCACAGGACCGGCCCGCGCAAGCGGGCCGGTCCCGTTGTGCGGCGGACCCACCAGTCCACCACTGCCCTCCTCCTCCAACCGCCGGAATCACCAGCGATCGTCGGCGGAAGGTAGCGCGTCGTCAGCTTTGGTGCGTCTTGGTGAGGTTTAGGCAGCTCGCCGCTCGCTGATGCGCACCGCCTCGATGCGGTTCTCGCGCACCGATTCGACGCGGATCGAGAAGCCGTTCGCCGCGATCGTGTCGCCGCGCTTCGGCAGCCGGCCGAGCTCGGCGAAGACGAATCCGCCGACCGAGTTGTAGGCGTCGGTGTCGACCGGCAGCGCGAGGCCGTAGTCCTCCAAGTCGGTGACGGCGACGTGGCCGCGCACGAACCAGTCGCCGTTCGGCAGCCGGCGCACCCCCCCGGCCGTCGGATCCGTCTCGTCGGCGATCTCGCCGACGACCTCCTCGACGATGTCCTCGACCGTCACGACGCCCGCCGTGCGGCCGTACTCGTCGACCACGACGGCGAGCGAGCTGCGCTGGCGCTGGAGGTCTGCGAGCAGGTCGTCGAGCGGCTTCGTCTCGGGGATGATCGGCGCGTCGCGCACCAGCCCCTCGATCGTCGCCTCGGGCCCCTGCTCCATCAGCCGGCGCGCGAGCGAGTTGGCGTGCACGAGGCCCTTGATGCGGTCGGTGTTCTCGTCCTCGGTGACGACGAGGCGCGTGTGGCCGGACTCGACGCAGCGCCGCAGCGCCGCTTCCGCCGTCTCGGAGACGTCGCACGTGACGACCGCAGGGATCGGCGTCATCACCTGACGCGCCTCCTGCTCGTGCAGATGGAAGACGCCGGCGAGCATGCCCGCCTCGCCGGCGTCGAGCTTGCCGCCGGTATAGGACTCGGCGATCAGCAGCTTCAGCTCCTCCGGCGTGCCGCCCGCCTCGTCGCCGAAGTCCGGATCGACTCTCAGCAGCCGCAGGATCCCGTTCGAGGCGCGGTTGAGCACGGCCACGAACGGATGGAAGGCGCGCGCGAACAGGTGCAGCGGCCGCGAGATCCGCTGCACCGTGCGATCGGCGCGCTGGATCGCCCACACCTTCGGCACCTGCTCCCCGACGGTGATGTGCACCGCCGTCACGATCACGTACGCGATCGCGATCGCGATCGCCGTCGCGACGCCGTGCGAGAGCCCGCCGAACGCGGGCTTGATCAGCTCCGCGATCGCCGGCTCGCCGAGGAAGCCGATTCCGATCGAGGCGAGCGTGACGCCGAGCTGGCAGGCCGACAGGTACTCGGTGATCTCCTGCAGCTCGGCAAGCGCCGTCTGCGCGCCGGCCTCGCCCTGCTCAGCCGCCTCCTCGATGCGCGAGCGGCGCGCGCGCACGAGCGCGAACTCGGCCGCTACGAAGAAGCCGTTGATGGCGACCAGCAGCAGCAGGCCGACGAGCAGCAGCGCGGTCATGGCACCGCGGCGACATGTGGGCCGCTACTTCGGGACAGGTCGTCGTCGTCGCTCATCGACTGGTGGCGCGAACCGTAGCAGTCGCCCCCGGCGTCCTCGGCGTCAGCCGAGGGTGTCGAGCCGCTGCGCCAGCGCGAGGTCGGCGGCGGTGATCCCGCCCTCGGAGTGCGTCGAAAGCGTCAGGCGCACCTTGTTCCAGCCGTGGACCAGGATGTCCGGGTGGTGATTCGAGGCCTCCGCGACCTCGGCCACGCGCTCGACGAAGGCGATCGCCGCGCCGAAGTCCGCGAAGCGCCAGTCGCGCACGATCGCCTCTCCCTCGTGTCGCCACTCGCGGCCCTCCAGGCCGGTCGCGATCTGCTCGTCGCTCAGCAGTGCCATATCGTCTCTCCCATGCGGATCGTGAGCCTCGTCCCGTCGGCGACGGAGATCCTGTTCGCCCTGGGGCTCGGCGACGAAGTCGTCGCCGTCACCCACGAGTGCGATTATCCCCCGGCGGCCCGCGAGCTTCCCACGGTGACGCGGGACGCGCTGCCGCCGGACTTGAGCGCCGGCCAAATCGACGCGGCGGTGGGCGCGCGCACCGACCAAGGCGAGGCGATCAACCAGCACCACGTCGATGCGCGGCACCAGATGGGACCCGAACACATAGTCACCCACGCGCT
>JBQCIQ010000002.1:0-6514 GCA_051953595.1 Conexibacter sp. | reverse complement strand
CGTGATGTCCAGCACGACCCGGTTGACCTCGCGCAGCTCGCCGATCATCCGCGCCGCGATCTGCTCCAGCAGGTCGTAGGGCAGCCGCGCCCAGTCGGCTGTCATCGCGTCGTCGGACGTGACCGCGCGGATCACGACGACGTAGCCGTAGGTGCGCTCGTCGCCCTGGACGCCGACCGTGCGGATGTCCGGCAGCACGCAGAACGACTGCCAGAGCTCGCGGTACAGGCCGGCCTTGCGGATCTCGTCCTGCAGGATCGCGTCGGCGTCGCGCAGCGTGTCCAGACGCTCCTTCGTCGCCTCGCCGCCGACGACGCGGATCGCAAGGCCGGGGCCCGGGAACGGCTGGCGCCAGACAAGCCGCTCCGGCAGCCCCAGCTCCGCGCCGACGGCGCGCACCTCGTCCTTGAACAGCGCGCGCAGCGGCTCGACCAAGTCGAACTCGAGGTCCTCCGGCAACCCGCCGACGTTGTGATGCGACTTGATCGTCGCCGCGCCGGTGCCGCCGCCCGACTCGATCACGTCGGAGTACAGCGTGCCCTGCACGAGGAAGCGCGCGCCGCCGCCGGCTTCGCCTGCCAGCTTCGCCGCCTCCTCCTCGAAGACGCGGATGAACTCCTCGCCGATCGCCTTGCGCTTCGCCTCCGGCTCGGTGACGCCCTTCAGCTTCGCCAGGAAGCGGTCCTCCGCGTCGACGGCGACGAGCGGGACGTGGAAGTGGTCGCGGAAGGCGGCGATCACCTGATCGCCGTCGTTCTTGCGCATCAGCCCGTGGTCGACGAACACGCAGGTGAGCTGGTCGCCGATCGCACGGTGGACGAGCAGCGCCGCGACCGACGAGTCGACGCCGCCGGAGAGGCCGCAGATCACGCGCCCGTCGCCGACCTGCGCGCGGATGCGAGCGATCTGGTCCTCGATCACCGAGCCGGCGCTCCACGTCCGCTCGCAGCCGCAGATCTCCTCGAGGAAGCGCGTGAGAATGTCCTGACCGTAGGGCGTGTGGACGACCTCGGGGTGGAACTGGATCCCGTAGATGCCGCGCTCGACCGACTCCAGCGCCGCGACCGGCGACTCGCTCGACGACGCGAGCGCCGTGAAGCCCGGCGGCGGCGCGAAGACCGTGTCGCGGTGCGACATCCAGCAGGTCTGCTCGGCCGGCAGGCCGGCCAGCAGCCGGCCGGGCTCCTTCACCGTCAACTGCGAGCGGCCGAACTCCCCCACCTCCGCCCCCTGCACCTCGCCGCCCAGCTCGCGTGTGAGCAGCTGCATGCCGTAGCAGATGCCCAGCACCGGGATGCCCAGCTCCAGCAGTGCCGGGTCGAGTCTCGGCGCGTCCGGCGCGTAGACGGACGCCGGGCCGCCGGAGAGGATCAGCCCGCGCGGTCTGCGGCGCGCGACCTCGGCGGCGCCGACGTGGTGCGGCAGCAGCTCTGAGAAGACGCCGCACTCGCGCACGCGCCGCGCGATCAGCTGCGAGTACTGGCCCCCGTAGTCCAACACGACGACCTCTTCGGCGGCTTGGAGCGGCGCCGCCGGGTCAGCGGTCGCCGCGTCCGTGCGCGGGAGGTCGTCAGTCGTCGACAAGGTCAGTCGTTCACGAGGGCGACGGCCCGCCCGTTGGAGCCCATCCCCACCTGCTGGTCGCGCTGGAGGTGCTTGCCCTCCGTCTGCAGCGCGGGCGCAACCATCAGCTCGGCGCGGTTGAACTCGGCGATGTCGCGGTAGCCGCACGTCGCCATCGAGGTCTTCAGCGCGCCCATCAGGTTGAACATGCCGTCGTTCTCGCGCGCGGGGCCGTGGATGATCTCCTCAAGCGACGCGTTCTGCTGCGTCTTGACCCGCGTGCCGCGCGGCAGCGTCGGGTGGAACGTCGCCATGCCCCAGTTGTAGCCGCGGCCGGGCGCCTCGTAGGCGCGCGCCAACGCCGAGCCGAGCATGACCGCGTCGGCGCCGCAGGCGATCGCCTTCGCGATGTCGCCGCCGTTCTTCATGCCGCCGTCGGCGATCACGCGCACGTAGTCCCCGGTCTCCAGCATGTGCTGCGAGCGGGCGGCCGCGACGTCGGCGATCGCCGTCGCCTGCGGGACGCCGATGCCGAGCACGCCGCGCGTCGTGCAGATCGCGCCGGGGCCGACGCCGACGAGCACGCCGGCCGCGCCGGTCCGCATCAGGTGCAGGCCGGTGGGGTAGGAGGCGCAGCCGCCGACGATCACCGGCACCGGGATCTCGCGGATGAACTCCTTCAGGTTCAGCGGCTCGGCGACCGTCGAGACGTGCTCGGCGGAGACGACCGTGCCCTGGATCACGAGGATGTCGAGGCCGGCCTCGAGCGCCACCTCGTAGTGCTCGCGCACGCGCTGCGGCGTGAGCGAGGCCGCCACGACGACGCCCTGCTCCTTGATCTCGCGGATGCGCTGGGCGATCAGCTCCGGCTTGACCGGCTCGCGGTAGATCTCCTGCATCTCGCGCGTCGCCTCGTCGCGGTCGAGCTGCGCGATCCGCTCCAGCTGCGCGTCGACGTCCTCGTAGCGGCAGAAGATGCCCTCGAGGTTGAGCACGGCGAGGCCGCCGAGTCTGCCGATGATGCCCGCCGTCTCCGGCGAGACGACGCCGTCGAGCGCCGCGCCGAGCAGCGGCAGCTCAAAGCGGTACGGACCGAGCGTCCAGGAGATGTCGACGTCTTCGGGGTCACGCGTGCGCCGCGAGGGCACGATCGCGACGTCGTCGAAGCCGTACGCGCGACGGGCCTTCTTACCACGGCCGATCTCTATCTCCATTGCTGCACCGTATGGGTCGAGGGAAAGGGGACGCCGTCGGCGGGGGCGGCGACCACCGGGCGTTCGATGCTACCAGCGCGCCCGGCGCTTCCCGTCTCAGGAGACCTCGGCCGGCAGCACCAGCGGCACCGCCTCGACGGTCGGCAGCAGCCGCTCAACCGCCTGCGGGTCGATCACGCCCGCGCCGAAATGCTGCGTCGACTCGGCGCCGCAGGCGACGCCGAAGCGCAGGCACTCCTCGGGCGTGCCGCCGTCGTAGCGCGCGGCGACGTAGCCGGCGAGGAACGCGTCGCCCGAGCCGACCGCGGCGCGCGCCTCCTGCTCGGCGACGCGCACGCGGTAGAGCTGCGGGCCGGTCTCCTCGAGCACGTGCGCGAAGCAGCCGTCGGGCACCGTCATGATCGCCTCGCGCGCGCCCAGCTCGACGACCTCCGCGATGCCCAGCGCCTGCTCGTCGTCGTCGTTGAACTCGTGGCCGACAAGCTCCTCCGCCTCCCCCACGTTCGGCGAGACGACGTCCGGCTCGGCGCGCACCGCGTGGCGCAGCGGCTCGCCGTCGGTGTCGACGACCGTCGTGACGCCGAGCTTCTTCAGCTCCCTGATCAGCCCGCCGTAGACGTCCGGCTCGACGTCGCGCGGCAGGCTGCCGGCGAAGACGCACAGCTTCGCGCCCTTCGCGAGGTAGAGCAGCTTGTCGCGGAACAGCTCCATCTCGCGCTCGGAGACCGCCGGACCGCGCTCGTTGATCTCCGTCTGGACGCCGGTCGTCGGGTCGAGAACCGCCGTGTTCGTGCGCGATTCCTCGCCGATGCGGACGAAGTCGGTCAGGACCGATTCGGCCGTGAGCGCGTCGACGATGCGCGTGCCGGTCGAGCCGCCGGCGAAGCCGGTCGCGATCACGGGGCGGCCGAGCAGCTTGATCGCGCGCGCGACGTTCACGCCCTTGCCGCCGGGCATCGTCGCCTGCGCGACGGAGCGATGGCGGCGGCCGATGCGGAAGTTCGGCACCTCGAGCGTCTTGTCGATCGCCGTGTTGAGGGTGACGGTGATGATCATGCTGCCTCCATGTCCGCCCGTCGGCGCTCGCGGCGGCGCGCGCCGCGCGCTCGCAGGAGCAGGGCGCCCGCGCCGGTCAGCAGCGCCGCGACGGCTACCAGGCTACCGGGGCCGTCGAGCGCCCGCCCGGCCTGTTCGAGCAGCCCGACCTCCGGGACCCGCTCCCGCGTGACCAGCGCAACTCGCGCGATCGGGCGCCCGTTCGCCCGCACCGTCGCGCTGCCGACGACCGTCCGCGGCGGCAGCGGCCCCTCCAGCTCCTTCGGGACGTCGATCGCGAGCCGCACCCGCGCATCGCGCCGCAGCAGCTCGCGCACGTCGCGCGCCGCGACGACGGCGACGTGCTCGTCCGGCCGGTGCTTCACCGCCGGACGCGCGTAGACCGCACCGCGTCTGACCGGCGCGGCGACGCGGAAGCTGGCGAAGGCCCACTTCAGCAGCGCGAGCGCGTCGGCGTTGCGCGCACCCTCGGACGGGTCGCCGAGCACCGCGGCGACGAACGTCGTGCCGTGCTGTGTGCCGGAGGCGACGAGGATGTAGCCGGCCGCGTTCGTGTGACCGGTCTTGACGCCGTCCACCCACGGCACGCGCTGCACGAGCGTGTTGCGGTTGACGACGGTGCGAACGTGGTCGCCGCTGCGCAGGACGGCGCTGCGCAGGTCCATCGTCTGGCGCAGGAACGGCTGCTGACGCGCGGCGATCGCGAGCCGCACGAGGTCCGCGGCGGTCGAGTAGTTGCCCCGGTCGTCGAGACCGATCGGCGTCGAGAAGTGCGTGTGCGTCAAGCCGAGCTGGCGCGCACGCGCGTTCATGCGCGCGACGAACGCCACGCGCGAGCCGCCGACGCAGACCGCCAGCGTGGCGGCGGCGTCGTTCGCGCTCGGCAGCAGCACGGCGCGCAGCAGGTCGCGCACGCGCATGCGCTCGCCGGCCCGCAGGCCGATCTGGGTCTCGAGCGGCCCGGCCGCATAGGGCGGCGCGGTGCAGAGGTGGTCGAGTCTCACCGACGTGACCGTCAGCAGCGCGGTCATCATCTTCGTCGTGCTGGCGATCAGCCGCCGCTGTCCGGCCGCGCGCCCGAGCACGGGCCTGCCGGTGGAGCTTTCGAAGACGGCGGCCGAGCGCGCCGAGAGCGACGGCGGGTTCGGGATCGCGGCCGTCGCGCGGGCCGTCGTCGCGACCATGAACGTGCACGCGCACAGCACGGCGATGAGCGCGAAGAGGCGACGCGGCGGGCGCGCGCGGAAGGAGATCACGGGGACAGCTTGAGACGCTCGCCGGTCTGCAGCGCGTTCGGATCGACGTCCGGGTTGAGGCGCTGAATCTCGTCGAGTGAGACGCCGGCCCTGTCAGCGATCACGCTCAGCGTGTCGCCGGCCTTCACCACGTAGACGTGTGGCACAGCTCGTCTGGAGTGCCTTGCGGGCTGCGTGATCGTGGTGCGCGTTGCCGCCGGCGCACTGCTCGACGAGGTCGACCTCGACGCGGCGACGACGATCACGACGGCGACGGCGGCCACGAGCAGCGCGAGCGGCGCCGCCAGGCGTGCGGGGTTCCGTTCTGCCATCCCGCGCCGATGTTATCTGCGCGGTCGGCGCGTCACGACAGGTCCCGCCACCGCGGGCGGCGGCGACGGGACCGGCCGAAGGCTCACGGACGCGGACGCACGTCGTGGACGCGCGTCGACCCGCCCTGCTAGCCCTTGACGGCCTTCTTGAGGCCCGACCCCGGCGTGAAGCGCGGGACGCGGGAGGCGGCGATCTGGATCTTCTCGCCCGTGCTCGGGTTGCGGCCCTCGCGCGCGCTGCGCTCGGCGACGTGGAACTTCCCGAAGCCGGAGAACGTCACTTCGCTCCCACGCTTCAGCGCGTCCTCGATCGTCTGGAGGACCGCGTCGACGGCATCGCCTGCATCCTTCTTGCTGAGCCCGCTGTTCGCGGAGACCTGGTCGACGAACTCGGATTTCGTCACGTCTTCCTCCTTCGAGGTGTTCGGGGGATGGCCGAAGCTAACAACCCTCGCGGACGGGAACAACGCCGAAACGCCCGTCGTTACGGGGAATCTCGTGTTTCCGGCGTCTCGCCGACCGCCTCGGCGAGCCGCACGAGGTCGTGCTCAAGCAGCTCCCGCAACGCAAAATTCCCTGCAAGGACCGCCAAACCGCCGCCCCCGGGCAGGCGCGCGGCGTGGAGCGTCCCATCCGCCGCGAGCGGCGCCGAATTCGCTTCCAGCAGCGCGCGTGCGCGCTCGGCGATCTGCTCGTCACCCGCCAGCAGCTGGCCGTTCGGACCGAGCACGACCGCGGCGCGCACGTCGACGGACAGCTCCCGCAGGTAGGCGAGCGCAAGCGCGGGCGTCAGCGGAGCCGTCATGCCGACGGGCGAGAATACGCGAGTGCCGCTCTCGCGCATCGCCTGGCTCGTGACCGTCGGCGCCTGCCTGATCGGCGTCGTGCTGCTGCTCGCCAGCGGCTACGTCGGCTACGCCTGCGTCGTGCTCGCGGTCGCCGGCTCGGCCGCGATCAACCTGCGGTAGGCGGCTCGCTGCGTGCCCACTCGGTGCCCGGGCGCACGCGGTCGGCCGGCTCCAGGTGGATCAGCACGTCGGCTCCGCCCAGCCGCGCGGCGATCGCGTCCTGGATCGCATGCGCGATCTCGTGCGCCTCCTCCAGCGACGTGCCG
>JBQCIQ010000001.1:0-9834 GCA_051953595.1 Conexibacter sp. | reverse complement strand
GCTCCCGACCACGCGCCCCGGCTCCACGCGCGCCGGCCGGCGATGCTGATGAGCGCCGGCAGCAGCGTCGTCGCGGCCAGCACCGAGACGGCGACGACGAGGATCGCGCCGAGCGCCATCGAGCGCACCGACATCGTGTCGACGATGAAGAGGCCCGCGAGCGAGACGATCACCGTGAGCCCGGAGAAGGTGACGGCGACGCCCGAGGTGGCGAGCGCGATCGCACGCGCGTCGTCGGGCGCGCGGCCGGCGGCGATCTCCTCGCGGTAGCGCGCGAGCACGAACAGCGAGTAGTCGACGGCGACGCCGATCCCGATCATCGAGGCCATGTTCGTGACGAACACGCTCATGCCGGTCAGCAGCGAGAGCGCGTAGATCAGCGCGCCGGTGACCATCACCGCGACGACGCCGAGCGCGACCGGCAGCAGCGCCGCGACGAGCGAGCCGAAGACCGCGAGCAGGATCAGCAGCACGAGCGGGAAGCCGGTCGACTCGGCCGCTCTGAGGTCGCTCTTGGTGAGGTCCTGCATGCCGGCCCACAGCGCGCCCTGGCCGACGAGGTGGAAGGCGACCGGCGCGTCCGCCGCCTGGTCGGCGATGCCGAGCCGCTTGCGCAGGTCGACCGCGACGTCGATCGCGTCGGAGTCGCCGACGCGCGTCTGCAGGGGGACGACGAGCGTGCGCGGGCCGTCGTGCGCGAGCTGCTGCAGCGCCCGCGCGCGGGCCGCCGGCGCGAGCGCGACCTGGTCGACCGTGCCGGCCGCGGCGTCGACTCTGCGCAGCGCCGCCTGCAGCCGAGCGCTCGTGGCGCCGCCGCGCGGGACGAGCACGGCGGCGAGCGTGGAGCCCTGCGCGCGGGCGAAGTCGCGCTCGACCGCGTGCTGGACCGCGACCGACTGCGAGCCCGGCACGTCGAAGCCGCCGCCCGTCAGGTGGTCGGCCTGGCGCGCCGCGAGCGGCAGCGCCGCGAGCACGAGCAGCGCCCAGGCGGCGAGGAACAGGCGACGGCGACGGCGGATCAGCGCGTCGAGGCGAAGCATGACGGTCTGCACGGCGCCCTCCTCGGGTCGGACCGCCGCCACTCGGCGGGCGGCGGCGACAGTTCCTGGCTGTGTAGCCAGCCGACCCTCTCAGATCGTCCGGACAGCGGAGTGTGCGATCACTCACAGAGGCGCGCCGAGGCGCCAAGCCTGCTGAACGGCCGTTCACAATCTATCTTTTGGTATGTAATCTTGCAGACATCCAGCGCGTTGGGGGAGTTGCGCTGGCGCCTCGACACGAGAGGAGGTCACGCGCCGCGCGCTCGACGCGGCCGCTTCACCCTGTCCGACGCCGCAGATGTCGGCTCTCTGCGGCCGACCAGAAAGGCAATCATGTCTGCACCTCGCAAGCTCTTGCTCTCAGCGCTCACCGTTACGGCTGCGCTTGCGCTCGCCAGCTGCCTCAGTGCCGCATCGGCGAGGAACCTCTCGGTCAGCAGTCAGAGCTTCAGAATAATTTGGACGCCGATGTCGATCACACCTACCCAGGTGACCGAATGTGACGTAACGATGGAAGGCACCTTTCACAGCAGGAGCTTCGCGAAGACGAGGGGCCTCCTAATCGGTTACATCACGAGGGCGAGGGTGGCCCACGAAACGTGCGCCAGGGGCGACTTCTTCGCCCTAAACGGCGAAGAAGTGCTAGAAGGCAACGTGGTGCCCCAGACCCTGCCATGGAACGTGAGGTACGAGTCGTTCACCGGGACGCTACCGAACATAGGCTCGATCACGGTATCGATCGAATCGCTGGCGTTCCTAGTCAGAGAACCCTTCGGGGTGAAGTGCCTATACCAGGCGAGGCCTGAACAGCTCGCCTACGGCCGCTTCAATGTCGTCGGCGGCGTGCTGTCGACGTTCACGTGGCTGGAAGAAAGGACGATCAGGTTGTTCAACGGCGCGACCTGCAGGGCAAACGCAACGTTGAACGGCACCGGCCCCGTGACCGTGCTAAACGGCACCGCGAGGATCACCGTCTCCCTAATATAGAAACGGTGAACTGGGGGCCGCCCGTTCCTGACGAGCGGCCCCTGGCCGTGCCCCTACAGCATCGTCGCGGCCTCGCGCTCCTCCGCCTGCAGCACCTCTCTGAGCGTGTGCCGCTCCTGCTCGAGGTTCTGCTCCAGCAGGCGAACCACGTCGCTGCGGCCCATCGCTCTCGCGTTGATGATCAGGTTCTCGTAGACGCCGATCTCGTGGTGCTCCACCTCGGCCGCGCCCTGCAGCAGGACGCCGTCGACGAGCGCGTCGTCGGTCTTCTTGGCGTTCGCTCTGCCCTCCTTGTCCAGGCCCTCGATCGCGGGGCACGGGGAGGTGTCGACGTCCCAGCCGAGCAGCGCGAACGCCTGCTCGATATTGGCGATCTGCTGGCGCGTCTCGTCCTGGTGGTGGCGGAACAGCTGCCGGACCTGCTCGTGCTGCGCCTCCTCGCAGTTCTTGTCGAGCATGTCGAGCACGGTGCGCTCCATCTCCAGCGCGGCGCCGAGCTTGTAGTTGTAGGCCTCCTGCGGTGTGTTGAGCCGCTCGAACACGGTGTCCCTCCAGAGAGTCGGGTGCTCTGGGGGCCTACCCACGCATCCCCAGCCAAAGCCACAGCGGGTAGGTGGCGAACATCGCGGCGGCGAGCTTGTGGGTGCGCGGACCGGCTCCGGCGGCGTCGAACCTGGTGACGCCGGAGTTGATCATCCAGTCGCGGCCGGACTTCGCGCGACAGGCGCGCCAGATCGGCTTCGTCCACGCCTGGTCGAGATAGAGGCCGACGCTGACCGCGTAGAAGAAGGCCATCGTCTGCGCCATGACCTTGAGGTCGTTCGCGGTCGTGCGCTCCTCCGGCGGCGTCGTCGCCGCGTACGTGCGACCGCCGGCGTAGAGCAGGGCCGGGTCAATCAGAAAGGACATGGGCCTCCTCGTCGTGGGTACGCGGGACGGGACGCTCCAGCAGCCCGAAGGCGAGCCGGGTCGCGAGCGCCATGATCGTCAGCTGCGGGTTCACGCCGAGCGCGCTCGGCACGACCGAGCCGTCGGCGACGTAGACGCCGCGCGTGCCGTGCAGCTGCAGGTCGCCGTCGACGACGCCGTGCGCGGGGCGCGCGTCGGCGCGCGCGGTCCCGAGCGGGTGGAACGCCATCAGCTTGAGGTCGCGCGCCCGCGCCCGCTCGGGCGCGACGCCCTGCGGCAGCGGCAGGTAGACCTCGCGGGCGCCGGCCGCGCGGAACAGCTCCTCCATCCGCGCGAGGCCGATGCGAAAGGCGGCGACGTCCTCCTCGACCAACTCGTAGCGGATCACCGGCCGACCGGCGAGCGAGCGCACGCTGCCGCGCGATCTGTCGCTCACCATCAGGCCGAACATCGCGAGCCTGCGGTAGTCCGCCATCGCGGCCGCGTGTCGGCGCCCGCTCAGCGGCAGCGCCATCGCCGTGTACGACGGCGGCCCGGCGACGCCCTCGAACATGATCCCCTCGGCCGCGAACTCGTCGACGTAGAAGCTCTGCGGCACGCCCTTCGCCATGTCGACGACCTCGTCCATCAGCGCGAAGGCGCCCGTCGCCGGGTGCAGCGCGAGGTTGCGGCCGAGCTGGCCGGAGCCGCGCCCGAGCCCGCTGCGCGCGAGCAGCAGCGGCGTGTGGATCGTGCCGGCCGCGACGATCACGGTCGGAGCGCGCACCTCGATCCGCCCGCCGGCGAGCAGCCGCGCCTCGACGCCGGTCGCCCGTTCCCGCGCCGTCAGGACGTGGCGCACGTCGGCGCCGGCGATCACGCGCGCGCCGGCCGCCTCGGCGCGGGGCACGTAGGTGATGCCGACGTGCTGCTTGGCCGAGGTGGGGCAGCCGAACGCGCACACGCCCGAGCCGACGCAGCCTCTCGCGTTGCGTCTGAGGAAGCCGTGCGACCAGCCGAGCGCCTGCGCCCCGCGGCGCGCGATCGCGGCGTTTCTGCCGGCCAGCTCCGGCGTGACCGCTTGGATGGAGAGGGCGTGCTCGACGCGCGCGAAGCAGGGGTCGAGCGCGTTCTCGTCGGCAAGCGCTTCGAGCCCGAACTCGCGCCGCCAGCGCTCCAGCACCGCGGATGGGGTGCGGAAGCAGGTGCCGCTGTTGACGAGCGTCGTGCCGCCGAGACCGCGCCCGAGCGGCAGCAGGACCGGCGGCGTGCCGAGCGTCGTCGTCTGGCCGCCGTCGCGGTAGAGCCGCGCCAGCATCTCCAGCGGGCGCGCGCTGAAGCGGTCGGCGTCGTGGCGCGGACCCTGCTCCAGCACGACGACCGACGCGCCGCCCTCCGCCAGCTCGGCCGCGACGACGGCGCCGCCCGCGCCCGCGCCGATCACGCACACGTCGGCGTCGATCGTGCGCGCCTCGCGGCGGTGGCCCGCGGCGCTCACAGCAGCCCTTCCTCGCGTCGCAGGGCGCGACCGCGCGCGGCGATCGCGTCGGCGTCCCAGCCGAGCGGGACGGCGTTGACGGGATCCTCGTAGCGACCCATCGCGAGCAGGCCGTTCGCGAGCTGGTCGAGCGCGTGAGCGCGGGCGAGCAGGCGGCGGCCGCGGGGGCGGCGCCGCAGCGCGAGCAGCAGCCGCAGCCCGGAGCGCTGCGGCTGCGGCGCCGCGTCGACGAACACGTCGAGGCCGCGGCGGGCGGGATCGGCCGGCTTCCTCATGCGGCCGCCATCGCCTGCTCCTGCGCGAGCGCCAGCTCGGCGACCGCCGCCGCGGCGCCGTCGCCGTCGCCGGCGCGGATCGCCGCGGCGGCGCGCAGGTAGGTCGGCGCCCACGCGTCGCGGTGCGCGACGATCCCGCCGAACGCGCCGATGCGCGGCAGGTACAGCTCGCGCACCGAGTTCATGATCAGCTGGAAGACGATGTTGCCGGCGGCGTCGACGACCGCCGCCATGAAGTGCCAGTCGGCCAACAGCGCGCCCTCGTCGTCGCCGGCCGTGGCAACCGCACCGGCCAGCTCCTCGATCGCCGCCGCCTGCCGGTCGCTGCGGCGCGCCGCCGCGAGCCGCGCGGCCTCGCTCAACAGCAGCCGCCGCGCCTCGAACAGCGAGCGCACGACGTCGCCGTCGACGCTGGTCAGCAGCGCGAGCGCATCGAGCCCGCCCGACGTGCGCCAGTCGCGCACGCGCATCGCGTCGCCGTGGCGGACCTCGACGAGGCGCAGCTGCTCCAGCCGCTTGATCGCCTCGCGGACGGTGGCGATGTTGACGTCGAGGTCGGCCGCGAGCGCCCGCTGCGTCGGCAGCCGCTCGCCCGGCTGATAGCGGCCCGACAGGATCTCCTCGCACAGCCGCCCGAACACCTGGTCCGGCACGGACGCGCGCGCGAGCGGCGCTGCATCAGCCATCGTCGCAGTGTATCGGTGTTCGGAACACCTATACATCTTTGCACGATTTATCGTGTAGACGACTAGACGATCGATCGTCTAACATGTGGCCTGTGCTCTTTGCTGCTCCGCGCCTCGACAGTCGCGCTGAACGCAACCTCGCCGAGCTGGACGAGCTGCGCGCGAAGCTGAACCGCGAGACGCATCGCCCCGCGCCGTGGATGGGGACGCTGCGACGCCTCGTCAAGGCGACGACGATTGCGCAGTCAACGGGCATCGAGGGCTTCCACGTCAGCAGCGAGGAGGCGCTGTCGCTCGTCACAGGCGCGGCACGCGCCGGGAGCGGCGAGACGGCTCAGCAGGCGGTCGAGTGCTACGCCCGCGCGATGAACCACGTCGGCGTCATGGCGCGAGATCCGGCCTTCCGCTGGCTCGACCGCGTGATCCTCGACCTGCACTACGACGCCTGCTCGTTCCAGCGCGACCAGGAGCCCGGCATGTGGCGCACGACCCCCGTCGGGGTCGTGGACGGCCGCAGGCGAGTCGTCTACCAGGCGCCTCCGGCCGGCGAGGTGCCGCAGCTGATGAGAGAGGTCGTGGCGTGGCTCGGTGACGGCGATCCCGACGCACATGTCGTCGTGCGCGCGGCAATGGCGCATCTCCACGTCGTCTCCGTCCACCCGTTCCGCGACGGCAACGGTCGTGTGTCGCGCATCGTGCAGTCGCTCGTGCTCGCGCGCGACGGTCTGCTGACGCCCGAGTTCGCCTCGATCGAGGAGTACCTCGGCGAGCACACGCCGGCCTATTACGAGCAGCTGCAGCGCGCGCACGGCGCGACAGACGACCCGAGTCGGGACGCGAGCGACTGGGTCGCGTTCTGCATACGCGCCCATCTCGACCAGGCACGACGACGTCTTGCGCAGGTGCAGGAGGCCGCGATGCGCTGGGAGCAGCTCGAGCGACTTGCCGACGAGCGCGGATGGCCCGACCGGTTCGTGATCGGCCTCGAGCAGGCGCTGTTCAACGCGTGCGACCGCACGAGCTACGCACGCGAAGCCGACGTGTCCGCCGGCACCGCCAGCTCGGACCTGCGGCGCATGGTCGAGGCGGGTCTGCTCGTGCAGACCGGCCAGGGTCCCGCCACGCGCTACGCGCCGTCGGACGCGCTGCGCGCGGCGGTCGCCTAAGCCGGGTTCACTCCGCCTCCGCCGCCGGGCGCGCGCCGGCGGGCGGGCGGTCGAGGGCGTGGGAGGGCTGGACGCGCAGGAGGCGCGCGAACCAGTCCGGCAGCCACCAGTTGGCCTTGCCGAACAGCGACACCGCCGCGGGCACGAGCAGCGCGCGGATCACCGTCGCGTCGAGCAGGATGCCGGCGGCGAGGCCGGTCGCGAGCACCTTCACCTGCGTGCCTGGGCTCGACGCGAGCGACATGAAGGCGAGGAACAGGATCAGCGCCGCGCTCGTCACGAGCCGGCCGGTACGGCCGATCCCACGCACCACGGACTCGTTCGTGTCGGCAGTGGCGTCGTACTCCTCGCGCACGCGCGAGAGGATGAAGACCTCGTAGTCCATCGAGAGGCCGAACAGGAACGCGAACACCATCAGCGGGATCCACGACGTGATCGAGCCCGATGCCGGGATCCCCCAGATGAGGTCCGAGCCGTAGCCCTCCTGCCACACGAGCACGAGCACGCCCCATGCCGCCGCGACGCTCAGCACGTTCAGCAGCACCGCCTTCGCCGGCAGCAGCACCGAGCGGAACGCGCGCGCAAGCAGCAGGAACGTGACGATGCCCACCAAAGCGAGCATCAGCGGGAAGTTGCCGTAGACGGCGTCGATGAAGTCCTTGTTCTGTGACGGCTGACCGCCGACCTGGACGCCGCCGCCTTGCGCGTGCGCAACCTCGCGCACGTCGCCTACGAGCGCGCGACCGGCAGCCGTCGAGCCGTCGTCGACCGGGAACGCCAGCACGATCGCGCTGCCGCCCTGGCGCCACGCGGGATCGCTCGGCGCGGTCGCGCCGGAGATCCCGTCGACGCCCGCGAGCGCTCTCGCGACGCCCTCCGGCGCGGTCCCTCTCACCAGCACCTCGTTCGGCACGAGCGCGCCGCCGCCGATGCCGGATTGCTCCAGCGCGACGAGGCCCGTCTTCGCGTCCCCCTGCTTGGCGACCGTGTCGAGGTCGGCGAGGCCAGGGTGCATCGCCGTCGCCGCGACGACCAAGGCGCCGACGATAAGCAGCGCGACGCCGGCGGAGACCATGCGGTGCCGCACGATCGCTCTCGCCCAGCGCGTCCAGAAGCGCGACGCCTGGTCGTCGGTGCGGACGTGCGGCCAGTCGAGTCGTCTCCCGAGCGAGTGCAGCACGACCGGCAGCAGCGTCAGCGCGATTGCGACGCTCATCACGGGGATCAGCATGCCGCCGTAACCCATCGAACGCAGGAACGGCAGCGGCAGCGCGATCAGCGCGAGCAGACCGATCGCGACCGTCGTGCCGGAGAAGACGACGGCACGGCCGGCCGTCTCCATCGCGCGCACGATCGCCTCGTCGCCGGCGCGCCCGTGTGCGCGCTCCTCGCGCCAGCGCATGCAGATCAGCAGCGAGAAGTCGATCGCGACGCCGAGGCCGACGAGGCCGATCAGGAACTGCACGATCGGCGAGACGCCGGCCACCTGCTCGATTCCGTACGCGGCCAGGAACGAGGTCATGATCGCCGGGATCGCCATCAGGATCGGCACGAACGCGAGCAGCGATCCGAACACGAAGCCGAGCACGACGAGCGCGCCGAGGCCGCCGAGCAGCGCCTCCAGCAGCAGGCCCGGACCGTTCGAGTCGCCGCTCTGCGCGTTGAGCGCGTCCCAGCCGCTGAGGTGCACCGGCGCCCCGCCGACCTGCACGCCGGCCAGCGCCTTGCGCGCGCTTCTCTCCGCTCTGGGGTTGTCGCCGAACGGCTGGTTCGGGTCCGGCGGCGCGAACGCGATCGCGAACGCGGTGCGGCCGTCTCTGGAGACGAACGCCGCATCGCCGGTCGAGCCGTAGCCGGCCACGCGCGCGCCGGGGATCGCCGCTCTCAGCTTGTCCTCCACCCCGCGCAGCTCGGCGCGCACGGCAGCCGTCTTCACCGTTCTCCCCGCCGGCAGCTGCACGACCGGCACGAGCGGCGCGGCGTTGCCGCCGGTGCCTCTGTAGAGCCGTTGGATCTGCACGTTCGTGTCCCAGCCCTCGCGGCCGGGCACGGAGAACTTCTGGTTCATGCCTCTGGTCGCGTTGTTGACGGTGACGACGCCGACGACGGTCAGCACGATCCAGAAGGCGACGACGAGCTTGCGGTGGGCGAGGACCCAGCGGGTGAGAGCGGTCATGAAGTCGTTTGTATCACGAATGAATGGGTACGCGTAGAATTCGTGTTACGCATGACCATGGTCGACGGGGAGAGACCGCCGCCGCAGCTCGCGCAGTACTCCGGCTTCCTGCTGAACTGGGTGGCCGCACGCTCGCGCATGCGCTTCGCCGCCGCGCTTGCGGACAGCGGCTTGCACCTGCGGGAGTTTGCTGCCCTGAACATCGTCGCCGCGAAACCCGGCCTCACGCAGCACGAGCTGGCGGCCGCCTCGGAGATCGACGCGAGCACGCTCGTCGCCACGCTCGACGGACTGGAGCAGCGCGGACTCGCCGAGCGGCGCGTGCAGCCGCAGGACCGGCGCAAGCGCGCGATTCACCTCACGTCCGAGGGCGAGGCGGCGCTCAGAGGCGGGCGCGCGATCGCCAAGCGGCTCGGCGACGAGCTGTTCGGCGCGCTCGACGCCGACGAGCGCCGCCAGTTCGAGCTGCTGCTGCGCAAGCTCGCCGGGCTCGGCTGATCAGGGGTGGCGCAGGCGCCGTTCGAGCTCCGCCAGCTCGCGGCCGAAGTCTTCGATCGCCGCCTTCAGCGGACGCGGAGCGCCACCGGCCGTGTCCCTCGCCTCAGCCCGCTCGCGCAGCGCGTGGATGACCTGCCGAACGCGCACGGCGCGCTGCTCGAGACGGTCCCGCTCAAGCTGGTGGCCGAGCGTGCGGGCACCCGCCGAGCGCGCGGTCGTCGTGCGCGCGGCGACGGCGCGCTGGACGGCGACGCGCGAGGTGGAGAGCGAGGCGCGGCCCAGCGAGGGAGCGGGAGACGGAGTCACGGTTTCCATGGCGCCCATCGTCCCCGGAACTGGGGATTTCATGCTTCCGTAGATCGCCGCGGTCCGCACGCTGTCACTACCGAACCGAGGTGCGTTTGCGGCCGGCGCGACGATCCGCCGAGCGGATGGGGATCGCGTCGCAGGCGGCGCCAGGCGGCGAAGATCGCCAGCGGCGGGACGAGCAGGGGCCGCAGCTCGCGCACGATCGGCGCGGTCAGCGCGCGCCTCCCCGGCGCGCGCGCCGCGGGGGGCGACAGGTAGTAGGCGACCGCGCCGGCGCTCGTCCTCAGATGGTGCGCCGCGCCCGGCCGGCG